>DATMQL010000488.1:0-17536 GCA_035566815.1 Steroidobacteraceae bacterium | reverse complement strand
CAGACACAGTCGTCGTATGTCAGGTCTTCGAGAGTCCGCGCGTGGGAGAAGTCACGCATGGGCGCGGGCTGCCGAAGATCGATGTAGGCGCGCTGGCCCTGCAGCCAACGGACGCACGTCGTCGTGTCGCTGGCGCCCCGGCGAGGCCATGTGATCAGCGATCGCCGCCACAGGCCTTGCAGGCCCGCGACCCCTACGGGGGGCGTTTCGGGAGCCGGCGTACCGGCGGCCTGCGTATGGGCGACTGTCATGCGGTCGCTGTCCGCCGGGCCTGCGGGCGGCCAGCGAGCCAGTAATAAATCGGACCCGTCACCGCCAGGCCCACAATCCATGAGAGGTCGAGTCCGCCCATCGCGCGCGCCGCAGGTCCGGTGTACACCGGAGAGACGACAAACGGCAATTGCACGAGGATGCCGATGACATAGCATTCCACGGCCGCGGCATTGATACGGCCGTAGATTCCGCCATCCTGTCGGAAGAACGAAGGTACGTCGTACTGCCCGTGACGCAGCAGGTAGTAATCGACAAGGTTCACCGCGGTCCACGGAACCAACACATACAGAAGCAGAAGGATGAATTCGGTGTAGGTGGCCAGGAACGAGTCCTTGCCGAGGAGTGCGCCCGCTAGTGAGAGGCTGAAGAGCACCAGCGAAATCACCGCCCGGGCGGCCGCCTGGGGCGTCCACGCGGGGAAAAGGGTCTGTCCGAAAGTCAGGACCGACAGCACGCCGCAATAGAGGTTCATGGCATTCGTGGTGGCCACGCCGACGGAGAAAACGATGAGGACCAGCGGCGCGATGCCGTGAGTCAGCGTTGCGAGCCCCGCGACGAGACTCCTTTCCGTCGCAGCGAGGCCCACCATGGCGCCGAGAATCATCGGTAGAAGTGAGCCCAGCGTGCAGCCCCAGTAGGTCGCCCAGAACGCGGTACGCACTCCTGTGTCGCGAGGCATGTAGCGTGAGTAGTCGGAAACGTAGGGTGCATAGGCGATCTGCCAAAGCGCTGCCGTCGATACCGTGCCAAGAAATCCGGAGGCAGTCAGCGAGTTGCGGGTGAGGAAGTCCGTGGGCAACCCGTGTACCCAAACGATCCACCCGACCGTGACCAACAAAACGACACCAGACAGGTAAGTCATTACCCGGGCGTAGGCGTGTATGAGATCGTGGCCGAAGATCGCGGCGATAACGCTGAGCACGCCCACAAGGGCAATGCCTGGAACGTCCGACAACCCGGGCCTGACGTTCGCAATGGCCTCGCCGCCGATAACGAGGTTGGAAGACAGGAATCCCAGGTACATGATGATGACGATGCCGACTACCAGCAGAGAGCCTAGCGATCCGAACTGGCCCCGCGTCTGTACCATCTGGGGCACGCCGAGCGTCGGTCCTTGCGCGGCGTGGAGCGCCATGAAGACCGCCCCGACGAGATTGCCGACCACGAGCCCCACGATGGCCCATCCGAAAGGCAGCGCGAAGACGGTCACCGCCAGGCCGCCCGTTACAATCGTCAGCAGCATGAGATTCGAGCCGAACCAGACACTGAACAGGTCGCGAGCCGTGCCGTGCCGCGCATCGACCGGGATCGGCTGGATGGTATTGATTTCCAGGCGCGTGGCCTGTTCGCGGTTGTTCACAGTGGGTCTAGACCTCTTATGATAGGGGCTCCCGGGACTATCGTACTTCTTTGCGCACGGACCATGCGAGGAGCACAGTAAAACAATGAAACTCGCTTTGTGGCAGACAGCCGGCTTCCCCGCGGACACGGTGGCCAATCTCGGAGCGCTGGAAACGACGGCCCGGGCGGCAGCCACGGCCGGCGCGTCGCTTCTGTTATGTCCGGAATGCTGGCTCTGCGGCTACAACATCGGCGCCGCCGTGGCGACGCTGGCCGAGCAACGGGATGGCATTTCATCCCAGGTTATCGCGGGGATCGCCCGGCGCAACAACATTGCCATCGCCTACGGCTACGCGGAGCGGGATGTTTCCGGGGGACAGATCTACAACGCGGCCCAGGTCATAGGTCCCGATGGGAGACGGCTGGCTCATTATCGTAAGACCCACCTCTTCGGCCCGGATGAGCGGGCCGCTTATCGTCCGGGTGAGTGTTTCGAGCCGCCCTTCGAGCTGGGGGGCTTCAAAATGGGGCTCCTGATCTGCTACGACGTCGAGTATCCGGAAGCCGTGCGCAGTGTGGCCCTGCTCGGTGCGGACGTCATACTGGTGCCTACCGCGTTGACCCTCGAATATTCTGTCGTGCCCGACTATATCGTTCCCGCTCGTGCGGTCGAGAACCAGGTCTTTGTCGCCTACTGCAATCATGCCGGGGTTGAGAACGGCATGCGATTCCTGGGCGGCTCACTGCTGGCGGATATCGATGGCAAGGCGATTGCCGCGGCGGGTGCGGGCGACGCTCTCATCATTGGAGAGATCAGCCAAGCCCGGCGTCTCGCCGCCGCCAAGTGTTTTCCCTACAGGGCCGACCGACGGCCCGAGCTCTACGCACAGTTAACATCCAACTTCGACGGGCAGTGTTAGGGCAACAGCCGGCGCGCTGCTCCGCCGTGGTGCGTACGCGGGTGAGGTGTTGCTTTCTCAGCACACCTGTGCGCCGCACGTAAGCACCTCTTTTCTAAGGTGAATATGCCATCCCGGGGGCCGCTGCCGACCCCGGCACGGGCTTTGCAACGACATTGGAAAATGTGCGTCTAGGGTTCCGGCCTGCTCCATGGTGGGTGTCTGGTCCGAGAGAGGCAGTCCCCGCGTAGCCAACAGCTCGCGCGGATACACGGCGGGATAAAAGCCCGGGAGATCTGATTGCGGGGAGGCGTCGACCGTGTCCCCGGGACGATCTCCTTTGCAGGGGAAAATCCCGGAACCGTGCTTGGGTCTTCCCGCAAGTGCGTAGCTGCTGCTTGCTCGAGGAGACCGTGCGCTGTGAAAAAGACAAAAACTGTTCCGCCCTCCACCTATCTGAAAGCAACTTCTGTCACGGCGGCCGTTCTGACCGCACTGTATGGCGCGCCTGCCTATGCGGATGCGGATGCCGACATCGGCATAAGTGAAGTGACCGTGACGGCCACGCGCCGTGTCACGACGGCACAGGACATTCCGCTGAGTATCACCGCGGTCAGTGGCGCTGCTCTGGAGAAAGAGGGAATCCAGGACATCGCAGGGCTGGCGCACTCCATGGCAGGAGTCAACTTTACCGACAAAGGTCCGTTTGGCGGCGTTAACGGCAGCACCCTGATCATTCGTGGCTTGAACAGCGAGGCCACCGCAGGGCAGTTGGCCCTGGCTTCGCCAGTCATACCGCCCGTTGCAACCTACGTGGACGACACGCCTCTGTTTGTCAACTTGCGTTTACAGGATCTCGATCACGTTGAGATCCTGCGTGGGCCGCAAGGAACTCTGTATGGCTCCGGATCTCTGGGCGGCACCATTCGCTTTGTCCAGAATGCGCCCGATCCCAGCGCTTTCGACGCCAAGGTTGAGGCGGGTCTGAGCAAGACAGACCACACCCATGCACTCAACGAAGACATCACAGGTGTGCTCAACCTGCCGATTACCGAGACGTTCGCCATCCGTTTGAACGCGGGCTGGACCGATGATGCCGGGTTCATCAATCAACCGAACCTTTATCAGCTCGACGCGAGTGGTGTACCGATATCTTCGCAACCCCTCCCCCCTGCGAATCCCGTGGGCGTCGATCCGGCCATCGCCCCGGCGAAGTGGTCCAAGGATGGCGTAAACACCTACGAATATCGCAACGTCCGCCTGGCGGCGTTGTGGAAGCCCAACGATGAATTCAAGGCCCAGCTCTCTTACTACTATCAGAGGGCTGCTGCCGGTGGGTTTCCCTACGTAGCGACCCAGTCGGCGGCGTACAACCAGTGGATCAGTCCGAACACTCAGCTGCCGGGAACGAATCTGATCCCGCAGCTCTATAACAGCCCGGTGCCGTCCGGTGTCGATCGACTGTCCTCGGCGACCAACAGCCTGGAAGGTACGAGCGACAGTGTCAACCTGGTGGCGCTGGAAGCGGATTACGACCTGGGCTTCGCCACCCTCACGTCCTCGAGCTCGTGGGCGCGTCATGACAACGCGACCGACTCCGATCTTACGGCGCTGTACACCAACTTTTACTTCTACCAGAACTTCTACGGTCAGAACCCGCGCTCGTTCATCCAGGGGCACGACCGGTTCGACGACAAGGTATGGTCGCAGGAGTTTCGCCTGGCTTCCAAGTCGGGCGGAACGTTCGACTGGGTAGCGGGCGTCTTCTACAAGGATGAGAAGTCCTTCATCCAGGAGCACGAGTACTATCCCGGCTACGATGGTTTCTACGCCAACTGCCCGCAAACGGTGCCTTCCGATGCCGGCGGCGTGAACGGATCGACTTGCGGGTTGGGCGAATACATCGATACCGGCGCGACCAGTACCGCGGGTATTCCCCTGGTTCGCGATCAAGCTTACATCGGCGATTTCGAAACCCGGTTCAAGGATCTGGCCGCCTTCGGCGAGTTGACCTGGCACGTCACTTCCGCCTGGAGTGTTACGGGCGGAATGCGCGCGTTCAAGCAGACAGTCGACCAGGCGCAGCAGACCGGTCTGCTGTTCGACGGACCGGGATTCGCCGCGAGCGAGGCGTTGAGCGATGAGTTCCGCAGGGCGTTGTGGAAGGTCAATACCGCCTACCAGTTGGACAGGACCGACCTGGTGTATGCGACCTGGTCGCAGGGCTTTCGACGTGGCGGAGTCAACGCGCTGCCGCCCACCGAGCCGGTGGGCTACACCGATGCCAGCGGTGTATTTCACCCCCAATACGTTCTGCCGGCCGCGCTCAACAAGTTGGCACCCGACAAGGTCGACAACTACGAAGTGGGCGCCAAGGGGACCCTCGGCGGGCGATTCAGCTATTCCGTGGCGGTCTACGACATGGAATGGCACAACGTTCAGGAAGGCGTGCAGCTCACGCCGTTGGTGCTTCCTGCGGCGTTAAACATTGGCGATGCCCAGAGCCGCGGTATCGAAATGGAGTTCAACGCCAGCATTACGCGGCATTTGGGTGCGCAGCTGAGCTACACGTACGACCAGACGAAGCTGAAGAGCATCAACGGCCTGTTCGCTTACCCAAACACTTCGGTGCCCGCGCCAGCCCTGGGCTCGCCAATGCCCGGTACGCCGAAGAACAGCGTGGCGCTCGGGGTCGAGTACGGTCACATCCCGGTCGCGGATGGGGAACTGGAGTTCGCGGCGAATGCGAATTATCGGAGCGTGGTCATTCCCGCGCTGTCGGCGACAGTGCCGCACGTGCCGGGTTACACTATGGTGGACTCCCGCGTCACGTTTACGCGAACCCATTGGCTGGCGTCACTGTACGTGAACAACATCACGAACAACCTGGGTATCAACTCCTACACCGATCCGGCGATTTTCGGGAATCGCTTCCAGGCGGTCGTATCCCAGCCGCGGACGGTCGGCATCACGGTCGGCTACTCGTTCAAGGAGCGTTAGGTCAGTGTTCCAAGCCGTCGCATGAACAGCGAGCAGATACTGGACCGGCTGATCGGTTTCCTGACGGTCAGCCGGGATTCGAACCTGGCGCTGATCGAGTATGTGCGCGGCTTTCTGGCGAGCTGCGGGGTGCGAGCGAAGCTCTACGGGGACGACAGCGGCCGCAAGGCCAACCTGTAGGCTGTCGTAGTCCCCAGAGATCGCGGCGGAGTACCGCTTTCCGGGCATACTGATGTCGTTCCGGTAGACGGGCAGCGGTGGTCTCGGCTGAATGGGCGTTGCTGTGTAGGCACCTTCTGACAGACTTTAGGTGAATCTCCCGCTAGGTTGGCGGATATGGCGCCCGGTCGCGCCACGTCACTGGAGATTCACATGCCAGAAAAGCAGACCATCGAGCGGGCTCGCAAAGACAAGCGCGCGGGTAAGGCGGCGAGCACCCAGGCCGGCGAGTTTGTGCGCGAGGAAATGGACCACATCCGTGAGGGAAAACACGGTGCGCGCTCGACGAAGCAGGCGATCGCGATTGGGCTTTCGAAGGCGCGCCGCGCTGGTGTCGAATTAAAGCCCCCGAAGAAAGGGACGACTTCGGAGAAGACCCGCAAGAGCGCACAGCGTGCCTACGCCCGTGGTCATGGTGCTCCAGCGCGTGCGAAGTCCTCCGCGAAACGATCGCGTGCGACGATGCACGCGCTCAAGCGTGAAGGGAGGGCCGCCGCTTCGCCAACAGCTCTCGCGAAACAGGCGCGTTCGGCGGCCGGTCGGCGTTCTAGCACCCAGCGGTCCGCGTCGGCACGGCGAGCTGTGCGCACGAAAGGCCCCGCTGAGCGGTCGGCGGCCGCGCGTAAAGCCGCCCGCACTCGTGAGATGCACTCCCATGCGTGAGAAAACACGTGATCGAACGACCCTCGACTACGTTAAACCCGGTGCGGAAGAGCGCGCGCGGCTGCGCGAGGATTTCGACTACAACGATCTCAACCACGACGGCCGACTCACGCTGGGAGAGTTCATTCGCTTCATGCGTAACGTGGACGAGGACATGACGACGGAGGAATGTCAGATCGGCTTCGACCAGATAGATACGAACCGCGACGGCGCTATTGATTTTGAGGAGTTCGTGGCGTGGTCGAAGGGGAGGGAGTGAAGATGGGCGGGCGTGGACTCCACGCGCACGCGCCGGCCGGGGTGTCGGGCGCGGAAGTTAGCCGATCGCCGGGCTGTCGCGATCGTCCAGCCAACTAGGCGGCGACTCGCGCGGCGCGCCTGATCGCTTGCGGCGGCTGCCCGAATGCGCGCAGGAATGCCCGCCGCATGCGTTCGCGGTCAGAGAACCCGGTCTCGCGGGCCACGATGTCGATAGGCAGTTGTCCCTGCTCCATCAACAGCCGCGCGGCTTCGACGCGCAGGTTTTCGACCGCCTTCGCGGGCGACTGCCCGGTTTCCGCGCGGAAGGCACGACTGAACTGACGCGGGCTGAGGTTAGCCACTTCCGCCAACTGCTCGACGGACAGAGGCGTCTGCAGGTTGCGGCGGGCATAACTCAGGGCGCTCTGGATGCGGTCCGATTTCGGTTCCAACTCGAGCAACATCGAGAATTGCGACTGGCCACCGGCGCGGCGGTGGTACACCACCATTTTCTTCGCGACCGCGCGGGCGATCTCGGCACCGAGGTCCTTTTCGACCATCGCCAGGGCCAGATCGATGCCCGCTGTCATTCCCGCCGAAGTCCACACGGTACCGTCGACGATGAAGATGCGGTCTTCGTCCACTTTTACCTTCGGAAACCGTGTCTGCAACTCGCGCGCAAAAGCCCAATGAGTCGTCACTCGCCGGCCATCGAGTATCCCGGCCTCGGCGAGCATGAACGCTCCCGTGCAGGGAGCGGCAATGCGACGCGACACGCCCAGCCCCTTCGCGATGAACTCCAAGAGCTTCGGTGTGGCCGGCTCGATCTCCGTGCCGGCGCCAATCAAGAGCGTGTCGAAATCCGGCTCGCCAAACGCTTCAGTTTCGATCGTGATGCCCACGGAAGTGCGCACCGGGCCACCGTTATCGGAAAGGATGCGCACGTCGTAGAAAGCCTTGCCCGATGTCTGGTTGGCCATCTCGAATACCGAGATGGGTGCGGTACACAGGATCTGGGCGCCCGGAAATATGACAAATCCAATGCGGTGCACAGCGGCGGTCTCCGAATGTCCTAAAAGGTGGTATATAGGACATTCAGGCCTTTGTCCAGAGGCGTAGCGTTCTTCCCAGTCCCGGCAGTACCGCCGGCAGTTACTGGGAGACTCCCCATGGCTACTTCGCAGAACAAAGGAACGGCGCTCATTACCGGCGCCTCGAGCGGCATCGGCGCGATTTACGCGGATCGCCTGGCGAGGCGTGGCTACGACCTCGTCCTAGTCGCCCGCAATGGCAAGCGGCTGGAGGAGGTCGCGCAGAGAATTCGCTCGGCGACACAGCGCTCGGTCGAGGTCATCGTCGCCGATCTCGGCAACAAAGCGGATCTCGCCCGTGTCGAGGCCAACTTGCGTGCGGACGGCCGCATAACGATGTTGGTCAACAACGCTGGCTTCGGCGCGGCTACGCCGCTGTCGGACTCCGATGTCAACAAGATGCAGGAGATGATTGAACTCAACGTCGTGGCATTGACCCGGCTCACCTATGCCGTGGTGCCGGGGTTCGTTGCCAGAGGTAACGGCTCTATTATCAACATCGCTTCGATCGTCGCGGTCGCCCCGGACATGCTCAACGGAGTGTATGGAGCGACGAAGTCTTTCGTACTCGCGTTCAGCCAGTCGCTCCAGCACGAGCTCGCTGACAAGGGGGTCCGTGTGCAGGTGGTGCTTCCCGGCGCGATCGCCACCGATTTCTGGGGCGTCGTAGGGGTTCCTGTGGAGCACCTGCCGCCGCAGATTGTAATGTCGGGCGACGACCTGGTCGACTCAGCGCTGGCCGGGTTCGATCTGGGAGAGTTTGCGACGGTACCGTCGCTGCCCGAGAGCGATGACTGGATTGCGTTCGAGCAGGCGCGGCTGGCGCTGCGGCCGAATCTCTCGCACGTGAAGCCGGCGTCGCGGTACGCGAGGAAGCACTGAAGGCACTCGAGTGCGGCACGCTGCCGGGTCTCCCTGGCGTGTGCCGTGACCCGAAGCCCTCAGAGATTAGTGGTGCCCGAGCCCATCAGCTTTGCCGGTCCCACATGCCCCTCGCCAAACGTATCGCACGCGTTCAGATCGCCAGTGTCGAGGCCCTTCTTCAACCAACTAACACGCTGCTCGCTGGTGCCGTGAGTAAAGGACTCCGGCACCACCGTCCCACGGGCTTTGCGTTGCAGGGTATCGTCGCCGATCTGAGTGGCGGCGTTTACGGCCGTCTCGACATCACCTTGTTGGAAACGCCAGCCGTGCTCCGACTGCGCGCGTGTGGCCCAAACACCCGCGAGGCAGTCCGCCTGCAGCTCGAGTTTCACACTCAGGGCGTTGGATTCGGCTTCGCTGCCGCGCGAGCGCATCGAATCCACCCGGTCAATGATGCCGAGCAGGTTCTGCACGTGATGACCGACTTCGTGCCCGATGACATAGGCATGCGCGAATTGCCCCGGTGCGCCGAGTTGCTGGGTCATCAGGTCGAAGAAACCCAGATCGAGATAGACGATCCGGTCTTGTGGGCAATAGAACGGTCCGGCGGCAGCCTGACCCAGGCCACAGGCCGTCGGGTAGCTGTCCCGATATAAGCGCAGCTTGGGGTCCTGGTACGTGTTACCCATGGAATGGAACACGTCGGTCCACACCACCTCGGTGCTGCGCAGCACCTGCGAAACGAACTTGATCTGGGGGTCGTTATCGTCAATCGGCGCGGATTGCGGCGCGGGCGCGTTCTGCACCGTGGACGAGCCACCATCCAGCAGGCCGAGGATCTGCAACGGGTTGATTCCGAAGAACCAGCCGGCAACCAGGGCTACGACAATGGTGCCGAGGCCCACGCCATGGACAGGTCGGAACCCTCCGCCTCCGCCGGAGCCCCGCACGTCCTCGACGTTGCGGCTCTCGTCTTGATCGTTCATGTCCACGGTGGCTCTCCGGATCGTTGCCGCGTTTCGCCCGCGGATAGCGCCGTAGTTTACTGGTTCAAGTGCTTCAGGAGGGGAGCTTCTTCGGCCGGATCGGCGGTGTCGGTGGCAGGCTGTGACGCTTTGAAGCGCAACTTGTACGGATAGGTCTCGGGCTCGCCGATCTGCACGCCTCGGATGACCTGCGCGTGGTAGGCGAGCGCCTGCTCCACTGACCGGTCGCCTTTCACGATGTCGTCCGCGATGTTGAGAGTGAGGGTATTGGACTCCTCGTTGTTGCAATGGACTGTGAGCTCGCCGCGCGTGCGATCGACGACGAGGCTGCCGTCGTATTTCACCAGGTCCGCGATTTTCCCGATCGGTACCCGGTAGTTGACGGTCTGCTCGAGAACATCCTTGTGCGGGTAAGGGAAGTTGTGCTCGATCTCCTCCCGGTGCAGAACCGTGCGTTTCCAGGGACCGTTGTCGTACCACGTCAACTCGTGAGCGTCGCTTTCCCTGGGCAAGCCGTACTGGGTAATGAGATCGCTGGCGAGTCCGATCGAGATTTTTGGCCATCCCACGAGGTTCTTCTGTACCCAGGCCGCGGCCTCCGGGCTCACCGGCGGGGCTTGATGTGTTGGGGCGTGAGGGGTTTGTCCAAGAGACACGGTGGCGGATAAAAACGCAGCGAGCGCGACGAGCACGCGGTTCTTCATTTGATTTAACCTTTCCGACTTCCGGCGCGGAGTACTTTAACGCACCGGCTGTTCCTGCCCTGTCCGCGCTGCGAACGATTAGAGGTGATCCCATGCAAATTGATCTCAAAGGACTTCGTGCCCTGGTAACCGGCTCCACCGCTGGCATTGGCGAGGCTATCGCCGCGAGGCTGGCCCAGAACGGCGCCGAAGTCATTGTGAATGGACGGACCGCAGAGCGCGTCTCCAAGGCGATAGCGGCGCTGCAGGCCAAGGCGCCGGGCGCGCGCTTTCACGCGGCGCCCGGTGATGTCGCGACGGCGACCGGCGTCGAGGCGATCCTGGCCGCTTCCGGCAAAGTCGACATTCTCGTCAACAACGCCGGCTGGTTCGAACCTAAAGATGCCTTCGAAATCAGCGATGCCGATTGGCAGAAGGCTTTCGACGTCAACGTGATGAGTGGTGTACGCCTCACGCGGGCGTTAGCGCCTCACATGCGCGAGAGGGGGTTTGGGCGGATCGTCTTCATCTCGTCGGAGTCGGGAGTTCAGATTCCGACGGAAATGATTCACTACGGCATGAGCAAGACGGCGCAGTTGTCCCTGACACGGGGATTCGCACAAGCGCTCGCCAAGACAGGTGTGACAGTCAACGCCGTGTTGCCTGGACCGACCTTGTCTGAAGGCGTTGGCGGCTTCCTCGAGAATCTCGCCAAGGCGCAGGGGAAGACCGTCGCCGAGATCGAGAAAGGATTTTTCGAGCACGCGCGGCCCACTTCGTTGTTGAAGCGCTTCATCGACCCTGAGGAGGTGGCGAACGTCGTCGCCTTCGTTTGCTCACGCGAGGCTTCGGCAATCAACGGCGCTCCGATCCGGGCGGAGGGCGGTGTTGTGATGTCGATTACGTGAGCTGCAACGTGCTGCTCGGACAGGCTCCTAGGCTTCCAGCGGCACGAAGCGTCCGGCGGCGTGGTCCTTGCGGACTTTGTCGGCGCGGAAGACCTGGCCACTCATGGCGATATAGACACCCGGGGGAGCGAGCTGCGCGGTGGCGAAGGCCATGCCGAGATTGAAGGAGGCATCGCTCTCCGAAAATCGGGCCGGTGACAGAGAGCCGGTGAACACGATGGTCTTGTCACGAACGCTGGCAAGCACGCGTGCGGTTTCTGTCATCGTGTCCGTGCCATGAGTGATCACCACCCGTGTCGTGGCAAGCTCCGTGACTTTTGCACGCAGCATCTCGCGATCTTCCGGGGTGAGGTCCAGGCTGTCCTTGCGCAAGGCTTCGACGATGCGGAAGGGGTAGGTGACGCGCCCGAGCTCGAGCAGTTTCTGCACGACCGACTCGCCGACCTGGTACTTGCTCAGGGCGTCGAAATAGGTCTTGTCTATGGTTCCGCCGGTCGTCAGGACCACGATCGGCGGCAGGGAGGACGAGTGATCTTGGCTCACGTTAGGGGGTGTCCGGTGGTTCCGCGGGGAGCCGCGGCAGGTGCGAGGATGAAGTCTTGCCGGTGCGCATTCAAGAGCTTTGCAAAAACCGGTACAATCCTTTAGATCCAAAGTAAATCGACCCAAGGGTGTGCGGGTATGAGGAAGAAAGCGGAGGCCTTCGATCAGTGGATTCGAACCACCTTCATCGCCATCAACACCGAGCTCGAGAATCTGTATTTTGCGCAGAAGGACCGCGCGCGGGTGCTGGGTGTCGGCGACTCCCTGAAGGCGCGCCTGCGTGACGAGGGGCGGACGCACATTGTCGGGCTGCTGGCCGAGGGCAACACGGGAGACGGTTTCGCGAGCGCTTTTGGTGTGCTGGGCAATGTCGGGCTGTATCTCGGAGCGTTGCGGAGGCACGAGCTTACAAACCCGGCGCGTGAAGAGCGGTCGCCGTTTCCCGAGGCGTCCTCGCTGGCCATGCACGTGGGCGCCTCACTGGGGATGGTGCCCCGGTTCGCCACCGCTCACCTGACGACCCATAACATGGCGTTGGGTGGGGTACGAAAGAGTTTCACTTCGCTCGCCGACGAGTTTCTGTTCATCGATGAGAACACGCGCGGCATCCTGGCGTTTCAGCGGGCCGCGGATGCACTGATGCGGATCGTGCCGCTGGGCATTTCCAGCCCGGTGAACGATGTGCTGTTCGATGCCGCCAAGCGCGCTCTCGGGGATGCGATTCGCAGCAACGAAAGGTTGTTCGGTGAGCTCGACGTGGAGCGTTTCTTCTACAGCGTGCGGCCGTACTACAAGCCGTACCGCATCGGTCGCCAGGAATATCGCGGCGCGAATGCCGGCGATTTCTCGGGGATCAACGAGATCGACCTGTTGTTGGGCCTGTGTCGTGCCAACGACCCGTATTATGCGCAGCTGCTGGTGGACAAGATGCTGTTCATGCTGCCGCAGGACCAGGCGCGCTTGCGTGAGTGCATGAGTTACCGGAGTCTGCTCGATGAGTTGCTGGCGGTGGCGGACCAATATCCGCACGAGCCTTGGTTCCAGCAGAACGCACGCTCATTTCTCGAGGCATGCGACCTTTTCGCGCACACAGCGACGCAACATCACGACATGTTGGTGAAGCGCTTTATCGAGGAGCCCGCAGGGAGTCTCGTCGAGACGGATCTGCAGGGAATTACGGCTAGCGGGCCGCCGTTGCCGGTGCTATTGCGGTCGCTGGAAACGCTGCGCGACCTCCGGGTCGCCGCGAAGCGCAGCGACCTCGTCACGCGGCACGATGACCTCGCTAAGTTGCGCAGCCTGGTGAAAAGCGCGGCGAATTAACTCGCCGCGTGTGTCTCGATCTTGTCCACCCGGTCGGGATAGAACGCCACGTATTCGTTTATCGCCGCCACCGCGGGAAACGCCGCCTCGTAGGTCCAGATGGCGTTCACCGACTTCGCGCCGCCGCTCGGAATACTGTAGTACGAGGCGTCGCCCTTGAAGGGACAGTAGGTGCTGTGTTGGGTCCGTTCCAGGAGCGACATGTCGACATCCTTGCGTGGGATGTACTGCACCGGCGGGTACGATGCTTCCCGCAACGTGAGCGCCTCGTGGGTATCCGCAACTACGCGTCCGCCGACGGAAACAGTGATGCGCGCCGGGTTGCGCTCGATCGTGATGGGGTGGTCGGGTCCGGGGACTCGCTTCGTTCGCTCGGTCATGGCCGTGTACCTCGAATTGCGGGCGCGCTCGTGTCTGACGCGAACTGTGCCGCTTGGGTCGTGATCCTGTATAATACGTACGTACGTATTAATTGCAAGAGACCCTACGGAGCGTCATGGCCAAGCCATCGAATCGGGACAAGTTGCTGACCGAAGGGCTCCGCGTGGTGCACGAGCGGGGCTTTGCCGGTGCGGGTGTTCGCGACATCGTTGCGGCGGCGGGAGTACCGCAGGGCTCGTTCACCAACCACTTTGCCTCCAAGGAGGCATTCGGTCTCGAGATTATCAACCTATACTTTTCGAGCAGCGGCCCTATGCTCGATTCGACATTGCGCAACGCGGCGCTGACGCCGCTGGCGCGGGTTCGTGCCTACGTTGACGCCAACATGGACCGACTCAATGAGACGGGCATGCGCAATGGCTGCCTGTTTGGCAACTTCATCGCGGAGGCCAGTGAGCACAGCGAGGCGATTCGCCAGCGGATCGTCGCAATACTCGCCGGGATCGAGCGCGCCATCGCCGTCTGTTTACGGGAGGCCGTGGCGGCCCGTGAGCTGCCGCGCGATTTCGAGTGCGATGAGATCGCTGCCTTCGTCATGTCGGGCCTGCAGGGCGCGACACTGCTCGCAAAGGCGCAACGCAGTCCGCAGCCGATGGAATGTTTCAAACACACCCTGTTCACAAAGATACTGAATCGTCCATGACAACACTCTTTTCGCCCTTCAAGCTGCGCGGTCTGACGCTTCCCAACAGGATCATGGTCGCGCCTATGTGTCAGTATTCCGCGGACAACGGCGCGGCCAACTCCTGGCATTTCATTCACATCGGCAATCTCGCCCTCTCCGGGGCCGGCATGTTCTGTATCGAGGCGACTCACGTCGAGCCCCAGGGGCGCATTACACCCCGCTGTCTCGGGCTGTGGGATGACGCGACCGAGGCGGCGTTGCAGCCGATCCTGGCGGCCGTACGCCTGCACTCGAAAATCGCAGTGGCGATGCAACTCGCTCACGCCGGTCGCAAGGGGTCGAGTCATGTGCCCTGGAAGGGTGGTCAACAGATTCCATTGTCCGAGGGTGGTTGGGTAGCATCGGCCCCCTCCGCGGTGGCGTACAAGGCAGGCGAAACTCCACCCGTTGCTCTCGACGCTGCGGGTCTGGAGCGCGTCCGCAAGGCTTTTGTCAACGCCACGCGCAGGGCGGTGCGGCTGGGTCTCGATGCTATCGAGCTCCACGCGGCGCATGGTTATCTGATTCACGAGTTTCTATCGCCGCTCTCCAACCAGCGCACCGATGAATATGGCGGCTCGCTGGAAAATCGCATGCGTTTCCCTCTGGAGCTCTTCGACGCGGTTCGTGAAGCATTTCCGGCCGATAAGCCGGTTGGTGTGAAGGTCTCGGCGACCGACTGGGTGCCCGGTGGATGGGACCTGGAGCAGACCATCGCGTTTGCGCATGAGCTGAAAAAGCGGGATGTGGATTGGATCGATGCCTCGTCAGCGGGACTCTCGCCGTTGCAAAAGATCGCTGTCGGTCCCAACTACCAGGTGCCGTTCGCGCAGGCGATCAAGGAGGCCACCGGCCTCAACACGATCGCCATCGGGCTGATCACGGAGGCGCAACAAGCCGAAGAGATCGTTGCCAGTGGTAAGGCTGATCTCGTCGCGCTCGCGCGTGGAATGCTCTACGACCCCCGGTGGCCCTGGCATGCCGCGGCCCAATTCGGCGGGACCGTCGAAGCGCCGCCGCAGTATTGGCGGTCGCAGCCCGGTAACCTGAAGGGACTGTTTGGCGAGGCGGCGGCTTCGGGGACGCGTTGAGCCGTACTACTGCCGGGAGCGGCGGCCGGGATCTCGCCGGCCGCTCACCTCACTTCACTGTCAGGTCAACAATGTTGCATCGAGGGTGATCTCGGCCTTCAGCAGCTTCGACACCGGGCAACCCACCTTGGCCTTGCCGACCAGCGTGTCAAAAGTGGCCTTGTCGGCACCGGGAACCTTGGCTTTCAGGGTCAGGTGTACCGCGGTGATGGCGAACCCGCCCTCGACCTGCTCGAGCGTGACCTCCGCGGAGGTGTCCATCTGCTCGGCAACGAGTTTGGCCTCGCCCAGAATGAGTGACAGCGCCATCGTGAAGCAGCCCGCGTGGGCCGCGGCGATGAGCTCCTCGGGGTTGGTGCCTCGCTGTCCTTCGAAGCGGCTCGCAAAGCCGTAGGGGTACGCCTGCAAGGCGCCGCTTTCGGTCGTGATGCTGCCTTTGCCGTCTTTGAGTCCGCCTTTCCAGGCGGCTGATCCGCGTCGTTTGATCTTCATCGCTGATTCTCCATTTACGCAGGCGCTGCCTGCTCACTGTCGATCCGGGGCCGCTCGCTGCGCGCGCATCGCGCGCTCACAAGTCGGACCAGGGTGCGGCCTCACGGCCTTACCCGCGTGCGGCACGCCCCTCGCGGGCTGCCCGTGCGACGCATGCGTCGCACCCATTTACGTTGCGTCCGAGACAGTTTAGCGGCCTCAGGCCTCGACGCCCACCGCTATGACATGTGGCCGATGTTGAGAACGATCTGCGTAAAGGCTAGGACGATCATGCGGTCCTGTGGATGCGGGTCCCGTTTTTGCTGAGTGTCCCCGGCATTCCACGGCCTGTAGATCTGGTTATGCCGTCTCGAGGCAATCCTATACACTGCCCGCCGGATCCGGCCGAACCTCAATCACCGCATGATCGCTTTTCAGGGAGTGTCGAAGTCATTTGACGAGGGGCGCGATTTCGCCGTACGTGACGTGAGTTTCAGCGTCGCGTCACGGGCATTCGTGGCACTCGTCGGCGATTCCGGCTCCGGCAAGACGACACTGCTGAAAATGATCAACCGGCTGATCGAGCCGGATCAGGGAATGGTGAGTGTTGCCGGGGAATCCGTGCAGTCCATGGCCGGCTACACCCTGCGCCGGCGAATCGGCTACGTCTTTCAGGGCATCGGGCTGTTTCCCCACATGAGCGTGGCGGAGAACATTGGCATCACACCTCTCCTGCTCGATTGGCAACAGCCCGAGATCGATGCCCGTACGACCGAGTTGATCGACCTGGTCGAGTTGCCACGGAGCTATCTGACGCGCATGCCCTCAGAGCTGTCCGGGGGACAGCGGCAGCGCGTCGGCGTGGCGCGTGCCCTCGCGGCGCGTCCCTCGATAATGCTGATGGACGAGCCTTTCGGAGCCCTCGACCCCGTCACCCGTGACACTCTCGGGTCCGAGTATCGGCGTCTGCACGAGAGCATGGGTCTCACCACGGTTATGGTTACGCACGACGTGATGGAGGCCGTTTTGCTGGGAGACCGGATCATTGTCGTGCGGCAGGGCGAAATTGTTGCGGACGGAGAGCCGTACGAGTTGTTTCACGCGCACCCGGACGCTGGTGTCCGGGCGCTAATGGACATGCCGCGCCGTCAGGCGGAGCGTGTACGGATTTTGATGCAGGAACGAGCCGAGCGTGGGTGAGCGATTCGCCGCGGCCGCTCGCCTGCTGCCGGATTACCTTGGTCAGCATGTTCTGCTGAGCGCCGCTGCGCTGGCGCTCGGATTTCTCATCAGCCTGCCGCTCGTGGTCGCGGCAAGTCGTAACGCACGAATCCGCTGGCCGGTGCTCGGGTTTGCGAGTGTCGTCCAGACGGTGCCGAGTCTCGCCCTGTTGGCCCTGTTCTATCCGCTCCTGCTCGCGGTGTCGACTGCGTGGCAACACCTGTTTGGTCACGGCTTTTCCGCGCTGGGTTTCCTCCCTTCGTTGTTGGCTCTGACCCTGTATTCGATGCTGCCGATTCTGCGCAACGGAGTGACCGGGCTCACCAACCTCGATCCGGCGGTCATCGAGGCGGCGCGTGGCGTCGGCATGACGAACCGGCAACGGTTGTGGCGCATCGAGTTGCCGTTGGCCGCGCCGGTGTTGATGGCCGGAGTGAGGACCGCCGCCGTCTGGGTGATCGGCGGTGCGACGCTGTCGACGCCTGTCGGCCAGACCAGTCTGGGCAACTACATTTTCTCCGGCTTGCAGGTGCAGGACTGGGTCTCGGTGCTGTTTGGTTGTCTCGCGGCTGTGGCGCTCGCGCTGATCGCCGATCAACTCCTGGGGCTCATCGA
>DATMQL010000487.1:0-24143 GCA_035566815.1 Steroidobacteraceae bacterium | reverse complement strand
CCCGGCACGCTGGTTGTTATGTCAAAAGCCTGGAGTGGCGGAGCTACGGCTCCCCGGCCTCTCCGGCTTCCGTGGGCCCGGCTGGCGCCTGGGGCTCCGGCGCCGGGGGCTCCGGCGCCGTCCCGGTAGCAGCGCCGGCATTGCGCCCGAACTGGGCCGCGTCGATCCGATGCTTTTCCAACAGGTCATACAGGGTCGGACGCGTCACGCCGAGCAGTTCCGCGGCCCGTGACAGGTTTCCTTTTGCAACTGCCAGCGCCTGGCGGGCCGCCTGCGCTTCGGCGCGTTGACGCGCCACGCGCAGGTTCAGGTGATCGGGATTCTCCCCCGGATCCTGCAACCCCAGGTCGCTCGCCGTCACGACCGCGCCTTCGGCCATGATCACGGCCCCTTTGATCCGGTTTTCCAACTCCCGGACATTGCCGGGCCAGCGGTGCGCCTGGATGGCGCGAATGGCATCCGGCGCCAGTCCGCGTGTGGGCTTGCCGAAGCGGGTCGACATCTGTTGCAACAGAAACTGCGCCAGGAGCATCCCGTCGCCCTGCCGCTCGCGTAGCGGCGGAATGCGGATCGTGACCTCGCTGATGCGATAGAACAAATCGTCGCGGAAAGTCCCGCCACCAATCAGCGCCTCGAGATTGCGATTGGTAGCGCAGATGATGCGCAGGTCGAGCGGAATAGGCGTGCGGCCGCCGATGCGCTCGACGGTACGCTCCTGCAGAACGCGCAGGAGCTTCGCTTGCAGTGAAGCCGGCATCTCGCCGATCTCGTCCAGAAACACGGTGCCGCCGGCGGCGGACTCCAGCTTCCCCAGGGTACGCTTCGCGGCACCCGTGAAGGCGCCCTTCTCGTAGCCGAACAGCTCACTCTCCAGCAAGGTATCCGGGATGGCGGCGCAGTTGATGCCCACAAAGGGTTGATGCGAGCGGCCGGACAGCCGGTGCAGTGCCCGCGCCAACAACTCCTTGCCGGTGCCGCTATCGCCCAGCAGGAGCACGGTTGCGTTGGTGGGGGCGACTTTCTCGATCATGCGCCCCAGGGTGCGCATGGCATCGCTGACGCCCACAATGCCTTCCAGCGCCATCGCACCGGTCTGCTCCCTGAGACGCCAGTTCTCTTCTTCCAGCTCGCGAATCCGGAAGGCGCGCCGCACGACGATGGACAGGACGCCGGCATCCAACGGCTTGTGATAGAAATCCGCCGCTCCCAGGCCCACCGCCGCCACCGCCAGCTGGCGCGCGTCGTGCTCGGTCATGGCAATGATCTTCGTGTCCGGAGCGAGATTCAGGATCTGGCGTAGCAACTCCAGGCTCTGGGTGGCCAGCGACGGCTCGCGCGCCGCGCCCAGGTCGAACAGGACCACGTCAGGCTCGAGACGGCGCACCAGCACCAGGGCCTGCTCCGATGTGTTATCGCTCGTCACGTCCAGATCGGAGAAGATCTGCTCGAGCTCGCGACGCAAACCCCGGTCGTTCTCCAGAATCAGCAATTTGCGACGCTGTGTATCGCCGGGCATCCGCACTCCATCGCCTCCCTGTATGCGGGAGTTTACACAAAGAGTGTAAAGATCATAACCGCCGGCGCCTTGTCGCAGGTCACATTACTGCACTATCGCGATCCGGCTACAGCCTCATCACTGTGGCTTAATAATTGGCAAGGCATAATACGAAACCTTAGGCGGTCGAGTCGGAAATGCGTCGAATCCTGCGCGTTGCACCCTATATTTTCGCGCTGGCATTCGCGCTCTGGTGCGGTTTTGCCTTGCATGGCGACCTCGCCCAACTGTCCCCGGCAGTGCTGCTGCGAGCGTGGCCCGTCATGGTGTCCGCCACCCTGCTCTCACTCCTCAACTACGCGTTGCGGGTCATTCGCTGGCGATACTATCTCGCGCGGTTGGGACACCCGGTCCCCCACTGGTTTGCCGCGCTGACGTTCACCGCCGGGTTCGCGTACACCGTCTCGCCGGGGAAACTCGGGGAGATGTCGCGTGCGCAATATTATGTCTCACTCGGGATTCCGCTCTCCGACGTAGCGGCGGCATTCTTCGGCGAGCGTCTGCTCGACCTGGTAGTCATGGTCGCGCTGGCCTCGCTGCTGTTGACGACCGCTTCGGGATACCAAGCCGCCGTCTATGCGGCCGCGGCATTGGTGGTCGTCGTGCTGAGCGCTCTCGCGGCGACGCCGTGGCCGGCTCTCGCGGATCGCATCCTCGGCTGGGGAATCATCCCTAGACCGCTGCGCCGCGGGCTCAAGGGCATTGCATCCGCCCTCGCTTCCACCCGTCGCCTGCTGTTGCCCGGCGCCCTGAGTGTCGGGTTCCTGTTGGGACTGATCGCCTGGGCACTGGAGGGATTCGGGCTTGGCATACTGACCTCCATGTTTTCAGCGCCCCACCTGGACTGGTCGACCGCGATCGGCATCTACGGTGTCGCCGTGTTGATCGGTGGCCTGTCGCTCCTGCCGGGCGGGCTGGGCAGCACCGAGGCGGTGATGACCGCATTGCTGGCGGCCCACGGCTATCCTTTGAGCCAGGCCGTAGTCATCACACTGACGTGCCGCCTGGTTACCTTGTGGTTCGCCGTCGTCCTGGGTTGGCTCGCGATCCTGTCATTGCGCCAGCGCCCCTCCCTGGAGCTCACGTGAGCGCGCCGGCGGCGGCAATGGAGACTTCGTGGCAGTAGAGGCTTGCGTGGCAGCGCCCGGCGTGGCGGTGCCAGTGTTATGTGTCGATCTCGACGGCACCCTGATCCGCACCGACCTGCTGCTGGAGTCGCTGGTGCTGCTGATCAAGGAGAATCCCTTCGCGCTGGTGCGCCTGCCCTTCTGGCTGCTGCGCGGCAAAGCGACCTTGAAGGCCGAGATCGCAGCCCGGGTGACACTCGAGCCGGCCGCGCTCCCCTACAACAAGGAGTTCGTGAGCTGGCTCGAAGCCGAGCGCCGCGCGGGCCGCAGCCTCTGGCTGTGTACCGCCGCCAACGAGGAGCTGGCGCGGCGCGTGGCCGCGCATCTGGGCCTGTTCGACGGCGTGCTGGCCAGTGATACCGCCACCAATCTCGTTGGCTCCGCCAAGGCGAGCCTGCTCGAGCAGCGCTTCGGCGCCAGGAATTTCGACTACTGCGGCAACGAGCCGCGCGACCTGGCGATCTGGGAGAAGGCCCGGGGCGCCATTGTCGTCCAGGGCAACAGCCGCCTGGAAAAAGCCGCCGCGCAGCACGCCCCGGTGCTGCAGACCTTTCCGGACCGGGGCAACAAGCTGCGCGCGGTGTTGCGCGCCCTGCGCCCGCACCAGTGGGCGAAGAACGTGCTGATCCTGATGCCGCTGCTGGCGGCCCACCGCGCGACCGAGCTGCCGTTGGTCGGGACAGCGCTGCTGGCCATGGTTGCCTTCTGCCTGTGCGCCTCCTCGGTGTACCTGTTGAACGACCTGCTCGACCTGGAAGCCGATCGCGCCCATCCGCGCAAGTCCAAGCGGCCCTTCGCCGCCGGCGACCTGTCCATCCTCGCAGGACTGGCGCTGGCGCCGGCGCTGTTGGTCACGGGAGCGCTGCTCGCCGCCTGGCTACCGGCGAAATTTCAACTCGTGTTCGCCACCTACTATGTGTTGACCCTGGGGTACTCGTTGTTTCTCAAGGGGCGAGTCCTGCTCGATGCGCTCGCGCTCGCGGGGTTGTACACGCTGCGCGTCATCGCGGGGGCTGCGGCCGTGAGCGTCCCCCTGTCGTTCTGGTTGCTGTTGTTTTCCGTGTTCCTGTTCCTCAGCCTCGCTTTCGTGAAACGCTTCGCCGAGTTGGATGGCCTGCGCCGGCAGCAACGCCTGCGTGCCGCCGGCCGCGGCTACTACGTCGAGGACCTGCCCATGCTGCAGAGCCTGGGCAGCGCCGCGGGTTACCTCAGCGTCCTGGTGCTGGCGCTCTATATCAATTCGCCTGAAATCCAGGCGCTGTACAGCCGGCCCAAGGCGATCTGGCTGCTGTGCGTGCTGATGTTGTATTGGGTCAGCCGGGTGTGGATGCAGGCATCGCGCGGGCTGATGCATGACGATCCGGTCGTGTTCGCCCTGAAGGATCGCGTGAGCGTCGGCATCGGGGTGCTGTCGGCGATCACGGTGTTCGTGTCCGTCTGATGCTCATGCAAGTGGTTTCGTCCTGGGGCAACGTCATCCGCGCCGAGCACGCCATTTTCCAACTCGACTCGCGTTACGCGCCGTTTCCGGATATCAGTCCGCTGCCGAGCATTCTCCCTTACGGCAACGGCCGCAGCTACGGCGACAGCTGTCTGAACACGGGGGCGGCGTTGTTGCAGACCCGCAGCCTCGACAAGTTCATAAGCTTCGATCCGCAGGCCGGCACCCTGACCTGCGAAGCCGGCGTGCTGCTGGAGGAAGTATTGCGCATCGCCCTGCCCAAGGGCTGGTTCGTCCCCGTGAGCCCCGGCACCCAGTTCGTCACCGTCGGCGGGGCGATCGCCAACGACGTGCATGGCAAGAATCACCACGGCTACGGCACTTTCGGCAGCCACGTCAAACGGTTCGAACTGCTGCGCTCCGACGGGTCGCGGCGGGTCTGCTCGCCGACCGAGAACAGCGACTGGTTCGGCGCCACCGTGGGCGGCCTCGGCCTGACGGGCTTGATCACCTGGGCCGAGGTCCAACTCCGCCGCGTCGCAGGACCTTACATGGATGTCGAGACCATCCGCTTCGGCAACCTGGATGAGTTCCTGGCCTTGAGCCGCGAGTCGGATCGGGATTTCGAGTACACCGTCGCGTGGGTGGATTGCCTCGGCCGCGGCTCGAGCCTGGGCCGGGGCCTGTTACAGCGCGCCAATCACGCCGCAGCCGCGGCGCAGCCCGGGAAGGCGCACGGCGCGCGATTCAACATGCCGTTCACACCCCCGGTCTCCCTGATCAACTCCGCCTCGCTGCGCCTGTTCAACACGGCCTACTATCACCGGCAGTGGGGCGACCGCAAACGCGCTCTGCAGCACTACGAATCGTTCTTCTACCCGCTCGACGGAATCCGCAACTGGAACCGCCTCTATGGCCCGCGCGGCCTGTATCAATACCAGTGCGTGATTCCGGGGCCGGCCGGACGGGATGCGACGGCCGGGTTGCTCGAGTCCATCGCGCGCAGCGGCTTCGGCTCGTTCCTGGCCGTGTTGAAACTATTCGGTCCGCTGTCATCGCCGGGCATGCTGTCGTTTCCACGTGAAGGCATCACCCTGGCGCTGGACTTCCCGAATCGCGGCGCGCCGCTGGAACGGCTGTTCCGAGAGCTGGACGCCATCGTCAACGCCGCCGGCGGACGACTCTACCCGGCCAAGGATGGGAGAATGCCGGGCGAGCTGTTCCGGGCCGGCTATCCCCGCTGGCGCGAGTTGCATCAATTCATGGATCCACGCTGCTCGTCCACATTCTGGCGACGCGTGACGGAGGGCGCTTGAGACGAGTACTGATTGTGGGCGCGGCTTCCGCGATTGCCGAGGCCACCGCGCGAATTTTCGCCGCACGTGGCGATGCGCTGTTCCTGGTGGGCCGCAAGGCGCAGGTCCTGGAAGCGATGGCCATGGACCTGAAGGTCCGCGGCGCCGCGCAAGTCGGCACGGAGGTACTGGACGCGAACGACTTCGCCGGACACGAGCCGATGTTGGATCGGGCGCAGGCCCTGCTCGGCGGCCTCGATACGGTACTCATCGCCTACGGCACGCTGAGCGACCAGAAAGCCTGCGAGGCTTCCGCGGACCTGACAGTGCGCGAGTTGACCAACAACGCCGTCTCGGTGGCCGCCCTGCTGACGCCGCTCGCCGCGCGCTTCGAAGCCCAGCGCAAGGGTGCCATCGCGGTCATTTCCTCGGTGGCGGGCGACCGTGGCCGGCAGAGCAACTACGTGTACGGCAGTGCCAAGTCGCTCGTCTCCACGTTCACCTCGGGAATGCGACAGCGGCTGGCCAAGTCCGGTGTCGCCGTCATCACCCTCAAACCGGGCTTCGTGGACACCCCGATGACGGCCGCGTTCAGTAAGGGTGCGCTATGGGCCAAGCCGCACCAAGTGGGCGCCGGCATCGTCCGCGCGATCGATCGATCCGCAAATGTGGTCTACCTGCCGTGGTTCTGGCGACTCATTATGCTCGTCATCCGGTCGATCCCTGAGCGGGTGTTCGTGCGACTAAAGCTGTAGTGATGGCTTCCGGACGACTCAGTTGTTACGCTTTGGGCAAGCGGGGGGAAGACGACGGACCGAAATGGCTTAAATCTTGCTTAAAATCCCCGACCTGGTTCACGCTTTCGCGTTTCTCACTGAGTAGGATGTTTTTCTTGCATGAGCGTCGAACCCTCCCGCCCGATCTCGAAAATCTCCGACGCGGAGGTCCACAAGGCTCTGGTGCTCCTGTATCGCCTCTCGAACGAGGCCATCGAGAACATCAACGACCTGATGGCAAAGCTGCACATCCGATTCGCGGATGCTGCGCTGCACACGGGTGTGGTCACGCAGGAAGAGCTCGATAAGGCCCTCGAATGGATCCGCCAGCGGGCTGTCCAGCAAAGCCGGGGCATCATCGAGGAGGTTCTGCGCCGCCAGGTCCGGCGCGAGGTCGTTCTGTGGGAAGGCGAGCGACTCAAACCCTCGGAGCTGCTGCTCCTGGCGCACGATCCGAATCATCCGCGCAGCGAGTCGCTGCGCACTCTGCGCACCGAGTTACTCCTGCGCACCAGAAATGCAGGCACCACCGGCGTTCTCGCGCTTCTGAGTCCGTGCGCGGCCGAGGGAAGATCGCAACTGGCGGCAGAGCTCGCAATCGCTTTCGCGCAGCTTGGCCGGCGCACCCTGCTTGTCGATGCCGACCTGCGCCGTCCACGTCAGCACGTCCTGTTCGGTGCCGAGAACGCCAAGGGGCTCGCCCAGGCGCTCCTTGACGGCGGCGCAATCCACCTCCGCGGGATCGAAGGATTGCCACAGATGGCATTGCTGACCTCTGGCGCCCTACCGCCGAACCCTCTGGAGCTGCTCTCCGGAGTGCGCTTCGAGCGGCTCATGGCGGAATGGCGGCGCAGTTTCGAGTTCGTGATATTGGATACTCCACCCGTCGCGGAATCCTCGGATGCCATCACGGTGGCGACTGTTGCCGGCCAGGTACTGATACTCAGCCGGGCCGGCATGACACCCTTCAACTCCCTGAAGGAGATGTCTCGCAAGTTGGAGGCGACTCACTCCCGGGCCCTGGGCGCGGTGATCGGCAAATTCTAAATCGGAAAATTCGTGTTCGAATATAAGACTCATTACAAGAAGTCGACTGCTGGAATCCTCCTCGCCGTGACACTGTTTCTTGCGCTGATCGCATCCGGCTTTCAGGCGGCTGAAGCACAGGTGAACGCCGAACCGCAGCACATGAGCGTGCTGGGCCCGGGTGATGCGGTCACCATCCAGGTCTTCGGTGAGCCGGAAGCTACGCCCGTCTACGTGGGCGATGACGGCACGATCAATGTGCCTTATGTAGGCAAGATACCCGTCGCCGGCATCTCCCCGGTGGAAGCGGCCAGCCGCGTCGCTACGGCGCTGAAGGACGGAAAATTTTTCGTCGATCCGCACGTGACGGTTCTGGTCACACAATCGCACAGCCAGTTCGTCTCCGTCGTCGGTGAAGTGCAGGTCCCCGGGCGCTACCCCATCACTCCCCGAAGTACGATCGTCGATCTGTTGGCTCAAGCCGGCGGCGCGAAGGAAATGGCCGCGGACATCGGCTATGTGGTCCGTACCGACGAGTCAGGTCAGATCAGCCGCTATCCGGTTAATCTCAATATCGTCACGGACAATCAGAATGCCCCTTCGGCGTGGGTCCTGCAGGGCGGCGATTCGCTCGTCATTCCCCGCGCGGAGCAGTTTTCCATCGAAGGTGAGGTCATCACTCCGGGCCGGTATCGAATCGAGCCGGGGATGACGGTCATACAGGCGATCGCGCGTGCCGGCGGCATAACGCCGCGCGGCAGCGAGCGGCGCGTACAGTTGAGGCGGGCCGACAAGCAGCCCGGCCAGTATCAGACTCTCCATGCCAAGACCGGCGAACTGGTGAAAGCCGGCGATATCATTG
Source organism: Steroidobacteraceae bacterium (assembly GCA_035566815.1). Classification (GTDB taxonomy): domain Bacteria; phylum Pseudomonadota; class Gammaproteobacteria; order Steroidobacterales; family Steroidobacteraceae; genus 13-2-20CM-66-19. The sequence goes on along the minus strand of DATMQL010000487.1, from coordinate 16,061 downwards.
TCGTGAAGGAAAGCATTTTTTGAATATCCGATACAGGCCGACGCCGGGAACGGCCCTGAGCTTGCCGATGCCGGAGTCCAATCTGGCGGCCGCTCCCGAAGAGCCCGCGCAGCAGGGAATGTCGCGAGCGCAGATCGTTGCCATGCTACGCGCCCGTTGGAAGCAGATCGTCATCATTGCGGTGTCGATCATCGTCCTGGGGGCACTCGCGATCAAATTCCTGCCCAAAACGTACACGGCCACCGCCACCCTCATCATCAACTCAGATGTCAAGGACCCGCTTGCCGGCCGTGATTTTCCGGTCGAGATGGTCGCCAATTATGTTTCGACCCAGATCGAGCTCCTGACGAGTCCGATCGTGCTGCTCCCGGTGGTCGACCGCCTCCGACTCACGCAAGACAAGAACTTCACGGCCGGCTTCAGCGGCAGTTCGGAGGCGCTGCGCGAATTCGTCGAGAAAAATCTGGCCATGAACCTGCAGATCGAGCGAGGTACGGGCGGCCAGTTGCTCTATATTTCAACGTCGTCGAAGAACGCGGCCAGAGCCGCGGAAATAGCCAATACCGTCGTCGATGTTTACATGGAGCAGGACCGGCGCCGGCTCAACGGCCCGGCCAGCGAGCGCGCCCAGCGCTACGTCGAGGAGTTGGCGGAACTGCGCAACAAGGCGGCGCTCGCGCAAGACAAGGTGACGGCCTTCCGCAGACAGAACGGGATCAACGATATCAACGCCAACCCCGGGGATACCGAGCTCCAGGTGTTGGACAGCCTGAATCAGCGTCTGGTCGAGACGCAAAATCTGCGGCGCGTCCTGGAAGCCAAGGACCCCGGGCTACCGTCCAACGATCAGACGGCCGCCAGCAGCTCCTTGCAGTCATTGCAAGGGCAGATCGAAATTCAGCTCGCGCAGCTGGCCCGGCTGCGGGGCACGTACGGACCGGAGCATCCGAAGATACGGGAGCTGGAAGCGCAGATTGCCGCGACCCGGCAGTCCCTCGCTGACGAGCATCACACGCTCGCGGCGAATAACCACACAGAGCTCGCCCACACGAAAGAGCTGGAGCAAAAATACATCAGCGCGATCGCCGAGCAGAAAGCGAAGGTCGCGAATCTGCGCCAGTCGCAGGACGAGGGCAGCAAGCTCGTGCTGGAGCTCGAGTCGGCCCGGGCAGTCTACAAACAGGCGCTCGACGGCTTCGATCAGATCATGTTCCAGGCGGTCGCGAATCACACCAACGTCAGTGTCGTCAGCCGCGCCGTCGCGCCACTGCGGGCGAGCAAACCCAACAAAATGAAATTGCTGCTGATGGCGTTGGTTGCGGGGCTTGCGCTGGGGGTTGCCGGACCCCTCGCGTATGAGCTGTTCTTTGACCGGCGCCTGCGCTGCCGTGACGATATGGAGCGGGAATTCGGCATTGCCGTGCTTGCACAACTCGACGCGGTCCCTGCCCTGGCGCGCGCAACGTGAGGTAGTCGTCTGCCCTACGCACTCACAGTAGCCATCACCGTGTGGATGGCACTGACGACCGGCGCGTGTCTCTACTTGTTGGTGCTGACTTGCTTGTCCGGCCGCGGGGGCGCTCCCCCTTTTCCGGTCCGCACACCTTTTTTCGACGTCATCGTCCCGGCTCACAACGAGGCCGCCGGGATCCAACGCACGGTCGCGAATCTACGGCAACTGGACTGGCCGGCCGAACGATTTCGCGTGGTCGTCGTCGCCGACAATTGCACCGACGACACTGCGCGCGTGGCGCGCGAAGCCGGCGCGCTGGTGCTCGAGCGGCATGATCTTGCCAATCGGGGCAAAGGCTACGCGCTGGCGCATGTTTTCCGCTGGAGTCGCGCGGATGCCCAGGCTGACGCGGTGGTTGTCGTGGATGCCGACTCCGAGGCTTCCGCCAATTTACTGCAGTCCTTTGCGGCGCGCCTCGAGTTGGGGAGCCACGCCCTGCAGGCGCACTATGGCGTGCTCAACGCCAGCGTTTCCTGGCGGACTCGACTCATGGCGATCGCTCTCGGATCGATTCATAAGGTGCGCTCCCGGGGGCGCGAGCGCCTGGGCTCGTCGTGCGGTATACGCGGCAACGGGTGGTGCGTCACTCATGCGCTGCTCGACCGAATACCTTACGAGGCCTACTCCCTGACAGAGGATGTTGAATTCGGAATCGACCTGGGTTTGGCGGGCTACCGCGTTGCGTATTGCGACGAATCGCGTGTCGACGGGGAAATGGTCAGCACTGAAAGCGCGGCGCGCAGCCAACGGCAACGTTGGGAAAGCGGCCGGCTGCGGCTGATTCGCACCAAGGTGCCTGCCCTGGTGCGCCGCGCCGTCATTGGACCCAGTTGGGTTTGCCTCGACCTCGCACTGGATCTGCTGATCCTGCCCCTCTCCTACATCGTATTGAGTGCAGCGGCCCTGCTCGCTGTCACCCTGACACTTGCCATCGTGAGTCGCTCGGCGCTCAACCTCGCGTCATTGGGCGTGAGTGGCGTCGATTGCGCCGCTTTGGCGGCTTACGTGTGCCGCGGCTGGGCGCTGAGCGGTGTCGGCAGCGAAGGCTTTTGGGACCTGTTGCGCGTGCCGGGCTTCATTTTCTGGAAACTGCTGCTGTTGGTTTCCGGCCCGAAGACCACGACCTGGATCAGGACCAAGCGCGAGGGGCCTTGACCAGCACATGAAAAGAATAACCATCGTGAGCGGCAACCGCATCGCTCCGGCCGCGACCGGTGGGCAGGTTCGCACCCTCAGCATTGCCCGGGCATTGGCTCGCAGCGGACATTCCGTGCATATTTTCAGCACCGCGGGGCGTAAAGAGGACTATCGGGGTGCCACTCTGCGCCGCGGGGCGGCGCTGGAGAGTGCCATCGAGCCCCATCTCAAGGAGTCCACCCACCTCGGGCTGACATTCGGAGTCACGCAGACACTGGCCCGACGGCTCGATTATCCCCGTGTCTGGCAGCACCACATGCTCGCCAGCGGCATGATCCCGAAACAACTCAAACAGGCATTGCGGGAGTCGGACATCATCATGTCGGACTTGCCGTATTGCCCGCCCATTCCGGGCCCGTGGCGCGCGAAACCCTGGTACCTCATCAGTCACAATCTGGAGCACAAGCTGCTCGAGCAGAGCAGCGCGCGGCAGCGGCGTTTCGCGAGTTGGATGCGCGGCGTTGAAGGCGCCGCCCCGCGGACCTACACGGACATTCTTTCCTGCGCCGAGGAGGATCAGGCGTTCTTTCGAGCTCACGACAGCCGCTCACAGTTGCGGGTGCCGATGGTTCGCTGCGGTGTGGATCCGCGGCTCTATGCCTTCTCGCCCGAACTGCGCCCGCAAATGCGCGCCAAACTGGGGCTGACGGATGCGGACCGGGTGCTCATTTTCAGCGGCAGCGGCTTTGCGCCCAACGTCGAGGCCTTTCGGGAGATCAAGGAGTTCTGCCGCGCCGAGGCCGCATTCATGGCGCGAAATCGCGTCTACTTTCTCGTCGTCGGTTCCGTGAGCCCCGCAGCCTATCGGGAGGGTGCCTTGATCGTGACGGGACCCGTACCTGAAGTGGTCCCCTACTTCGCTGCCAGCGATGCGGGCGTGAACCTGGTCACCCGTGGGTCAGGCTCGAATGTGAAGCTCTTCGAATATCTGGCGGCTAAGTTGCCCGTCATTTCCACGACCTTTGGTGTACGCGGCACGCAATTGACGGCCTCCGAGGACTACCTGCCTTGCAGCCGTGACGACCTGAAGGACGTTGTTCAGCGTTTCATCGGCAGTGACCGGGTCATCTGGCGTGCCAAGGCCGAAGCCGTGTGGAATCGACACAAGCATAGTTGCGACATCCAGGACCTGGTCAATGATGCGATCTCGGTATTGCCCCCCTTCGGGAGTTAGCTGCTCGTGAGATCGCCGCGGTCACCAGTGGAGTCACGAAACATGCGCCAGATGCGCAGCTCCATGCGCGCGGGGGCGCCGCCGCCCGCGAGAGGCGCAAGTCTCCATGGCGGCGCAGCCGCGACGAGTGGAGGAGGTACCGCCAGCCTGATATTTCTCTCGATATTGTTCTGGCTCATTTTCTACCAGAACCTGCCGAACACTCTGGACGGCATGGCCGGAAAGGGACCTGTTGTCCTGGCAAACGAGGCGGATCGGATCATCAAGGTCAGCATGATCGCTATGAGCCTGTATGTCATTGCGAGCCGGTGGTTGCTGACATGCACCCTGGCGCGGAAAATCAACCTCGGCGCGGCCGCGCTTCTGGTGCTTGCCCTGCTGAGCGCCGCGTGGTCTATAGAGCCCTCTGCCACGCTGCTGCGGTTCGTCTCCCTGATCACCATATTCATGGTGTGCTTTGCCATTGCCCTCTCCGGCTGGCACCGCCGGCGGTTTCAGCAAGTGGCCATTCCTCCCTTGATGGCCATTCTGCTCGTCTCGCTAGTGGTCGGAATGATCTACCCGGAGCGGATTATCGAGCTGGGTACCGATCTGTCGCAAAAGAACGCGTGGCATGGCGTTACTCACAGCAAAAACGAATTCGGGATGATGTCGAGCATCGCCGCCATCATCTGCTTCAACCGGTGCCTGGCCCGGGAAGGACGCCCGTACTGGCCCATAGCCGCAACCGCGGTTGCGTTGACCTGCCTGATTCTCTCTAGAAGCAACACTTCGCTCTTTGCCACGATGGTAGCCATGCTATCCATGGTGCTCGTGATGCGCGTACCCATCATCAGGCGCAGATACTCAACTCATGTGATCGTCGCAATGGTTGTCATGATTCTGCTGTACGAGTTGGTCATCCAGGATGTGGTCCCGGGAGTCCATACCCTCCTGGCCCCGGTCATGGGTCTGACGGGTAAAGATGCAACATTCTCCGGGCGCACCATCATCTGGGACATCGTAAAGCAGCACATACAAGCCGCGCCTTATCTGGGAACAGGGTACGGGGCGTACTGGCTGGGCCCCTTTCCCAGCTCACCTTCCTATATTTTTGTTTCAGTGATGTTCTTCTATCCCACGGAGGCCCATAACGGCTATCTGGATGTCGTAAACGATCTGGGTATCGTCGGTTTGATCTGCCTGCTCGTATTTCTATTCTGGTACATACGGCAAGCGCTGCAATTGATGCGGATCGACCGCAACCAGGGCTCCCTCTACCTGGCATTGCTACTGCAGCAGATGGTCATGAACATGTCGGAGAGTGAATGGTTCTCGCGAACCAGTACCTTCGCCGTGCTCATTCTTGCGAGCGTTTGCCTGTCCCGTGGGCTGCTCGAATTTCGCTCGCTTCGCCACGGATCGCACTGATCATGTCGACGATTGAAGCGATTTCGCGCGGATCATCCAGTAGCCGGCGGTGGTCGCTGCCAACCTCGTCGCGCAGGCTACCGCGTTCCGAACTGGCGGCGAGCTCCTTTTGCCGTTCGAAGGTGCGGCGGGACCAGTCGCTCCCCGCGGGGTCCTCTGTCGTTAGCAAAGCGAGCGGAAGATGGGCCAAAGGATGGCCGGCGGCCACGGCCGCATCGGCCTCGTCGGCGGAGTCGTCGAGATTCATCGAGTCATACGTGGTGCCGAGCCAGTGGTGCGTGCTCACGAGGATCGCGTTCGATCGTTCCGACGTCGGAGACGACGGTGGTCCATTACGAGCCTCAATGGCATGTCGCAGGCGCGTATAACCGAAGAACGCCTCGAGCGGATTCATAACGCTGGCGCGCCAGAAGAATCGTCGGTACGTCTTCGCGCCTGGCGACCGCAGGGGAGGATCCACGAAGACCACCCCTTTGACGACATCGAGATGCCGGGCGGCAAACACGATCGCCAACGTCGAACTGCTCGAGTAGCTGACGAGCACGAAGGGCCCCCCGAGATGTCGAAAGTGCAGCAGGTGATCGAGCTCGTCGGCATACGCGTTTGCGTCGTTCGCATCCGCCTGGTCGTTGAACCCCGTCCCGCCGCGATCGTAGGAAATGACCGGCGACGCCGTACCGAGCGCGGTCTGCACTCCATCCCACTGTTCCAAGCATCCCGCACTGCCGTTGAGCAAAACAATCGTAGGTCCCGGACGGCCAGAACCCGTCTCGTGATAGCGGATGCGCCGCCCCTGCAGGGTATAAAAGGTTTCGTCGGCGGTCAGCCGAGCGGCGTCGCGGCGTTCGAGGACGTGCTCGATCAGCGCACAAAACGCGAAGCAGACCAGAACGAGAACGAGACCCGTGAGGGCGAAGGCACGCCAGCGCGCATGGCTGTTTTCCATGGACTTGGGAGATGGTTGGCGGTAGCGTCAGTATAGCAGCGAATGGGGTCTCTTTTCATGTCCGCACCGTCCACCGGAAAGATCGAAGAGCTCGAGAGCATCCGCGGAATCGCCGCGGTGTTGGTAGTGCTGTTTCACATGCCGAACTGGAATCCGCCTCTGCACGAGGTGCGCTTCGTTCTCAACAGTTACTACATGGTGGACCTGTTCTTCGTGCTGTCCGGCTTCGTGATGAATCTGAACTACGGCGAGCGGCTGCACACCGCGGGCGATCTGGCCCGATTCCAATTCCTCAGGTTGGGACGCCTCTACCCGGTGCACCTGTTGTTTCTGCTGCTGGCGGTACTCACCGCCGCCTCGAGTTGGATCGCCGCGACCGCCTTCGGTCTGAAAATTCCCAGCGGGTCCGCGTTCAAGGACGCCACCCTGGCGACCTTTACCGAGCAACTGCTGCTGATTCACTCGCTGGGATTCTTCAAGATCGAGCATCCGTTCAACCTGCCCAGCTGGTCCATCAGCGTGGAGTTCTACACCTACCTGGTGTTCGGCATCATGTGCCTGATCTCGCACTACGTGCTGCGGCTCTCCACATTCGTAGTCCTCGCGGGCGCCGCACTGGCCCTGTTGGCCTTCGGGGGCGCGCACATCGGCAACTTCTCGGAAATTCTGCAGTGCCTCGGCGGCTATTTCCTGGGCTGCCTGGTAGCGTCGTTCACCACGCGCCATCCCGAGTCGCTCCCGCGTGGCAGCACGTTAGTTGCGCTCGCGGCCATGACCCTCTTCCTGTGCACGAGGACGGACCCGCGGTTCGACATCGCAATATTCTTTCTATCCGCCGCTCTCATTGTGGCGGTGGTTTGCAGCAGGGACGACTCAGCCAAGGCCATTTTGCGACACCCGTGGCTCAAGTTCCTGGGGCTCGTTTCCTATTCGATCTACATGTCCCACACGTTTGTTTTGTGGGTTTGCAACCAGTTCGTGCGGGTGGTGTTGCGCCGCCCGGAAGAGGTCGTGGCGGGAATCAGTACTCCGCAACTGCCGCTGGTTGGCGCCCTTCTCGGGTCCGCGCTGGCGGTTGCTGCCACGATTCTCCTGAGCGCCTGGGTATTCAAGTACGTCGAGGATCCCTTCAGGTTGAAGAGCAAGGACCTGGCCCGGCGCTTCATGACGCCAAGCCGCGGCCTCGTACGTGTTGCCGTCGCCCAAAACCGTGAATAAGCCCACGCAACGCGCGGTGCGAATCCGACTCAATTCACAGTTCAATCATCCCGTCCACACGCAGTTATAAGGTAGATCCACCGCGGTTGTCGGGGGCTCGCGACATGTATGGCCGTGCGGTGGTCATGCATTATGATCAGTCTTTAGTCGCGATGACGTGCCCAGGAGCCAGTGAGATGTTTGAAGACCGCCCCAGCCTGAGCACGGTCGGCGGCTGCATGGCTACGGTCTGCCTGGCACTCCTTGGCGGCTGCGGCGGCGGATCCGATACCGCGGCCAATCCGGTCGATCCGACGACTTCTAACCCGACGGTCACTATTCCATCGGTGCCCACCGGTGTGGGCGCGACGGCGGGAAACGCGCAGGCGAGCATCACCTGGTCCGCCAGCAGTGGCGCAACCAGTTACCACGTTAAGCGCAGCACGACCGCCGGCGGGCCGTACACCCAAGTCGGCGCGCCGACTTCGGGGTCTTATACCGACACGTCGCTCACCAACGGCACGACCTACTACTATGTCGTCGCGGCACTCGATTCCGCCGGTGAAAGCGCTAATTCCGCACAAACCAGCGCGGTACCCGCGGCACCCTCGAGCCCTCCAGCCCCTTCGGCTCCGACGACACCGACGGGCCTCGCGGCAACCGCGGGCAATGCTACGGTGAGTTTGAGCTGGTCCGCGAGCGGCGGCGCAACGAGCTATCACGTGAAGCGTGCCACCAGCGCCAGCGGCCCCTACACGCAAGTCGCGGCACCTGCTTCGACGTCTTACACCGACTCCTCGCTCACGAACGGTACGGCCTACTACTATGTAGTTTCGGCGCTCGATTCGGCCGGTGAAAGCGCGAACTCGGCCCAGGTGACGGCGACTCCGGTTGCCCCCGTGACTGCGCCAGCCACGGTCTCTGTCAGCGGCCTGCATGTGTCCGGCAACCAGATTCTGAATGGTCAGAATAAGGTGGTAGCCCTGCATGGCGTTGACAGATCCGGCACGGAGTACGAGTGCCTGGCTAGCACGCAGGTATTTGACGGCCCATCCGATGCCGCGTCGGTTGCCGCGATGCAGAAGTGGGATATCAACATAGTGCGGCTGCCAATCAATGAAGACTGCTGGCTCGGGATCAACGGCGTAATGATCGGCGGCACGGCCTATCAGACCGCGATCGTCAACTACGTCAATCTGCTGGCCACCAATAACATCGCCGCCATCATCGATCTGCAATGGGCGGCGCCCGGAACCACGCTTTCCAATCAGCTGACGCCGATGCCGGATGCGGACCACGCACCGTCTTTCTGGACGTCAGTCGCCAACACGTTCAAGAGCAACAGCTCGGTCATCTTCGATCTGTTCAACGAGCCGTTTCCGGACAGCAACAGCGCCAGCACGGCGGCCTGGACGTGCCTCCAGAATGGCGGCACGTGCCCGGGGGTCGCGTATACCGCCGTCGGCACACAGTCACTGGTGAACACGATCCGGGCCACTGGCAGCACCAACATCATCATGGTCCCGGGCGTACAGTACACCAACGTGCTCGATCAATGGCTGGCGCACAAGCCGGCCGATTCGGCAAACCAACTTGCAGCATCGTGGCACAGCTACGCGAATCAGATCTGCAATACGTCCGGTTGCTGGAGCGGTGTCATTCAACCGATCCTGGCGAATTCACCGCTGATCGCCGGCGAGATCGGTGAGAATGATTGCCAGGATACCTATATCAATCCCCTGATGGCGTTCCTGGACAGCAATGGCGGCAACTATCTCGCCTGGGCATGGAACACCTACGATTGTTCGAGCTTTCCGGCGCTCATCTCCGATTACACCGGAACGCCGACTGCGTTTGGCTTGGGCTACCAGGATCATTTGCTGGCACTGAACGGCCAGACGCCGCCAGCGCCACCGGTTATCCCTTTCTTCAGTAACACGTATCCATTTGGCATCGCGGTAGGTTCCACCACTCAGTACACGGCCGGCGACGGGACGATCTACTACCCGGATGTGGCGAACTCCGCGATGACCGAGAGCATGCAGTATTTCACGGCTTTCACCACGAGCGACACGATCACCGGCACGAGCGATCCCATGCTGTATCAGCGTGGCCGGCAGGGGGCCTTCGGCATCTGGACAATCAACGTACCCAACGGCAACTATGTGGTCACGCTCGGCATGGCACCCAACAGCGCGTACAGCGCCGGGGAATTTGGCCAGGATGACACCCTGCAGGGCCAGAAATTGGGCACCTGCGTCTGGAGCAGGTACAGTGGCACCAACATTTCACCTTCCAACGGTGTCGCCTGTCCGCAGTCAGCGACCCCGGTGCCGGTGGCGGATACCGCGCTGACCGTCACCTATAACGTGACAGTCACCAACCAGATGCTTTCGATCGAGCCGGCGGCGAGTTTTGGCGGCGGCCGCACGACGATTTTGAATACCATAAAAGTGGCCAAAGCACCGTAGGCCGGAGCAAGTGAGATGTTCGTAGATCACACCAACCTGACCACGGTCCGCGGCTGCCTGGTTGCGGCCTGCCTGGCACTGCTCGCCGGCTGCGGCGGCGGAGTCGACACCACGACGAATCCGGTGGATCCGGCGTCTTCGGTGACCACCCCGCCCGTACCCACCGCTGTGGCCGCGACGGCGGGGGACGCGCAGGCGAGCCTCACCTGGTCCGCCAGCACCGGCGCGACCAGCTACCATGTAAAGCGGGCCACGGCGAGCGGCGGACCCTACACCCAAGTCGGGGCGCCCGCTTCGGTGTCCTATACTGACACCTCGCTCACCAACGGCACGACCTACTACTACGTCGTCTCGGCGGTGGACTCCGCCGGTGAGAGCGCGAACTCAACGCAAGTCAGCGCAGCACCCGCCTCGGCATCCCCAAGTCCTCCGGCCTCCACGGCTCCGGCAGCACCAACCGGTCTTGCGGCAACCGCCGGCGATGCTCAGGCAAGCCTCACCTGGTCCGCGAGCAGTGGTGCAACCAGCTACCATGTGAAGCGCGCCACGACCAGCGGCGGACCCTACACACAGGTCGCCGCACCTACCACGACTTCTTATACCGACACGTCGCTCACCAACGGCACGACTTACTACTATGTGGTCTCGGCGGTCGACTCCGCCGGTGAGAGCACGAACTCAACGCAAGTCAGCGCCGCGCCTGTTGCAGCCGCTCCGCCACCCACCGGCGGCTTGCCTTCGGGTCCGACCTTCAAATTCACTTCCGCACCGACGTTGTCCGGTGTCACGACCGTCCCGAATCGGGACAGTGTCCTCATTCAAGTTCCCGCAGTGGCAAACGCAAGGGACTTCCGCGTGCTGGTACAGCCGACCGCGGTGACCGCCAACACCGATGGGACCGAATCAGTAGGCGGGGGTACCGTATTTTGCGCCGGAATTCCTCAACATCAGGCTCGCACTCATTTCGTCGCCGACAATGTCAGTTTGTTTCCCTACTATTTCTACGTGAATGCGGGCAAGGACAGTCCGACCAACGAGTCCCCTCCCAATTTCTATGTCGCGCCGCCGACGCCGTGGAGTTGGTTCGATCTGGACACGCCGCCGATACTGGCGATCGAGATCACCGGGGTCACCTCGAGCATGACGGTAACCGTCGAAGCCCTGGATCGCTTGTGTCCCTTCCCCGGCACGATCGGCCGGACGCACGCGGACATTCCTCTGTCTCACCAGGCGGCCGTGACCGACAATCCAGGCAATCCCTGGATTGACGCAACGGCGATCACAACTTTTCCGATCGTCACCGAAGCCGAAGTCATCGCGAAATACGGCAGTCTGATCATCAACGGGCAGGGCTGGGCCGGCGGCCCGAACGTACAGGCAACCCCCCCGGCGAAGCCACCGTTCGCCCAACCCGCCCCGGTCAATCCGCCGGTCGTACTCGCCCGAACGGCGGTAACGATCGCGCCGTTGGTCAATCCGCCGGCACCGCCTGCGACTTTCTTCGACGACTTCTCGAACGCCAGTGACACGTTCCAGACTTTACCCGTACCGAATTGGAGCCACCCGCGAGATTCCGCCGGCGAGAAAATTCTGCAGAATTCCAAGTGGACCGTTTACGCCAACGGATTCACCTGTTGCAACGCCACCGCGCCTGATGACGGCCATGGCTATGCGGACGCTTATATCGAGAACGGTACGATGAACACCGTCCTGAGCGACTGGTCCCAGGACATTATTTCCGAAGTCTCGCTGTTTCCGCGCAAGGCGGCGCATATCAACCCGACCACGTATCTACACGTCACCTATGAGGTGCCCTCGTTCGCCACGAGCCGGCGGTATTGGGTCGTGTCGCTATGCGGGTCCGGCACCGCGGGCCAGACGCTCGACAGTACGGGCACACTCACGCAGCAAATCGTTCATACCACTTTCTTCTACGAGAACACGGGCGCGAATCCCAGCACGGCGGGCTGGAACTGCCTGCAGATCTTCAATCGCGAGGGCAACTCCCATGCGTATTCCAACTGGGAAAGCATGTACAACATCCACGGCGGCCGGCCGCCGGTACCGACCAACAAGGGTCTGTACGATCTGAAGGACTACATCTACAACTCCATTCCGAGCATTGCGAACCCGTCCCAGACCGCCGCCTATACCGTGCACCCCGAAAGCGACGTGATGGTGATGATCAACAAGCCGATTCCCGCGGCGGGTCTGCCCGAGGTTCTCGGAACCAACGAGCAGGTGGTGCAAGGGCAGTACACCAGCCCGGTCAATGTCTCGCCGCTGCAGCTCGACAATCCGGCCGGCGAGGTCGCCTGGTTCTTCCGGGTCGATGCGAACGGCAATCCGGTCGCACCCATCCTCGACGATCAGCAGTTGGCTTCGCCGCGGACAAAATACGACCTGTACATCCGCAACAACCGGATCATTATGTACGTCAATGGGCAGGCGCGGCTCTGCAACGACTTCACCACCCCCACGACCACCTTGAATATCGCCGATGCCGCTGTCGGTTTCCATGATGTTCTATATCACTCCGCGGCCGAATTCACGGAACGCTTCGTCGATCCGGATCAAGGGGCGGCCTATCACTACCGCTACAACTCACCGTGGGTCGACAAACGCACCTGGGACAACATCGGCTTCGAGGAGAATGTCGCCGCGCCGAGTGACTTCAACCCGGCCACCTGCTTCGTGCATACCAGCCTGGGCGCGGAGAATAATGAGCCCTGACGCCAAGGCACTCGGGGTTGTCCTGGCACTTGCAGTCGGTTCGGCGAGCACAACGGGCGCGATGGCGGCGGACAACAACGCTGCTGCGTGCCCGCCCCATCTCGCATTCCTGCAATCCAGTTGCGGGGAATGGCTTGCGCATGTCTTGCCGGAACACCTGCCGCCCTCCCGGGGGAATGCCGTTGCGGACGACCAGGCCGCCGCCGCCCTGGGGATGCGGATTTTTTACGACAATCGCTTTTCGAAGCCGGGAAGCGGCGTTGCCTGCGTAAATTGCCACGACCCCGAGCATGCGTTCGCCGAGAAGAAGCCCCGATCCAACACCCTGCGGGAAGCGGCCAGAAACGCTCCGGACCTCATTGACGCGGCGTGGTATGGGCGAGCGCACTTCTGGGACGGCAAAGTCGACAATCTCTGGTCGGCACCGCTATTTACGTTCGAGCAGCCCGATGAAATGGGCTCGAGCCGATTGGGCGTGGCGCACGCGGCGACGATCTACAAAATCCGCTACGAGAAGGTATTCGGGCCCATGCCCGACCTGAGTGACCCGCGGCGATTCCCAGCCGAGGGGAAACCGGGCACCCCGCAGTTCGATGCTATGTCCGGGCAAGATAAGGAGGCTGTCAATCGAGTGTACGCAAACGTCGGTAAGGCACTCGAGGCCTACATCCGCAAGTTGGCCGCCGGCAGAACTCCCTTCGATGACTTCATGAGTGGTTCGAGGCCGCTCAGCAGCGACGCGCAGCGCGGCATGGTGGCGTTCACGCGTCACGGGTGTAACAACTGCCATTCCGGGCCGACCTTCACCGACGAAGAATTTCACGATCTGGGCTATCCGGGAACACCGGGACGGGCGCGGGACCCGGGGCGCGCCGGCGGCCTGTCCTTCGCAGCCCACTGGCCATTCACTGCAACCGGCCCCTTCGCCGACGCGGCCAAGGATGATCACGCCGCCAAGGTCGCCAACGCCACCGGCGATCGCAAAGGCTTCCGAACTCCGAGCTTGCGCAACGTGGAGCTGACATACCCCTACGGCCATGATGGCGCGTTCAATACACTCGAGAGTGCCATCGACGCACACTCGCGAGTCTTGCCCAAGCACGCGACGCCCGATGCCCAGGACGAACATGACATCACCGCGTTTCTGCGCTCGCTCACCGGCAGGCCACCGCCGCCGCCCTGGAACTATTGGCCCGGCGGCTGACGGATGAGCCGTGCCCGGGGGGCGCGAACGAGCAGATTGCAGGCGACTCGGGTAGAGTTTAAATTCTTCCGGGGGCGGTACGGCGCAAGGTTAAGTGACCAGCGTCACCTCGGATGACACGAATTCATAGCTAAAGTCATCCACACCTCAGTCCGCCCCTAAGGGGGCGTTTCACGAGAATAAGTGCGATGTTCGAACACCCCAGCCTGGTCTCGTTTCGCGTCTTCGTGATTGTGGGGTGCCTCGCACTCCTTACCGGCTGTGGCTTACCGCACAACTCCCACCCTGCGGCTCCCGTGCCGACGAGTCTCGCGGCAACTGCCGGTGACACGGTGGTCACCCTGACTTGGGCGGCCAGCAGCGGGGCGACGGGCTACAACGTGAAACGTGCGACTAAAAGCGGCGGACCGTACACGCAAATGGCCGGGCCCACCTCGCCCGGGTATACGGATTCCTCGGTCACCAACGGTACGACTTATTACTACGTTGTATCGGCCATGAACGGTGCCGGCGAGAGTGCGAATTCCGCGGAGGTGGCCGCGACACCGAAGGGTCCGAGCGCCCCACCGACACCTCCGACCAATCTCGTCGCAACCCCCGGCGATACTGTGGTCACCCTGACTTGGACAGCCAGTGCCGGCGCGACGACCTATTATGTCAAGCGCTCCACGACTAACGGCGGGCCCTACACCCAGATCGCGGCACCCACCACACCCGCCTATACCGACACCGGGCTCATCGATGGGACGACTTATTACTACGTCGTCTCGGCGCTCAATTCCTTCGGTGAAAGCGCGAACTCGGCGCAGGTGAGCACCGTTCCATCGGTTCCCCCTCCGACGACTTTCGGGACCTGGACCGATGTCACGCCCGCGGGAGTGGATCTCACCAATAGTTTGTGTGGGAATTTTGGTGCCGTTACCGTTCAGGCAGACCCGGCGCACCCGGGTACTCTTTACACCGAGTTCAACTGCCAGGGAGTCTGGAAATCCGCGGACTACGGTGTTACCTGGACCGGGCCCATCAACACAGGCAGCAATGCCGCCGCGGTTGGCGATTGCGGCGGTGGCATCACGATTTCACCGTACAGTACGGCAGCGGTGCCTGTTGTCTATGAAGCCTGCCTGCGAGGCACTGGCAAAGGCTTCTGGAAGTCCCTCGATGGCGGCGTGAATTGGACTTCCTATTTCGTCGCCCCCAGCGGCGCAAGCCGCCAGGATTACTTTCCCCCTGTCGTCGACCCCTATGACGAGAACCATCTCCTCATGGCGGGTCACGAGCAGGATTTCATTGTCGAGAGCGCTGACGGGGGTCAGACCTGGACCAGCATCCCGCTCGCCGACGGCATGAAACAAAATACCCCCACCGTCGTCGCCTCGGGCGCACTCGTGTTCATCAATACCGGCACTGCCGCCACCACACGGGGGAATTGGCTGTGGATGGGCCAACAGGGCAGCGGACTTTTCGGGACCTGGCGCACCTCCAATAGTGGCGCCTCGTGGGCACAAGTGGACAAGAACGAGCATGGCTATGTGCCGCAGCTCTATCAGCCCGACAACAACGGGGTGGTTTACATGGCTGGAGCCTACTCAGCTCTCGGCTCGGGTGTTTTGCGCAGCACCGACTACGGCCAAACATGGGCTCACGTCGGACTGACTGCCACGGAGGCCGTGGTTTTCGGTACTTCGAAAAACGTATACGGGATGTATGGGTATCCGGTGGGTCCGGGTGGCAACGCCGCTCCGACCTTCGAAGTTGGATCTCAGCCGGGCAACGGCACCTGGGTGGCGCCCGGCACTCCTGCCGGCTTGACCCAAGGTCCGGCACAAGTTGCCGTCGTCAACGACGGCACTCACAACATTCTCGTCGGCGCGATGTTCAACAGCGGTGTGTGGCGGTACGTGGAACCCTGATTTGATGAGGGTTACCGGCAGCATCAGGACGCACGCGCCGTGTCACGTCGCCCCGGCTTTCGCCGTCAGTTCACCGCGTAAGTCCAACTCCGGATCGTCTGTGTGGCGGTGTACCCACCGGTGCCCCCGGTGAAGCCGACGTAAGCGGTGTTGGCACCCACTGTGGCGGGGATGTTGATCGCGGTCGAGGTGGTGAAGCTGGCGGTGGTGACCTGGTCGGTGATCGTCAGAGTCAGCGTCGTCCCGTCGTACACCAGGTGCGCGCCCATCGTGTCCCCGCTCAGCAGGTTCACGCCCGAGTTC
>DATMQL010000486.1:0-8819 GCA_035566815.1 Steroidobacteraceae bacterium | reverse complement strand
GGGGTCATGCCCTCTTTCAGATGACGATCGACGTTTTCGACGACAATGATCGCGTCGTCCACCACGAGACCGATTGCCAGGACCAACGCCAACAGTGTCAGCAGGTTGACCGAATAGCCGAGCGCAAGCATCAAAAAGAATGCGCCGATCAATGACAGCGGCATCGCGACGACCGGAATGACCACGGCACGCGGGCTTCCGAGGAACAGGAAGATCACCACGGTGACAATGACCAGGGCCTCGACGAGCGTTTTGATGACCTCTGTGATCGCGGTATTGATGAACCGGGTGGTATCGAAAACCAGGTCCTGGGTCATTCCCGTCGGTAACTGCGCGCCGATGGCGGGTAACGCCGCTTTCACCAGCTTCACCACGTCGAGCACGTTCGCTCGCGGTGCGGTTTGAATGCCGATGAACACCGAGCGCTTGCCGTTGAAAGCCACGCTGAAATCGTAGTTTTCGGCGCCCAGCACCACGGTCGCCACGTCCGAGAGCCGCACGATGGCGTTGTTCTGCGTCTTGACGACGAGGCGCTTGAACTCATCGAGGGAGTGCAGATCGGTCGAGGCGGTGAGATCGACGCTCACCGCCTGTCCCTTCGCGGTACCGACGGCAGTGAGGTAGTTGTTGGCCGAGAGCGCGGTATAGACGTCCGAGGCCGTGACGTTTTGCGCGGCCATCCGGTCCGGATCCAGCCAGGCGCGCAGCGCATATTGCCGCGCACCGATGACTTCCGCGGTTTGCACGCCCTCGATGGAATCGAGCTTGGGCTTCACCACCCGCGCGAGATAATCCGTCATGCCGTTCGCTGGCAACGAATTACTGAAATAGCCGATGTACATCGTGTCGGTGGTCTGCCCGACCTGCACGATGAGCACCGGCTGTTGGGCCTGCGGCGGCAACTGGTTGCGCACCGAGTTGACCTTGGTGTTGATCTCCGTCAGGGCGCGGTTCGAGTCGTAGTTCAACCGCAGTGTCGCGGTGATGGTCGATGAACCGGTGCTACTCGAAGAAGACAGGTAATCGATACCCTGTGCCTGGGAGATCGCCTGCTCGAGGGGCTGAGTGATGAAGCCCGCGACCGTGGCGGCGTCCGCGCCGTAATAGGCCGTACTGACAATGATGGTCGCATTCTCGGTTGCCGGATACTGTGTGATCGGCAACTGAAAAATGGACCGCAAGCCCAGGACGAGAATCAGCAGGCTGACGACCGCCGACAGTACCGGACGCTCGACAAACAGGTCGGTGAACTTCATCGAATCTCCCTCACTGCTCCTGGGGAGTCGGGTTCGGATCGTCTTTGGGCACCACGCTGTTGTCGACGAGGAGCTGCGTCCCGTTCTTCAACTTGAGCTGCCCGCTGGTCACCACCGTGTCACCCTCTTTGATGCCGGCCAGGATCGCCGCCTGGTCGCCCCGTGTACCGCCGACGGTGACAAACACCTGCTGCGCGACCAGCGACTTGCCGTCCTGGGACTTGTTCGCCACGAAAACAGTCGCGCCGTACGGGTTGTAGGTGATGGCCGTCTGCGGCAGCGTCAGATAGCGCTTCTTGTCACCCGACTGCACGGCAACCTGCGCGAACATTCCGGGCAGCAGCCGCCGTGAAGAATTGTTGACCGAGGCCTCCACCTGGAAGTTGCGGGTGGCCGAGTCGACGAGCGGGTCGATCGCGGTGACCTTACCTTCGAAGGTTTCTCCCGGAAAGGCATCGGTGGTCACATGCAGGATCTGGCCCTTGGAAAGCCGCGCGAGCTGCAACTGCGGGACCCGGAAGTCCACCAGGATGGGATCGATCGCTTCCAGGGTCACGACCTTGTCACCCGGATTGAGGTACTGGCCCGGGTTCAGAGTGGTGATGCCCAACCGGCCGGCGAACGGCGCCCGCAATATCTTTTTCGCGACCAGGGCCGCCTGCGCTTCGGCCTGCGCACGCCGGTTCTTCAGATCCGCGGCATCCGAGTCGAGCGTTGCCTGGCTGATGGCCTCCGCTTCGAACTGCACTTTGTCGCGGTTATACGTCGTCTGCGACAGGTCCGCGGCCGCCTGCAGGGCGTGCAATTGCGCCACGTCGGAGTCGATATTCAACTCGACCAACACCGCGCCGCTCTTGGCGTCGTCACCGGACTTGAAGTTCAAGGTACGCACCAGCCCCGCCACCTCGGTGGTGACCACCACGCCGCGAAAAGCGCGCATGCTTCCGACAGCGGTAATCTCTGGCTGCCAGTCGGAGAATGCGGCCACCGTCGTCGAAACCGTCTCGTTCTTCGGAGCGTTCTCCGCTTGGAACTTCGCGATAAACTGTGGCTTGAGGATGAGATTGAAAAAGACCAGCGCGCCCAGCAGCACCGCTGCCGCGCCCAACACTATGATCAGACGCCAACGCATCACGCTGCTCACTGCTTGGTCACCTTCTCTTCTTGATCTTTGCGATTCCACCAGCCGCCACCCAGCGCCTGATACAGCGCGGCGGAATCGGCATAGCGGGCGGCCTCCGCCAGGACACGGTTCTGGCGGGCCTGGGAATACTGACGCTCGGCAATCAAAAGCTGCACGTGGCTGACGCCACCCGCGGCGAACTGCTTCTTCGTGATCTCCAACGACTTGCCCGCGAGATCTTCCGCTGCCGCCTCGGCGCGCAGATCGCGCGCATCGGCTTCGAGCGCACGCAGCGTATCGGCGACGTCCTGCATGGCTGCCAACACCGTCTGGCGATACTGCGCAGCGGCGTTATCGAGATCGGCAAGTGCCGCGCGGCGCTTGTGAATCAACTCGCCACCGTGAAAGAGCGGCTGGGTCAGGGACGCGCCAACGCTCCAACTGCCCGTGCCGCCGGTAAATAGGTTGCGCGCGCTCAGCGCCTCCGAGCCGATCGCTCCCGACAGATTCACCTGTGGGAACAGGTTGGCTGTGGCAACGCCCACATTGGCGGTGGCCTGGTGCAACGTGGCTTCCGCGGCCTGCACATCGGGGCGCTGGCGGAGGAGCTTCGCCGGCACGCTGACCGGCAGCTCGGTCGGCAGTGAGAAATGCTCGAGATCGAACTCCGGAGTGTTCGTGTCGGGAGTCTTTCCGGACAGCACCGCGAGCCGGTGTTGCGCCTGCGCGAGCGCCTTCTCGAGGGCTGGCAGGGTGGCCTCGGTCTGCGCTAATTGCGTGCTCTGCAAGAGCACATCCGAGCGCGAGGCGCCGCCGGCCGCGAACTGCCGCTGCACGACATTCAGCTGGTCCCGCTCACTGGCGACGATATCCTGCGCTGCTGCGATCTGGGCCCGCAGCGATGCGACATTGATCGCGGTCGTAACAACGTTCCCGGTCAAGGACAGGTTGGCGGCCTCCAGCTCCCAGCGCTGAAAGTCCGATTGTGACTGCAAAGCCTCCAGTTGCCGGCGGGACGCGCCGAAGATATCGAGCCGGTATGAGACATTCACCGTCGCACTGACGAGGGTGAAGATACTCGAGCCGAGCTCGGGCGCGCCGAAAGCCGCGCCGGGGGTCTTCTGACGCGTGCCGGAAAACGTGCCGTCCGCCTTAGGGAGGAGCAGCGAGCCGCGCTCGGCGAAATAGTTCTCCTGCGCAGACCGCAGGGCCGCTTTGGCGGACTCGATCGTGGGACTATCACGCAACGATTGCCGCACCAGTCCGTCGAGGGGCTCGGATTGAAACAAGGACCACCAGTCCGCGGGAATATCCCGATCCGCCACGAAGGTCTGTGCAGCGCCGGCGGTGCCGGGAGCATCCGTGGTGGCCTGGGGCTGTTCGCCCTGCGTGTAGTGTTCGGTCGCCGGCGGCGCGGGCGAATGGAAGTTCGGCCCCAGCGCGCATGCCGTTAGCACAGCGGATATCGCCACGCAAAACAAGGTGTTGCGCGCCCCAAGGGCACGGCTCGGATCGCTAGATGACATGCTTGAAGCCCGTTAACCGGGGGCGCAACCGCTATGGCGTAAGGGTGCCTGGCCACAAAGAGGCCGGCACAATCGGTAACAGTGAGCCCTGATGCCCAACACTTTAACAGCCCGGATGGGGTCAGGTATCACCACCCTGCGGTTTTGTGAGTAATTTCGTCGCACGATAGTCCGTTTTACGCAACATCGGCGCCTTGCTGGTATCGTGCGCCGATGACTGCGATCCAGCCCTCGAAGTCGGACGCCGTGCTCGGCGTGACCGATCTTTGCAAGAGTTATCCACACATCACGGCGGTCGACCAGGTCTCCTTCGCGGTTCAGCGTAATGAGATCGTCGGTCTCCTCGGGCCCAACGGCGCCGGCAAAACCACGACAATCAACATGATACTCGGGGTACTGGCTCCGACATCAGGCGCCATAAGAATCGCCGGCATCGACATCGCGAAGCGCCGCTCGCAGGCGCTGGCCCACACGAATTTCGCGGCCGTTTACGCGACCTTGCCCGGCAATCTCACGGTCACGCAGAACCTGCGCTTCTTTGGCCTGGTCTACGCAATCTCCGATCTCACCCGCCGGGTCGAGACGCTGCTCGAAAAGTTCGACCTGCAAGCCCTGCGGAACACACGCTGTGGTGTGCTGTCCTCCGGCGAGCAGACGCGGGTGGCGCTCGCCAAAGCACTGCTGAACCGGCCGGAGTTGCTGTTGCTCGACGAGCCCACCGCCTCCCTCGATCCTTCCGCGGCCCAGATCGTCCGCGGGCAGATCCGCGAGCTCGCCCGCGAGGAAAATTGCGGCATTCTCTGGACATCCCACAACATGTACGAAGTCGAGGAGGTCTGCGATCGGGTGCTGTTCCTGTCACATGGGAAGATTCTATTGGAAGGTGACCCGCGTGCGTTGCCTGCCCAGCACGGCGCACGCTCGCTCGAGGAATTGTTCATACAGCTCGCCCGCGAGCCGCTGCATACGGCCGAGGGGCGGCCTCAGTGAGGGTGCGTCCGATCGCAGGCATTCTGCTGAGGCAGCTCTATCTCTTCCGCAGCAGCCCGGTGCGCCTGCTGCCGACCTTCGCGTGGGTGGCGATCGACATCGTGGTGTGGGGGTTTCTGACCCGTTATCTGAACACGGTTGCCGGCAATCACATGAATTTCGTCCCGAGCCTGCTGGGCGCGGTGCTGTTCTGGGATTTCTTTACGCGCATCATGCAAGGGGTGACCACGGCGTTCTTCGAAGACGTCTGGTCGCGAAACTTTCTGAACCTGTTTGCCACGCCGCTTTCGATCTCGGAGTACGTGACGGGCCTCGTTCTGACGAGCGTCGCCACGAGCCTGATCGCGCTGGGGGTCATGCTGGTCCTGGCTACGCTGGTCTTCGGCCTGTCATTCATCTCTCTGGGGCTGATGCTCATTCCCTTCGTGTTGGTGTTATTTCTGTTTGGCGTCGCCCTGGGAGTCGTGGCCAGCGCGCTGGTGCTGCGGCTCGGGCCGGCTTCGGAATGGCTGGTCTGGCCCATGCCCGCGCTGCTGTCGCCATTCGTCGGCGTTTACTATCCGCTCGCCACACTCCCGGCCTGGATGCGCGACGTGGGGTACCTGCTGCCGCCGTCCTACGTCTTCGAAGGAATGCGTGAGCTCATCGACGGCCGGCCATTTTCCGGCACGAGCCTGCTGATTGGCTCGGCGCTGGCAATACTGCAGGTCCTGCTGGCCGGCTACTTCTTCGCGCGTGTCTTCCGTTACACGGTTCGCACCGGCCTCCTCGCCCGCTACAGCGCCGAGAGCATCGGCTAGGAGCCTGGACGGACCGCCTGGACCGCGCCGGCCGCCTGCGCGTCAGTAGTCCTCGAGCAGATCGAGGCAGGCGCCGGCGATCACCGTGAGGGCGTGTTCGGTCAGATCGCGCTCGGCGGGAGTGAGCTTTGCGGCCAACGCTTTCTGGAAGCGGCGCCAGTGCGGCCGGAATCCGGCCAAATGGGTCTTGCCGGCCGGAGTCAGCGAAAAACGCGGCGAGCGCCGGTCGCGTGTATTCACGTGCCGCTCCACAAAGCCGCGCTTCTCGAGTGAAGCGACCGAACGGCTCACCTCCGCGGGATCCACACAGGCCTGCCGCGCCATCTCCCGCACCGACCCGTTGTGCAATACCCCCAGTTGGGCCACGACGCGCCACTCGGCCACCGCAAGGCCGGACTCTTGTGCCAACAACCGGGCGACATGGAGGTCGATGAGCTTGGCGACCCAGAGCAGCTTCAACGGCAGATAATCGGCACCGCCCAACTTCCAGACCGGCTCCAGCGGACCGAGATTCGTCCGCATCTCAATACGGGTCCGGCAGCTTGGGATGATGTTTGAACATATCGCGCTCCTGTTTCGTCTCATTATAGGGGCGATAGAGGGTCGTCGGCTCATCGGGACGCACCGACAGCGGTCCCCGGACCGAGCCGTGATCCGGCGCCGCCGCCCAACTCGTCTCGTAACGGTTGCGAAACAGCGGGGCGAGGTTCGAATGCGCGATCCGCCACAGACCCGCCTCCTTCACGTAATCGACGTAGTACGGCCCCCAGATCCAGGTCGCCGATGTGGCACTCCCGGCCGCTCCCGGCGAGAGCCAATGACTGCGCGCGGACGAGCCGTCGGCGGCGATCTCGATATAGGGATTCACCATCATGTGCAGGATGAAAAATCCGGGAATGTTCTTAGTCGCCCCGAACGCCGCGTAAAGCGCGCGGACGCTCTCGAGGCCCCGGTACACACCGCTGTCGGAAAACTCCACCGAGACATCGGGGAGATGCTTCGCAAAACACTCGTCGACGACCCGGTCGAACTGTTGTGTGAAGAGGTAATGGGCGTACTTGGACTGGAGCTTCTGGATCTCGAGCTGGTCCTCGAGCCGCTGGACTCGGGCGAGCAACGTTGCGAGGGCCTGGGCCTGATCGGCCGGCGAGGGGGTCGACATGCTTACACTCCTGACATTACATGCGCAGTACGGCCTTGACCGTCGTCCCGTGCTCGCAATCGGCGAACGCCCGGGCGATCTCCTGGAACGGGTAGAAGCGGATGAGCCGGTCGAAGGGCAGACGCCCCTGGCGGTAATACTCGATCAACAGCGGGATGAACATCCCCGGTGAGCTGTCGCCACCGATGATCCCGCGTAACGTGCGCCCGCCGGCGAGAATCTGAAACATGTCCGGCGTCCAGGGTGCCAGCGGAGCACCGACGAAGCCGGCCACTCCCCGCGGAGCGAGGCTTTCCATCGCCTGGGCGAAAATCGCCGGCGAGCGTGTTGTATTGAAAGTGTAATCGACGCCGTACCGCGTTCGTTCCTTGATGACCTGCGCCGCGTAATCGGCGGAGGCGTCGATCGAGTCCGTGGCCCCCAACTCCATGGCAAGTGCCAGGCGCGCCGGAACCACATCGACGGCAATGATGCGGGTCGCACCCACGATTTTCGCGGCCATCACGGCACTCAGTCCAACCGCGCCGGTACCGAAGATCGCGATGGACTGTCCCGGACGAACTTCGAGTGAGTTGATCACGGCTCCGGCGCCGGTCATGACTCCACATGCCAACGGTCCCATGATTTCGAGGGGCAGATCCGCAGGCGCCAGCACCGCGCTGCCTTCATCCGCGAGCACGTGGGTCGCGAAGGAGGACTGACCGAAGAAACGCGCGTTGATCGGGGTACCGCCCTGGGTCAGCGGTGTGGTGCCGTCGGGTCGGCGGCCCCCGAAATTCCGGGGGAGCACCTCGTAGCAATAGCTGTGGGCATTTTGCCGACAACTGGGACATTCGCCGCAGAAGTTCGCGCTCAGGATCACCGGGTCCCCGGGCGCGAGCCGCGTTACTCCGGAACCGATGCGCTCGACAATCCCCGCGCCCTCGTGCCCGAGCACTATGGGCTTGGGGCTGCGATCGCGCTCGTGGACGTTGATGTCCGTGTGGCAAATACCTGTTGCAACAATCCGCACCAGGATTTCGCCCGCTCGGGGCTCCTCGAGATCGAGTGTTTCCAACTCGGGCGGGCGAGTTGCGTCCCGTGAAACCGCCGCCTGCACCTTCACGTCACATACCGCCCGGTCGTGAGCGTGTTCTCAGACACCCACATACCATGGAACGTTGAGCGGACTCGCACCGGCAGTGTCAGCAATGCGATCGGACCGGCCGCGATATCACTCGCGTTCAGTATCGCGAGATCGCTGTGATTCTCGGCGAGGCGATTCACTATCACGAGCAGATACCCTTCGCCTTCGGGCGCACCGGCCTTTACGACGGCGACGCTCGGATCGTTCGTGTAGCGGTTGCGATAACGGCCGAACAGCGAGCGGCGCGCCCGCTCCTGGAGGCGGAACCGCTCGGTCCGCACCCAGCGGCTGCGATAGTCGACATGACCGTTCTCGAAGCGGAACAGGTGTGCCATGCCCTCGCCATCGATGAACACGTCCTCCTTCGTCATCGAGGGATACTGGCGGTCCGGCCCGCAGCGATATAAAACACCGGTCAGATCGCGCGGCACCTGGCCGTGCACCAGCCGGATATCACGAATGTCCGATTCGAGGCGCAGCGGCGCGCCCCAGCCCTGGTAGAGCGGAATGTCGGGAAACACCGTGTCCATGAACTAAACCCTCTCGAGCTCAAGACGTACGGATCACCCTGCTCATACTTGACGAGTTTCAATGACAAATCAATGATCGGGGTGGGCCCGCCATCCGAATTTCTTCGAGACCGCGACCATGACCACGAGCGACAGGACACCAGGCATCTGCACACGGACGCCAGGGACTGCGCAGCGCAAGGCGTGTTTGCGACCCGTCATTGAGTAGCACGCCCGGAGCGTCGTTCGGGCGTGGCGGCTTGGAGCTCATCGAGGATCGGGCATTCCGGTCGCTGATCACCGTGGCAGCGCTCGGCCAATTGCGCG
>DATMQL010000485.1:0-3806 GCA_035566815.1 Steroidobacteraceae bacterium | reverse complement strand
GCCAGGATGCCGATCGGCATGTCGCGCTGCGGGTTGCGGGTTTCCTGGGCGGCCGTGGAGATCGCATCGAAGCCGATGTAGGCGAAGAAAATGACACCGGAGGCCGCCATGACGCCGCTCCAGCCGAAGTGGCCGAACTCGCCGGTATTCGGCGGGATGAAGGGGTGCCAGTTGGACGTGTTGATGTAACTCACACCCAGGAAGATGAACAATATGACCACCGTGACCTTGATCGCCACGATGACGGAATTGAACGTGGCCGACTGTTTGATCCCGATGTAACAGATGGTGGCGATGGCCCCGACGATCGCCATCGCCGGCAGATTGATGATGGCCCCGGTACTCACGATGCTCAATGAGCCGACCCCCTGGTCGAAGGGCGCGTGAGTCAGGGCAGCAGGCAGATGGATGTTGAATTGCTCGAGCAGGCTCAAGACATAACCCGACCATCCGGTCGAGACCGTCGCAACCGCGAACAGGTACTCGAGAATGAGGTTCCAGCCGATGAACCACGCGATGCCCTCGCCCAGGGTTGCGTAGGAGTAGGAGTAGGCGCTCCCCGATACGGGAATCATGGCCGCGAACTCGGCGTAGCACAGCCCCGCCAGGGTGCAACCGATGCCGGCAATGATAAAGGACAGTGCCAGCGCCGGACCGGCGTGATTCGCCGCGGCGGTGCCTGTCAGCACGAAAATACCGGTCCCGATGATGCCGCCGATGCCGAGCAGCGTCAGGGAGGTGGCGGACAAGGCGCGGTTCAGTTGGTTGCCCTTCGACTCCTGCTCATGCAGTTCATCAATGGACTTGGTCGCGCACAGCTGGTCTAAAACTTGGTTCGGCATATCACCCCCGAATTTGCGCGGACTCTACAGTAATGCGTAGTTGGAAAGCGAGCGGGCGACCGCTGTTGAAAAGCGGTCAACTCGCGCGCATCTCGGGGGGAACATGGGGCGCGAACGCTTCGAGGAGTGCCGCGTAGACCTTCGGCGTGCCGGCGAGAACGTGGCCTTCCTGGCGGTATTCCGCGCCGCCGAGCGTGCCGATGCGCCCGCCGGCCTCCTGAATGAGGAGCGTGCCCGCCGCGGTATCCCAAGGCGAGAGCCCGATTTCCCAGAACGCATCGACGCGACCGGACGCGACATACGCCAGATCGAGCGCCGCGGCGCCCGGACGGCGCACGCCCGCGGTGCTCTCCATCGCGACCTTCAGCATGGCGAGATAGGCATCGATATAGCGCGTATTGGCGCGATATGGAAAACCGGTGGCGACAAGGGCGCCTTCGAGACCGCGCTGTTTACTCACGCGTATACGTCGGTTGTCGAGGTGTGCGCCGCCGCCCCGCGAGGCGGTGAAGATCTCCCCGCGCATGGGGTCGTATACTACGGCGTGCTCCAGACGGCCTTTCTGCTGGCAGGCAATCGAGACCGCGAAGACGGGGAACTCGTGAAGGAAGTTCGTCGTCCCGTCGAGAGGATCAATGATCCACACGGTTTCGTTATCGCCGGTGGCTCCGCTTTCTTCCGCGAGAAAAGCGTGGTTCGGATAGTGCTTGCGGATGATGGCAATGATCTCCGCCTCCGCCTGGGTATCAACCTCGCTCACGAAGTCGTTACGCCCCTTGGACGTGACGGTGAGCGATTCGAGACGGTTCAAATTCCGGACAATGACCTCGCCGGCGCGGCGCGCGGCCTTGACAGCGATATTGAGAAGCGCATGCACGACAAATAAACTCCCGTAAACCGGCCTACTCTTGAACCGGCCTACTTCTCGCCGGTAAAAGCCGCGCCTTTTACCGGCGTGCCAAGTACACGCCGCTCTAGACTGGCCTGCGGGAAAGGCCACGGGCCTTTCCCGCCAATATTCAAAGCGTAACAGATGATCTCCACCGACATTCGCATCGTGCTCGTCGAGCCTTCGCACCCCGGCAACATTGGCGCCGTGGCGCGGGCCATGAAAAACATGGCTCTCGATCAGCTCGTGCTCGTAAAACCCAAGCTATTCCCGCATAGCGATGCCATCGCGCGCGCGTCCGGTGCTGACGATGTGCTCGCGAACGCGCGAGTCGTGGACTCCGTCCGTGAGGCACTCGCCGGCTGCGGATTTGTGGCTGCCACCACGTCGCGCGACCGTGACCAGTATTTCCGTGTGGCCGACGTGCGAGATGCCGCCGAGCGGCTCGTAGCGGAGTCGCGGCGTTCGCCTGCGGCGGTACTGTTCGGCGCGGAGCGTACGGGCCTGACGAATGAAGACCTCGAGGCTGCCCACATCCTCATCCGCATCCCTGCGAACGAGGCCTATCTGTCGCTCAATCTCGCCATGGCCGTGCAACTCGTCACGTACGAGATCTTCCGCGCTCGTGGCGTGACGGTGGAAACCGCACCCGGGGCTGCGCCGATGGCGGCACCGGAGGATATGGAGCGCATGTATGTGCACCTTGCGCAGGTGCTGGAGGAGATCGATTTTCGCGACCGTACCCAGAGCGGCACTAACCTCATGGGGCGCATTCGTCGCTTTTTGCAGCGCGCCGAGCTCGACAAGAACGAGGTCAACATCCTGCGTGGGATTCTGACGGCCGTGCAGAATCGGCGCCGTCACGCCGGGGGCACACCGCGCGTCAGCAGGCCTGACGGAGTGCCGCAAGTTGATGTGGTGGAGCACGTCAAGGAGGACGAGTGACAGCTGTCCGCGCTGTCTATCTTGACTATGCCGCAACAACACCGGTCGATCCCGCTGTTGCCACCGAGATGGCCGCCTGCCTGACTGAGAGTGGCGATTTCGGAAACGCGTCGTCCACACATGTTTTCGGCCGGCGGGCTGCTGCACGGGTTGAGACTGCGCGAGCGCAAGTCGCCGCGCTTATTGGCGCGGAGCCGGACGAGATCACTTTCACGTCGGGCGCCACCGAGTCGAACAACCTTGCAGTGCTCGGCGTATCGCGTGCGAACGCCGATCGCGGCCGTCATGTCGTCACGACACGTATCGAGCATAAGGCGGTGCTCGACCCCTGCAAGCGCCTCGAGCGCGAGGGTTTCACCGTCACGTACCTGACGCCCGATCGACAAGGGCGTATCGACCCGGAAATCGTGCGTGCCGCGCTTCGCCCCGACACCGTGCTCGTGTCGATCATGTACGTGAACAATGAGATTGGCGTGATGCAAGACGTAGGCGCGATCGGGGCGCTATGCCGCGATCGGGGCGTCGCATTCCACACCGACGCGGCTCAGGCGGTCGGCAAGATACCGGTGGACGTGCGGACCCTGCCGGTCGATTTCTTATCGTTCACCGCTCACAAAATCTATGGGCCGAAAGGTGTTGGCGCTCTATACACCCGCCGCGCATCCCGTCCGTTGCTGCAGCCGGTATCGTTCGGGGGCGGGCAGGAGAGGGGCCTGCGGCCCGGGACGCTGGCTACGCATCAGATTGTCGGGCTCGGCGTTGCGTGCGAGATGGCCGCCAGGTTGGTCGGCGAAGAACAGCCGCGGCTGACCGCCTTGCGCGAGCGTCTTTGGAACGGTTTGGAGGGTCTGGGCGGCACTCACCTCAATGGAGCAGGATCCTCCCGAATCCCCGGCATCCTGAATGTCTCGTTCGAGGGTGTCGAAGGCGAGAGCCTGGTGACCGGGCTAACCGACCTGGCGGTTTCGACAGGCTCGGCCTGCAACTCGGCTTCGGCGGAACCCTCGTACGTGCTGCGCGCCCTGGGCCGCGATACGCAATTGGCGCAGAGCTCCCTTCGTCTCACCGTCGGGCGCTACACCAAGGTCGCCGACGTCGATTTTGCAATCGAGGCGGTGAAACGCGAGGTC
>DATMQL010000484.1:0-5588 GCA_035566815.1 Steroidobacteraceae bacterium | reverse complement strand
GGCCGTACCCTGCGCGCCATCGAGGCGCGGCTCGAACGGATGGGTCTGCTCACCCCGGAGCAGCGGAGTACGAACAATAGTTTCGTGACCCCAGCAACAGGAGGTGCCAGTCGCTCACAACCGCCGTAAGCTTGCACGGATGTCAGCCACCCTGTCAGCGCCGACCCGGCAACCGATCGTCATCTGGTTCGGCCGGGTCGGCGACATGATTCTCCTCAGCACGCTGCTCGATATCCTTCACCGGCGCTACGGAAGTCCGTGCCGTCTAGTGGGAGCGGGTGCATTTACCGAGGAGATCTATCGGACACACAGTGACGTCTCCCAGGTGAACTGTATACGCCGCTACACGGCGTTTCTGTTCGATCCGGCGTGGTGGCGCGCGTTCCGGGCGCTGCGTCGGAATCGCGCCGACCCCGTTTATGTGTGCGAGACCGGCCCCAGCAAGCTCCCCAGGATCCGCCGCCTGTTAACTTTGAGTGGCACCGATCCGAGCCGCTGCCTCTTCATCACCGATGAGGCGAGCTGTCGGGAAGTGCATTGGGTCGACCGGCTGGTGAGCTTTGGGCGCCTGACACCTCCAGCGTTGCGCGAGAGCGATTATCCGTGGCCGACGGCGCCTCCACCGCTGTGCGCGCCGCGCCTCGAAGTATCCGCCGCGGCACGCGCGGATTGCGACGCCTGGATCGCCGCGCAAGGGTGGTCGGGCCGACCACTCATCCTGGTGCAGCCGGGTAATCGGCGGACGATGCGCGGAAGCAAGCTCAAGGTCTCCCCTCTCGATGACAAGGCATGGCCGATCGAGCGCTGGGCCGAGCTACTGAGAAGCGTCCACTCGCATATGCCCGAAGCGGCGATCGTGTTATGTGGCGCGCCACGGGAGACAGTGTTGCTGCGTTGGATACATGCGGCCGTGAATCTGCCGAAAGCGGTATTCGCAGCAGAGTTGCCGATGGGGCGGTTACTTGCGTTGTGCGCGTCCGCCCACAGCATGATCTCCGTCGATACCGGGCCGGCCCATGCCGCCGCGGCGCTGGGCCTGCCGCTCGTGGTCTTGTTTGGAGGTCAGCCGCAGGCGCAGTGGCTGCCGCGAAGCTCGTCCGGCTCGCCGGTCATCGGTATCGGAGGCCCGCCGATGTCCAAGCGACTGGATGAGATCCCGATGAGCAAAGTGTTCGAAACGTGGCTGACGCTTCTCGAGCGAATGGAGACCTGACTCGAGGCGCCGGCCCGCGCCAACCGGGTGCCCAATCACCCCGCCAGCAGCGCCCGCCACTGCCCCACGACCGCAGCCAGCCGGAAGCGCGGATCCGGCCCAACGCTCGGCCGCCCACCGGCCCGCCACGCGCGAATCCGCTCCGTATAGACATCAAACATCCCCAAAGACTCGGCAATCCGCGCCGGACCGGCGCGCCAACGCGGCGACACATTCTGAAGGAGTGCCTCGTACACACGGTCGGCCGCCGTAACAGGCAGGGTCTGGCTACGATCGCCGAGAACCTCGACAGCGGCACCGCAGTCATGCGTCAACACCGGCGTGCCAATGGCGTTCGACTCCGCAAACACCAGGCCGAAAGTCTCGGGGATGACGAAGTTCGGAATGAAAGTACACAGGGCCGTCCGCACTTCCGCGAGCATACGGGCCTGCGGCAACGGCCCCAGATACTCGACCCCGTCGATGAGGACCGATTTGCGGATCTTGTAGCCGGGGTTGCCCACCACCAGCCGCAGATCCGGCATCTTCCGCCGCATCGCACGAAAGGCGTCCAGCGTGAACTTCAGCCCCTTGTTGGGTGAAGAGAAGAACACGAGCTTGCTCGTTTCGACCGGCGAGCCGTCGGGTACCAGCGCATCGTCGATCGGGTTGTAGATGGTATGGGTGCGCAGGTCCCCGATCCGCATGGTACGAAGCGCGGCCTCGACCCCACGCCGCTGCGTGTCCGAAACGCAGACAATCGTCACGGCCCTCTCCCGCATCAGATCAGCTGTCGAGGCGAGCCAGCCGGCGCGTTTCGAGCCCGGCCTGAGTTGATCGTGTAGCCACAGGTAGACGCGTGCGTTCGGATAGAGATCGCGGACCCGGGACAGCGCGCGCGAGTCGCGATTGATGATCACACTCGTGATTTCGGGAGTCTTCTGCGGCGGCCGGTAGCGACCATAGGCCTCGGTACGGTTGTGCTGCACGACCAACGCTTCGAGGGCGTCGGCAACGCGGGTCACCGTCGCTTCTGTCCCACCCATGGCCTGCTGCAGCAATGTCCTGGTGTCGTAGGGCTGCTTACACACTGGATCGAAGAACAGGGTCGCGCTCATTGGGAGTATTCTAAAGCTCCTGGGCGGATAAACGAGCACTGCGCGTGACGAGTCGGAGCGGGTTGTCGGCTTGCATCATCACCTACAACGAAGCCGATCGGATCGAGGCGTGTTTGCAATCCGTAAGCTTCTGCGACGAGATCATTGTCGTGGACTCTCACTCCTCGGACGCCACGCGTGAGCTGGCCGCGCGGCTCGGCGCACGCGTGATCGAACGCGACTGGCCCGGTTATCGCTCGCAGAAGCAGTTTGCCGTGGAGAGCGCCAGCAACGACTGGGTATTGTGTCTCGACGCCGACGAGCGTGTGAGTGAAAAGTTGCGCGGTGAGATCGAAGCGCTCCGCAAAGAGGACTTTCCGCGATTCGCCGGCTGGTGGGTACCGCGGATCACCGACTACTTCGGCCGCTTCCTGCGTCATGGCAACGCCTACCCCGACCGGCTCATCCGTCTCTTCGACCGCCGTCGCGGCGGCTGGAGCGGCTACGAGATCCATGAAAACACCCGGGTAACCGGCCCCGTCGGCAAACTCCACGGCGACCTGGAACACTACTCGTATCGCAGTCTCACCGATCATCAACTGCGGATGGCACGCTACGCCGATCTCATGGCGCAAGCGCTTTACGACCGTGGCAAGCGCTGCGGCCTGGCGAAGGTGTTGATCAATCCGCAGTGGCGTTTCTTCCGCGGCTACTGCCTGCGACTCGGCTTTCTGGATGGCTGGCGGGGCCTGGTGTTCGCGCTCGTCGAAGCCAACTACGTGCGGCGCAAGTATCTCGGACTCTACATGCGCAGCCGGGGCTTACCCGGCTGACGAGTCGCCATCGAAACACCCAACCTTCATTTCAGTTCGATACGCGCCGTACGATCTGATTCAGCCGCGCCAGGCGGGCGAGCGGCTCATCCAGCTCCAGCAGCCCGACCTTGTCCGCCGCACTGACGGGCAGGATTTCGGCCAGCCGGGAGCCCACCCACGAGGCATCCGCGAAATTCCCCGGCATGCTGGCGTACGGCTCGCCCAGTTCCGGCAGGACCTTTCGCAACAGATCGCCCAGGTGATGGTATTCGTCCGGCAGATCGAGAGTCACCTCGGTCGGCAGATATTCGACGTCGCCGACATTGAGCCCGTCGGGCCGCTGCCAGAGCTTCAGGACGCGGAACTTGCGCTCGCCCTTGCACGTGATCCCGAGCAGGCCATCGGGTAGTTTGCTGAAGTCCACGATGCGGGCCGTCGTGCCGAGCTCGGCCGCCTCGACGACGCCACCCACCTCCGGACCGGACCGGATCGGCACGACGCCAAACGGGCTCGCCTCCCGCATGCACCGGCCGACCATGTCGACATAACGGGTCTCGAAAATCCGCAACGGGAGCAGCCCATCGGGGAACAACACCGTGTTCAAGGGAAACAGCGGCAATTCCACGATTGCGCTCACGGGTCCTGCGCTCCGCCATTGCCGGCACCCTTGCGGGCGCCCCGTTCCAACTCCGCCAGCAGTTTGCCGTGCAAGCCACCAAAACCGCCATTACTCATGATCAGCACATGGTCCCCGGAGCGCGCCGTCCGCGCCAGTTGACTCGCGAGCAGATCGATATCATGACTCGCATGTCCGCGGGGGCCAAGCGCCGCGATCACCGCGTCGGTATTCCAACCGATGTCAGCCGGCGCATACAGCCACACTTCGTCAGCACCGGACAGCGACGTGGCCAACGTGTCCTTGTGGACGCCCATGCGCATCGTATTCGACCGCGGCTCCAACACGGCGATTATTCGAGCCCGGCCAACACGACGACGCAGTCCATCCACGGTCGTCGTAATGGCGGTCGGATGGTGCGCAAAGTCGTCATAAACCCGCACGCCGCCGACCTCGCCCCGTACCTGCATGCGGCGCGCAATTCCCTGGAAGGACCCCAAAGCGTCGATCGCGTGCTCAACGGGGACCCCGGCATGACGAGCCGCCGCGATGGCGGCAAGCGCGTTCTCCATGTTGTGAGCCCCGATCAGCGACCACTGTATGGTGCCGCGTGGCTTGCCCGCCTCGAGCACTTCGAATCGCGAGTAGTCAGCAACGCTACCCACCGGTTTCGCGGTCCACAACGTGTCCTGGCCACCATCGCGCGCGAATCCCTCCAACGGCGTCCAACAGCCCAGCGCCAGGGTCTCGCGTAAGCGCTCGTCGCCTGAATTCCACACGATGCGGCCACCGCCCGGCACGATGCGCACAAGGTGATGAAACTGCCGTTGGATGGAGGCCACGTCGGGATAGATATCCGCGTGGTCGTATTCGAGGTTATTGAGGATCGCGGTACGGGGCCGGTAGTGCACGAACTTCGCCCGCTTGTCGAAGAAAGCGGTGTCGTACTCGTCAGCCTCGATCACGAAGAACGGCTCGCGGCCGAGCCGCGCGCTGGTATCGAAGTTGGCGGGCACGCCGCCGATCAGAAATCCTGGTGCCAGCCCGGCGTGCTCCAGAATCCAGGCCAGCAATGACGAGGTGGTCGTTTTGCCATGGGTGCCGGCCACGGCCAGGACCCAACGGTCCTTGAGCACCTCGCGGGCCAGCCATTCGGGGCCCGACATATAGGGAAGGCCACGCTCGAGTAGCGCCTCGACGACGGGGTAGCCCCGTGTCATGACGTTGCCGACCACCACGATGTCGGGGGCCGGATCGAGCTGCCCCGCCTCGAATCCCTGGATCACGTCGATCCCGAGAGATTCGAGCTGGGTGCTCATGGGGGGGTAGACGTTGCGGTCGGAGCCGGTGACGCGATGACCGGCGGCGCGCGCAATGGCGGCAATTCCACCCATGAAAGTACCGCTGATTCCCAGGATGTGAACGTGCATATTTTCAGGTAGTGCTGACGGGGAACAGGCCGAGCAGGACGAGCTGCTCGGCAAGGAATTGCATGATGACGAGCGCGACGCTCGCCAGGTTCGACCATTCGAGCGCGGCTTTCACGATGTGGCTGTTGGCCGCGATCAACCAGATGAACAGCATCAGCCACATGAGAGCGACCGGGAGCTGCCAGGTCTGATCATGCTGGAAGCGCAGGACCAGCCACTCGGAAATGACGAGCGGGGGCGAGAGTACGGTCTGGAACCCGATCACGGCCGTGGTCGTTTGCAGATTGCGTTCCGAGCGGCCGGCAACGCGCAACAGCACAAAATACCAGGCAAACGTGAAGACGATATCGATGGCGGGGTGCTCTTCCCAGCCCTTGATGGGCGGCATCAGGCCGCTCACGACGAGGTTCACCGCGAGATACCCGATCATGGTCAGGA
>DATMQL010000483.1:0-8755 GCA_035566815.1 Steroidobacteraceae bacterium | reverse complement strand
CCCTGACCCACGCCGAGATTGACGGTCTCGCCGGGGAACCAGACCTGATCCGCGGGACGCTTGAAAGCAGTGCGCTTCCAGGCGGGTGAGGGCAGCAGGCCCGGGCGTTCGCCGGCGATGTCGATGCCCGTGAGCTGACCGTAGCCGAAGGGTGCCAGGCCCTCAGCGAGCTTGTCGATGCCCATACGCCAGGCGAGCTTGTAGAAGAAGACGTCGGAGGAATGCGCGATCGCATCCGTCAGGTCGAGCTCACCCCTGGGCTCTTGCTTATCGGCGCGCCAGACATGGGCGCTGCCGGGCAAGGAGAAGGTGCCCTGACACGACACCCGGGTTTCGGCGGTGAGGAATTTATCGGTCAGTGCCACGATGCCAATGGCTGGCTTGATGGTCGAGCCGGAGGGATAGGCGCCGCGCAGTGCCCGGTTCAGCAGCGGCTTGTCCTCGTCATCGACCAGCTCGGCGTATTCGTTGCGGCGGATGCCACGAGCGAAAACCGAAGGGTCGAAGCCGGGCTTGCTGACGAGCGCCAGTACATTACCGTTGGTTGGATCGATCGCCACGACAGCGCCGCGCCGGTCACCGAGAGCGTCTTCCGCCGCCTGTTGTGTCGGAAGATCGATTGACAGGACCACGTCGTTGCCGGCTGCTGGCGCGGTCGCGCGCAAATCGGGCGCGTAGGCGCCTTGGCGTTGCACCGAGCGGCCTTGGGCGTTGACGAGGATCTCACGGAAACCGTTCGTGCCATGCAGGGGCTTCTCATAAGACGCCTCCACACCTAACTTGCCCATGAGCGCCGTGCCTTCGTAGGCGGCACGGTCGATGTGCTCGAGGTCCGACTCGCTGATGGCACCGACATAACCCAGCGCATGTACGCCGAGCTTTTTATAAGGGTAGTGACGTGTTTGGCGCGTGGCCAGGTCAACACCGGGAAACTCGAAGCGATGCACTGCGAACCGCCCCACCTCCTCATCCGTCAGGCGCAGTCGCACCGGCACCGTGTCGAAGCTGCGGCGCGACATGATCATATGCTTGGTCTCATCGAGATCGTCCGGATCGATGAGTTGCAGCGCGGTGAGGCGCTTGAGTGTGTCGTTGAGGTCGGGGACCTGCTCGCGGGTGAGCTCGAGCTGGTAGGCGGGTTCGTTGTCGACCAGCACCCTCCCGTTGCGATCGAGGATCAAACCGCGGCTGGCCGGGATCGGCTCGGTGCGCACCCGGTTACCTTGCGACAGGTCGGCGTAGTAGTCGTGCCGCACGACCTGCAGCAGATAGAGCCGGCCGAGCAGTGTCAGGGTCAGGAGGACCATCAGCACGCCGGCGATGAGCGAGCGTTGTTCGAATCGACGCTGCTCGCCCCAGTGATCTTTGATGCGCCCGGCTGG
Organism: Steroidobacteraceae bacterium; assembly: GCA_035566815.1. Classification (GTDB taxonomy): domain Bacteria; phylum Pseudomonadota; class Gammaproteobacteria; order Steroidobacterales; family Steroidobacteraceae; genus 13-2-20CM-66-19. The sequence goes on along the minus strand of DATMQL010000483.1, from coordinate 7,373 downwards.
CATGCCCTACCCGACTGAGGCCGCGGTCACGCGCGCCGCTCGCGATAACCGAGAATGATGGCGACGGGAGCCCAGATGAGCGCGCCGGTCAGGATGTGAATCCAACGAAACGGGCTCGTGAGCGGATGCCCGGAATAGGCGTCCATCAAAAACAGGAAGCCCTCGTAGAAGGCGAGCGCCGCCAGCACGATGAGCGACTGCTGGAAGTCGGGCTTCGAGCGGATTTTCTGGTGCTCGCGGACGAAGATGTAGGCCGCCGCGGCCAGGGCCAGGGCGTGCTCCCCGAGCACCGGTCCCTGAAACACATCCAGCAATAATCCCGAGAACCACCCCAGTCCGACCCCTCCCGCCCGGGGCGCGGCCATGGACCAGTACAGCACCACCAGGACCAGGAAAGGGGGCCGCACGATATTGAGATAGGACGGCAGCGGCAATACCGTGAGCACCAGCGCAAGGAGTGCGCTGAACAGCATCCGACCCCGCGGCTCTCCGGAACTCATGGGTTCCTCGGAGTCGCGTCGGGCGACGGCTCTTTCGGCGCGGCGGCTGGAGCGTTCTCACCGGCAGCGGGTTCCTTCGGCGTATTGGGCGGCGCGGCTGACGGTGATCCGCCAGGGGTGGCAGCGGCAGCGGGCGTCCCAGTCTTCGACGGCGCGGCTGCTGGTACGTTCACTGTGCCGGAGGGCCTCGTTGAATTCCGTGAGTCAGTGCCCGCTGGTGTTGTTGGCGTCGTGGCTGCTGGTGCCGATGCGTCAGGATTGGCAGGAATCGCAGGCTTTGGGCGCGGTGGAGGCGCAGCCTGCGGTTGCAGTTTGGGATTGCCGGTCTTCAGATCACCAGTGGTACCCGAGGTGGGTGCGGCGGGGTGATCCGCCCGGAACCACACCAGAACGACTTCACGGTCTGTATCTACATTCGCAAACGGTGTGGCGCGCACCTGTGCCAGCGGCTGCACTGCATCGCGATGCACTTCTGTGACATGCGCCACGGGGTAGCCGGCGGGAAATACTCCGCCGAGTCCCGAAGTGAGAAGAAGGTCGCCACTCTTAACGTCAGCGTTTCCCGGTAGATAAGGAAGCGCCAGCGACTGCGCGTCACCGGATCCCACAGCGATGGTCCGCAATCCCGTGCGCTCGATCTCCACGGGTATCGCGTGCTCGGGGTCGGTGATGAGAATGGCTTCGGCGCTCCATGGGCCGACGTGGGTGATCTGTCCGATCACGCCCTTGTCGTCGAGGAGGGCCTGGGCCTTGAATACGCCGTTCGCGCTGCCTCGGTTGATGAGCACGCGCTGGCGCAGGCTGTTGATCTCGATATTCACGATCTCCGCCGCCAGCCATTTTTCGGCGACGGGAGGCAATGCGTCTCTCAGTCCGCGCAACTCACCGTTTTCGCGCGCGAGCGCTTCGTAGCGCATGGAACGTATCGCCAGCACCCGATCCTGCTCTTTGAGGCGTTCGTTCTCAGCACGCAGGGCGTCGCGGGTCTCGAAGCTTTCCCGCATCCAGCCCCAGGCGTTCGTCGGAGAGCTCACGGCGAGCTGGATCGGGTAGGCGGCGGCCTGCAGGGCGAAGCGCGCCTGCTCCATCCAGCCGTGACGCTGGTCGAGGAACATGACCACGAAGGAAAGGATCGCGTACAGCGAGAATCGAAAACCCGGGGAGGGTCCGCGGGCTTGCGATCTGCTCCCCGGTGTCCCGAAGGCCACGGGTCAGACTCGGGCGCCGGCAGCGCTACTCAAGGCCGAAGTGGCCGGGTCCCAGTTCGTCCATCAGCTCGAGAATGCGCCCACCGCCGCGTGCCACGCAGGTGAGAGGGTCATCCGCAACGACGACGGGGAGGCCGGTCTCCTCGGTCAGGAGCTTGTCGATATCGCGCAACAGCGCGCCACCGCCGGTGAGCACGATGCCGCGCTCGGCGACGTCCGCTCCGAGCTCCGGGGGAGTCTGTTCCAGCGCCTGTTTTACGGCGCTGACGATGCTTTGCAGGGGCTCCTGCAGCGCTTCGAGAATCTCATTGCTGTTGAGCGTGAAGCTGCGCGGCACACCTTCCGAGAGGTTGCGGCCTTTCACCGACAGCTCGCGGACCTGCTGGCCGGGGTAGGCCGAGCCGATTTCGATCTTGATGCGCTCGGCGGTGGCCTCACCTATGAGGATGCCGTAATTGCGGCGCACATAGTTCATGATGGCTTCGTCGAAGCGGTCACCGCCGATGCGGGCGGAGTTCGCATAAACGATGCCGTTCAGCGACAGGACCGCGACTTCCGACGTACCGCCGCCGATGTCGAGTACCATCGAGCCGCGGGCTTCGTGAACCGGCAGGCCGGCGCCGACTGCCGCGGCCATCGGCTCGCTGACGATCGCGACGTTGCGCGCGCCGGCGCCTTCCGCGGACTCGCGGATCGCGCGGCGCTCGACCTGGGTCGAACCGAACGGCACGCAGACGAGGACGCGCGGCGACGGCTTCAACACGCGATTGCCGTGCACCTTGTTGATGAAGTGCTGAAGCATCTTCTCGGTGTACGTGAAGTCGGCGATGACGCCGTCCTTCATCGGACGTACCGCGGTGATGTGGCCGGGCGTGCGGCCGAGCATGTTTTTGGCCTCGGAGCCTACGGCGACAATGATTTTGCCGCCCCGTCCGGGCTCGTCCTGAACCGCGACGACGGACGGCTCATTGAGCACGATGCCCTTGTCGCGGACGTAGATGAGTGTGTTGGCCGTGCCGAGATCGATCGACAGATCACTGGAAAAATAGCCGCGGAGGCGTTTGAACATGAAGCGACCGGAAAGTGCGGCGGGGGACCCCCCGAAGTGGCGCGTAATCTAGCAACCGACAGGACATTCAGCAAGGCAACATGTATGATTTTGCGCTGTTTTTCTCATTGTGCCCGACGCGCACTCACTGAACAGACACTGAATTCTCATGGCGCTTACACGCGAGCAGATTGAAAACATCGCCCACCTGGCGCGGCTCGAGCTGCAACCAGCGGAGGTTCCCGTCTATCAGACGAGCCTGACGGCGATTCTCGACTTTGTCGGGGAGCTTGACCGTGCCGACACGGCGAGCGTCGCGCCGATGGCGCATCCACTGCCAGGGTTGTCGCAACGCCTGCGGCCCGATGTGGTCACGGAGCAGGATCATCACGAGCTTTTTCAGGAGAACGCGCCGCAGGTTGCGGCCGGCCTGTATCTCGTACCGAAGGTAATAGAGTGATTAGTTTCATAGGTTTTCCGGCGCCTCGTGCGCTGAGTCACAAGGTTCAGGCTTGCGGCGCGCGCGTTGCGCGCTCACAAGCGGCATCATTGGCGGAGAGGCCCTCAGGTTGGTCGCTTCGACCCGCAGGAAAGTCTGGGCGCAGCCCATGGGTAGCGTGATGGATGTCTCACTTCACCGGAAGACGCTCGCGCAGCTCGTTGCCGGGCTGCGTGCCAAGGAGTTCTCGAGCGTCGAGCTCACGCGGTTATTTCTCGGTCGCATCGAGGCGAGCCAGTCGACGCTAAATGCCTTTATTTCCGTTACGCGGGAACAAGCGCTGACGGCTGCGGAAGCCGCGGACCGTGATCTCGCGGCGTCGCGCGGCGGCGCACTCACTGGAGTGCCGATCGCCCACAAGGATATTTTCTGCACGTCAGGTGTGAAGACCTCGTGCGGCTCGCGGATGCTCGACAACTTCGTGTCGCCATACGACGCCACTCTGGTCGCGAAGCTCAGGGCGGCCGGAGTCGTCATGCTGGGCAAGGCGAACATGGATGAATTCGCCATGGGTTCGTCGAACGAGACGAGCTACTACGGTCCTGTGCGCAACCCTTGGAATACGGCGCTCGTCCCTGGTGGCTCATCGGGTGGCTCGGCTGCTGCGGTTGCCGCGCGTCTTGCCCCCCTGGCGACCGCGACCGACACGGGTGGCTCCATCCGACAGCCGGCAGCGCTGTGTGGAGTTACAGGCCTGAAGCCCACTTATGGACGTGTGTCACGTTACGGGATGATCGCCTTCGCATCCAGTCTCGATCAGGCCGGCACGATCACCGCCACAGCGGAAGATGCCGCGTGGGTGCTGCGGGAAATGGCCGGCTTCGATCCGAACGACTCCACGAGTGTCGACAAGCCGGTGCCCGACTACGTCGCTTCTCTCGGCCAGCCGCTGGCAGGCCTGAAGATCGGCCTGCTGAAGGAATTCTTCGACAAGGGTCTCGACCCGGAGAACGAGCGTCGCATCCGTGAGGCGTTGGCAGTTTACGAGAAGCTCGGTGCGCAATTGCGCGAGATGAGTTTGCCGAATCTGCCGTTGTCGGTGCCGGCCTACTATGTCGTCGCGCCCGCCGAGTGCTCTTCCAACCTGGCACGCTTCGACGGTGTACGCTTCGGACACCGGTGCAAAGAACCGCGCGATCTCATGGACTTATACAGGCGCTCGCGCGGCGAGGGCTTCGGTGCCGAGGTGAAGCGCCGGATCATGACGGGGACGTATGTCCTGTCGGCGGGTTACTACGACGCCTATTACCTGAAGGCGCAGAAAGTTCGACAACTCATCACGTCGGACTTCACCCGTGCCTTCGAGGACGTCGACGTGCTCATCGGGCCGACGACGCCGACGGCTGCCTTCGAGATCGGCGCGAAGACGTCCGATCCGATCACGATGTACCTGAACGACATCTATACGATCGGTGCGAATCTCGCGGGCTTGCCGGCGATGTCGATTCCCTGCGGGTTCACGCAGGCCCATGGGTCTTCTGACCGAGCGGCTAGCGAGGGAATCCCCAGCGGGGACGGGCAGGGCCTGCCAGTTGGTCTGCAGATCATCGGTCCGCACTTCAGCGAAGCGAAGCTGCTGAACGTGGCTCATCTTTATCAGCGCGAGACGGATTGGCATACGAAGGTGCCGGAGCGATACACATGAGTGGCGAGACGGGGTCGGGTGAGTGGGAGACAGTGATCGGGCTGGAGATCCACGCCCAGCTTTCCACTCAGTCGAAGATTTTCTCGGGGTCGGCGATTGCCTACGGGGCGCCGCCGAATGCGCAGGCGAATCTCGTCGATCTCGGGTATCCGGGCGTGCTGCCGGTGTTGAACGGGGAAGCCGTGCGCATGGCGGTGAAGTTCGGTCTCGCCATTGGCGCGCGAATCGCCCCGCACTCCGTGTTTGCCCGTAAGAATTACTTCTATCCCGATCTTCCGAAGGGCTATCAGATCAGCCAGTACGAGCTGCCGATCGTCGCGGAAGGGTCGATCGACGTCGTGCTCGATGACGGCACACATAAGCGTGTGGGAGTGACTCGCGCGCATCTTGAGGAGGATGCGGGTAAGTCGCTGCACGAGGGACTTCCGGGAGTGTCCGGCATCGATCTCAACCGTGCGGGTACGCCGCTCGTGGAGATCGTTTCTGAGCCCGACATGCGCTCGGCGAAGGAAGCCGTCGCCTATATGAAGAAGGTGCACACTCTCGTGCGCTATCTCGAGATCTGCGACGGCAACATGCAGGAAGGTTCCTTCCGCTGTGATGCCAATGTGTCGGTGCGTCGTAAGGGCGCTTCAGTGTTCGGTACGCGCGCTGAGATCAAAAATCTCAACTCGTTCCGGTTCGTCGAGAAGGCGATCAACTACGAGGTCGAGCGTCAGATCGATCTGCTGGAGTCCGGCGGCAAGGTGAAGCAGGAGACGCGGCTCTACGATCCCGATAAGGGCGAGACGCGCTCGATGCGCTCGAAGGAAGAGGCGAACGACTATCGCTACTTCCCGGATCCGGACCTGTTGCCCGTGGTGCTCGACGAGACATTCATCTCGGGTGTGCGGGCGACGCTGCCGGAGTTGCCAGATCAGAAGGCGGCACGGTTTGCGTCGGAGTATGGGTTGTCGGTGTATGACGCTGGCGTGCTGACGGCGAGCCGTGAGTTGGCTGCGTATTACGAGGAGGTTGCTCGCGAAGTCCCTGGTGAGCCGAAGTTAGCGGCCAACTGGGTGATGGGGGAGCTGGCGGCCGCTTTGAATAAGGATGGGGTGGAAATTGGGGCGGTCGCTGGTGTGGCGACGGGCGCTGGCGCAGGAAAGCTGCCGGCCGTGCGGCTGGCGGGGTTGGTGAAGAGGATCGCGGACCAGACGATCTCCGGGAAGATTGCGAAGGAGGTCTTCGAGGCTATGTGGGCGAGCGGCGCGGATGCCGACGCCATCATTGAAGAGAAGGGCCTCAAGCAGATCACGGACAGCTCGGCCATCGAGCGCGCCATCGAGGACGTGATGGCCAAGAACCCGGGGCAGCTCGCGGATTACCGGTCGGGTAAGGACAAGCTGTTCGGCTTCTTCGTGGGGCAGGTCATGAAGGCGACCGGCGGGAAGGCGAATCCGGCGCAGCTGAATGAGCTGCTGAAGAAGAAGTTGCAGCAGTAATAGGGCGACCCCATTGTGTCGGGCATGAATTCCCGAACACAGCCTGGCGACGAGGTTCGTCGTTTTATTGTGGAAAATCGGCCTGTTAGAGGTCACTGGGTGCGGCTCGAGGGGGCGTGGCAGGAGCTGCGCGCCCATAAAGAATACCCGGAGCCCGTGCGCGAGCTGCTTGGGCAGGCCGTGGCCGCGTCGGTTCTGCTGGCGGCCACTCTCAAGTTCAACGGAACGTTGACGCTGCAGCTTCAGGGCAATGGCGCGGTGAAGCTGCTCGTCGCGCAGTGCACGCATGACTATCGGCTGCGGGCCGTGGCGAATTTCGACGAGGCGGCGGTTGAAGGGCTCATCGCCGAGTCACAGAGCGGGGCGGCTTTTCGGCGGCTGGTCGGGACCGAAGGGCGCGTCATTGTCACTATCGAGTCGGAAGAGAAGAACACCCGGTACCAGGGAATTGTGCCGCTGACCGGCGCGTCCCTGGCTGATTCGCTGGAAACCTACTTCGCGTCATCCGAGCAGTTGCCTACGCGTGTATTGCTCGCAGCGGATGGGGAGCGGGGCGTGGGGTTCCTGGTGCAGAAGCTTCCGGACCCGGCGAATGCCAATGAGTCGGATATGAAAGAGATCTGGGAGGAGGCGCAGCGCGGGGTTGAGCGGCTGAGTACCACCGATCTGTTGCTCCGGCCGGTGGAGGAACTGCTCGAGCGGGGGTTTGCCTCGCACGATATGCGGCTCTTCAAAGGGACGCCGGTGCAGTTCGAGTGCCGGTGTAACCAGGGGAGAGTGAGCAGCTTGCTTCGCGCGCTGGGACCGGACGAGGTGCGAGAGGTGCTCAAGGAGCAGGGCGCCGTTACCGTCACGTGCGAGTTTTGTCATCGGCCGTATCGGTTTGATGCGGTGGATGTCGAGGCGCTGTTTGCAGATGGGGCGGGAGAGGATGATAGGCCGCCCTTGATTCATTAAGGGGCCGTTCGGCCCCTTTTGATTTACTAATG
>DATMQL010000482.1:0-3073 GCA_035566815.1 Steroidobacteraceae bacterium | reverse complement strand
CATGATCCATCCCGTGGATACGGTGTTGGTTGACTGGTACTTGCAGCGCATCGCACACCGCTTTCTGGGCGGCCACCACCGTCGGATCGACATTGTCCCAGTACAGGGAGTAGATGCGTAGGTTTGCCATGTTTCAAACTCGGCTGGTGATCATTCCCACTCTATCGTCGCGGGAGGCTTTCCCGAGATGTCATAAACGACACGGGAGATGCCCGCGACTTCGTTCACGATGCGCAGGGAAACGTGGGCGAGGAATTCGTAGGGGAGTTTCGCCCAGTGGGCCGTCATGAAATCGATCGTCTCGACGGCGCGTAGCGCGACGACGTAGTCGTAGCGGCGGCCGTCGCCCATGACGCCGACCGAGCGTACCGGCAGGAATACCGCGAACGCCTGGCTGGTGCGATCGTACAGGTCGTGTTTGCGGAGCTCTTCGATGAAGATCGCGTCGGCGCGGCGCAGGAGGTCAGCGAATTCCTTGCGGACTTCACCGAGGATGCGGACGCCGAGGCCGGGCCCCGGGAAGGGATGTCGGTAGACCATCTCACGCGGTAAACCCAGCTCCACGCCGAGCTGACGTACTTCGTCCTTGAACAGCTCGCGCAACGGTTCGACCAGCTTCAGATTCATCTTCTCGGGCAGCCCACCAACGTTATGGTGGGATTTGATCACGTGGGCCTTGCCCGTGCGGCTGCCCGCCGACTCAATGACGTCCGGATAGATCGTGCCTTGTGCGAGGAACTGCACGCCGCTGATCTTTTGGGCTTCCTCGTCGAAAACCTCGACAAACAATCGCCCAATGATCTTGCGCTTCGCTTCCGGGTCCGTGATTCCCGCGAGCGCCGTGAGGAAGCGAGCCTCGGCGTCGACACGAATGACTCGCACTCCAAGGTGCTCGGCGAACGTGCTCATGACCTGGTTGCCTTCATTCAGGCGCAGCAGGCCATGATCGACGAAGACGCACACGAGCTGGTTTCCGATCGCGCGGTGGAGGAGGGCGGCGACCACCGACGAGTCGACCCCGCCTGAAAGCCCTAACAGTACTTTGCCGTTGCCGACCTGCTCGCGGATGCGCTCGATCGCATCCTCGATGATGTTGCCGACGCTCCAGAGTGCGTCGCTGCCAGCGATCTCTCGCACGAACCGCTCTAACAGTCGGCTTCCCTGTGTGGTGTGCGTGACTTCGGGGTGAAACTGCACGCCATAGAAGCGGCGGCTTTCGTCGCTCATGGCAGCGAAAGGAATGGTGCTGCTCGAAGCTGTGGCGACGAACCCAGCGGGCAAAGCGTCAACCCGGTCACCGTGGCTCATCCAGACATCGAGCACAGAACGGCCGTTCGCGTTGCGGCGGTCCTGGATGTCGTCCAACAGCCTACAGGCCCCCGTCACGGTGACCTCGGCGTAGCCGAACTCGCGCTCCGTGGACGCCGCGACGCGGCCACCGAGCTGTTGCGCCATGGTCTGCATGCCGTAGCAGATGCCTAAGACCGGCACGCCCAGCTTGAAAACCACATCCGGTGACTTTGGCGGCTGTGCATCCGTGACGGATTCGGGGCCGCCCGAAAGGATCACACCGCGCGGCTTGAACGCGAGAACTTCGTCGTCGGTGATATCCCAGGGATGAATCTCGCAGTACACGCCTAACTCGCGAACGCGGCGCGCAATGAGCTGCGTGTACTGCGCACCGAAGTCGAGGATCAGGATCCGGTGGGCGTGGATATCCGCATGAGAGACTGTCGAAGAGGCCGGTCGTGCAACACTCGCCATCGTTCACGATACCCGGTAGTTGGGCGCCTCTTTCGTGATGCTGACGTCGTGGACGTGACTCTCACGGATGCCCGCATTCGTAATTCGAACAAATACCGGGCGCGTGCGCATTTCAGTGATGTTCGCGCTTCCCGTATACCCCATCGCCGCTCGCAGCCCGCCCGCGAGCTGGTGAACGATCGACACTACGCTGCCCTTGTAGGGCACACGACCTTCGACACCCTCCGGCACGAGCTTCTCGAGCTCGGTCGCGGCGTCCTGGAAATAGCGGTCGGCCGAGCCGTGGCGCTCCGCCATCGCTCCCAGCGAGCCCATGCCGCGATAAGACTTATACGAGGCGCCCTGGTAGAGCTCGACCTCGCCGGGCGACTCTTCGGTACCCGCGAAAAGACTGCCGATCATCACCGCGTGCGCACCGGCGACGATGGCCTTCGCGACATCACCGGAGAACCGGATACCGCCGTCGGAGATGACCGGAACATCAGTGTCACGCAGAGCGTCAGCAACATTCGAGACCGCCGAGATCTGCGGTACGCCAACACCCGCCACGATACGAGTCGTGCAGATGGAACCGGGGCCGATGCCGACCTTCACAGCATCCGCGCCTGCGTCCACGAGCGCGCGTGCGGCCTCAACGGTAGCGATATTTCCAGCAATCACCTGCTGGTCTCCCCACTTCGCTTTGATCCGCTCGACCATCGAGATGACGCCGCGTGAGTGTCCATGCGCGGTGTCGACTACGACGAGATCTACGCCGGATTCACGGAGCGCAGCGACGCGGTCCATAGTGTCAGGTGTCGTTCCAACGGCGGCACCTACGCGAAGCCGGCCGCCGTCGTCCTTCGCAGCGCGCGGGAATTCCGTCGCTTTCTGGAAGTCTTTCACCGTGATCATGCCGACGAGCTCGTGATCACCGTTTATGACGAGCACTTTTTCAATGCGGTGCTTGTGAAGGAGGGCGAGTACCTCTTCCTTCGGCGCGTTCTCGCGCACCGTAATGAGTCGCTCTTTAGGTGTCATGACCGAAGAGACCGGCGCATCGAGCTTCTCTTCGAAGCGCAAATCGCGGTGCGTGACGATGCCGACCGCCTTGCGTCCGACGACCACGGGGACGCCGGAGATGCCGCGCGAGCGGGTGACGTTCAAGACGTCGCGGATCGTCATGTTGGGAGAGACCGTGATCGGGTCCTTGATGACGCCGCTCTCGAACTTCTTTACGCGACCGACCTCGAGAGCCTGCGCCTCGATGGTCATACTCTTGTGGATGATGCCGATACCGCCTTCCTGCGCGAGGGTGATCGCGAGGCGC
>DATMQL010000481.1:0-6030 GCA_035566815.1 Steroidobacteraceae bacterium | reverse complement strand
GCGCCACCGGCCCATCGTGCACGCTCGTTACCTCGTGCCCTTCCATGCGCAGGAGCGCGGCGAGCGTTTCCGCAGAGTCACGGTTGTCGTCGGCGATCAATATGCGACGACGCGTGGTTTCATGCGTGGTGGGGGAGGCGTTGGAGGTATTTTGCACCAGCTCCACCACAACCCGCCGCGGCAGGCGCACGGTGAACTCGCTACCGCAGCCGAGTCCCGCGCTACTGGCTTCGATGGTGCCGCCGTGGAGCTCGATGAGCCCTTGCGCCAGTGCCAGCCCGATTCCCAGGCCGCCTTCGGAACGATCCGTCGTCGAGTGGACCTGCGAGAACATGTTGAAAACCCGGGGCAGGGCCGCGGCGCTGATGCCAATGCCGCTGTCGGCGACACAAATCACCACATCGCTCGCCTCACAGCGCGCGGTCAAACGGATCTGCCCCTCCGGATCGGTGTATTTGGCCGCGTTTGTCAGGAGATTCGAAAGCACCTGCGCGACCCGTAACGGGTCGGCGGTGAACCGAATGGGCTCAGGAGGAATGTCGACCGCGAGAACGTGGCGCTTGCTGTCGATCGTGGGACGCGCCGTCTCAACGGCCGTGTCGATCACCGACGCCAGCTCGGTCGACTGCATCCGCAGAGCCAACGTTCCTCGCGTCACTCTCGAGATGTCGAGCAGGTCGTCGAGTAGCAGCGACATGTGCTGAACCTGACGGTCGATGACGTCGTGGCTCCAGCGTTTCTGGGCATCAGTGGCGGCAGGCGCCTTCGAGATCAGCGCCGCCTGACGGATCGGCGCCAGGGGATTACGCAGCTCGTGGGCCAGTGTGGCGAGAAACTCATCCTTACGCCGATCGGCGTCACGCCAATCACGCTGCTGGTGCAGCTCCGTCTCGATCTCCTTGTGCGCGGCCAGGGCGCGAGCCAGTTCCTGGGTCTTGCGCTCGAGAGCGGCTTTCGTCTCCACCAGCTCGCGCTCGGCGTGTTGAAGCGCACTAAAGAGGGTCTCGGCGTCACCCGTGGCGGGAGATGCCGAAGGCTGCTGTATTTTGTCGCTTTCCGACGCCATAAGCGGTCTCCGTGCTTTCCTGGCCATGCATTGCGGGGAGCCCTCCTTGCCTGGACCATGACAATAGACTTCGATGGGTGCGCGGCGCAACCGTTTACACGGTGCAGCCGTTGCACGGTGTAGCCGTTGCACGACACGGCCGGCGATGAACCTATAATCCGGAAATACCGGGGGAGGCCAGTCATGACGCGCGCGTATTATTTCTGATGGCTCAATCCGCCGTCTTCCGACCCACCTCGTCCCCCTGGGGGCCGTTTCGCCACAGGACTTTCACGGTCATCTGGATCGCGACGGTCGTGTCGAACATCGGCGGGTGGATGTCTTCGGCCGCCTTGGGATGGCTCATGACGAGCCTCGATTCCAGCCCCTTCATCGTGGCCATGGTGCAGGTGGCGACCAGCCTGCCGATGTTCCTGCTCGCGATTCCTGCGGGGGCGCTCAGCGATATCGTCGACCGCCGCAAATTCCTGGTCGTGGGCGAGCTGTTCATCATGGGGTCCTCGATCGTGTTCGCCGTCCTGGTGAGCCGGCATCTGATCACCCCTGCGAGCCTGCTCCTCATGACCTTCATCGTCAGTGTGGGATCGGCGATGACCGCTCCCCCGTGGCAGGCGGTGGTGAATGTGTTGGTTCCCAAAGCCGATCTGCCGCCGGCGATCGCGCTCAACAGCGCAGGCGTGAACGTAAGCCGCGCGGTAGGCCCGGCACTTGGCGGGCTCGTTGTGAGCGCTTTTGGCATAGCCGCACCGTTCTGGATCGATGCGTTCAGTAACGCGGGAGTCATCGCGGGACTTCTGGGGTGGCGACCGCCTGCAAAGGAGCGGGCGCGCCTACCTCCCGAGCGCTTCGGCGGCGCCGTCCGCGCAGGCTTGCGTCACGCGCGATATAACCCGCACCTCACCGCGACGCTCATGCGCGCGGCGGCCTTCTTTCTGTTTGCGAGCGCTTACTGGGCTTTGTTGCCGCTGGTCGCGCGCCAGCAGGTGGAGAGTGGCCCGGCGCTCTATGGGGTTCTTTTGGGTGCCATCGGCGCCGGTGCGGTAGGTGGAGCATTCGCGCTGCCGCGGCTCAAGGCGCGACTGGGTCCGGATGGTCTGCTGGCGGCGGGCACGATCGGCACCGCGGTGGCGACCGTGTTGTTCGGATTGTCGCGGACGCCTTCCATCACGCTGATCGCAAGTTTGATTGCCGGCATGTCGTGGATCGCTTCGCTCTCGATCCTCAATGTTTCCGCGCAGGTCGCGCTCCCCGACTGGGTGCGGGGCCGTGGTTTGGCGGTGTTCGTGACGGTGCTATTCGGCTCCATGAGTGTCGGTAGTGTCGTTTGGGGCGAAGTAGGCACGCTCGCCGGCGTGTCGCCCGCGTTGCTGCTGGCGGCGGCCGGCGGGTTGCTGGCGATACCGCTGACGTGGCGTTGGAAGTTGCAGACCGGTGCCGGAGTGGACTTCTCGCCCTCGCTGCACTGGGCCACTCCTATAACCACCCATGCGGTGGAGGAGGATCGCGGTCCGGTGCTGGTGACCGTGGAGTACCACATCGACCCGAAGAATCGGGCCGCGTTTTTGCGGGCGTTGGGGCGTTATTCGCAGGAGCGCCGGCGCGACGGCGCGTACCAGTGGGGGCTGTTCGAAGATCCTGCGGTCGACGGGCGCTTCATCGAGACTTTCATGACGGACTCATGGCTGGAGCATCTGCGCACGCACGAGCGGGTGACCAAGGCCGATCGGATCCTGGAGCAGATTGTGTTCCGCTTCCAGGTGGATGGGAAGCCCAGGACGACTCATTTGTTAGGGGTGCAGCCGGAGGAACGATGATTCCCGTAGTTACGATTGTTGCGGCTGGAAACATGGGGGCCGCTGTCGCGAGACGCCTGAACGAGCACGGGGTCGAGGTTCTCACCACATTGGCGGGGCGCGGGGCTGCGAGCGTGGCGCGGGCTGAAGCCGCGGGAATGACGGACGTGCCATTGAATGGCCTCGTCGCCGCGGAGATGGTGTTGTCCATTTTGCCGCCAGCTCACGCTTTGTCATTCGCTCAACAGATGGCGCCGCTTTTGTTGGCGGCGGAGCGTAAACCGGTGTTTGTGGATTGCAATGCCGTGAGCCCGGAGACGGTGCGGCAGATCGGCGCGGTGATCTCGGCGACTGGAGCGCCGTTCGTCGATGCATCGATCATTGGTCTCGCGCCGAAGCCGGGGCAGGCCAGTCCGCATTTTTACGCCTGCGGCGCGAGTGCGTCGCGGCTGCAGGCTCTGTCGGGGTACGGGCTCGATGTGCGGCTGCTCGACGGGCCGATTGGCGCCGCCTCGGCGCTCAAGATGTCGTATGCCGGAATCAACAAGGGGGTGGCGGCGATTGCGGCCGCCATGATCCTGGCGGCGTCGCGATCGGGGGCGACGCAGGCGTTATACCAGGAGATGTCGGAAAGCCTTCCCGGGCTTCTCAACTCGCTCGGTCGCCAGGTTCCTGACATGTTGCCGAAGGCTTACCGGTGGGTGGGAGAGATGCGGGAGATTGCGGCGTACGCGGGGGAGGACGCGGCCGCGCACGATGTGTATGCGGGGTTTGCCGCGCTGTTTGATCGTATTGCGCGGGACGTTGCGGGGGAGAAGAGCGAGAGTGCGGCGCTGACGGAGTTTTTCAAGACAGCTGAAATTTCAAATTGAAATGGTGAACATTCTCGGGCCGACAGCCCTGTCGGCAGTACATTTACTACTCGCTCTTGGCGTCACGACTCACGTGCTGCTTTACAAGCGTGAGATCAACACCAGCGCCGCGTGGATCGGGCTTGCGTGGCTGGCGCCGATTCTGGGGAGCGTTCTGTATCTCCTGCTGGGGATCAACCGCGTGCGACGCCGCGCCATGAGCATGCGGGGTCATCGACCGACCGACCTCGTCGACGGGTCGGCCATCACCGCGGGACGCGACGATTACCTGGCGCAGCTCGAACAGGCCGGATACCGGATCACGAACCGGCCGGCCGAGAAAGGCAACGCGATTTCCATTCTGCGTAACGGCGACGAAGCTTATCCGGTGATGATTGCCGCCATCGAAGCGGCGACACGTAGCGTGGTGCTTTCGAGTTATATCTTTCGAACCGACGCCGCGGGAAGCCAATTCATGGACGCCCTGGTCCGGGCCGTGCAGCGTGGAGTCGAGGTGCGCGTCCTGATTGACGGCATCGGTGGAGGATACTTCACGTCCTCCACGTACCATCAACTGCGTAATGCTCGTGTGCCGGTCGCGCGGTTCATGCATTCCACGCTGCCGTGGCGCATGCCTTTCCTCAACTTACGCAGCCACAAGAAGATTCTGGGCATCGACGGCCGCATCGCCTTCGCGGGAGGGTTGAACATCGGTGGCGAGAACGTCACGCGCGATCACCCGCGCCATCCCGTGATCGACACACACTTCCGGTTCGAAGGCCCGGTCGTGGCGCAGTTGATCGACGTCTTTGCGGATGACTGGGCGTTCACGACCGGCGAGCAACTCGCGGGTGAGAAGTGGTTTCCGGAGTCACATCCGGCTTCAGGCGGGGATAGTGTCGCGAGAGTCGTGACTTCGGGTCCCGACCAGGACCTGGAGAAGATCGAATTCATGATTCTCGAGGCGGTGGCCTGTGCACGGTCCGCTGTCCGTATCATGACCCCGTACTTCCTGCCAGACGACCGGCTCATCACCGGACTCGCCCTCGCCGCGTTTCGCGGTGTCACCGTCGATGTTATATTGCCGGAAAACAGCAATCATCCGACCGTGGATTGGGGCTCGCGCGCCCATATCGGACCGCTGCTGGCCGCCGGCTGCCGCATCTGGACGCACCCCGCCCCCTTCGATCATTCGAAGCTGATGACCGTTGATGGCATCTGGAGCCTGATCGGCAGCTCGAACTGGGACGTGCGCAGCTTCCGGCTGAATTTTGAGCTCGACCTGGAGGTCTACGACCCGAGGGTCGCGCAACAGGTCGACGCGTTGATTTCGGCGCAGCAGGGGCGCCGGGTCTCGGCCGCGCAACTCAATGCGCGCTCATTGCCGGTGCGGATTCGGGATGGGGCGGCGCGGTTGATGTTGCCTTATCTGTAGAGGCTCCGTCGCATTACGAGCGCTGGCGCATCTCCACGTTGTGCGCTTCGAGACCCAGGCGAACCAGCTCGGTTCTGCATTGGCGGCGAACCAAAATGGCGGCGCTGCGCCGATCATGTGCCGGCCCGAGTGCCTTAAGGTGTTCGGTCCCCGCCTCTTCGGGCTGGACGAAGATTTCCGGTATTTCGAGCTCAGAAGCGGCGAGGGTTTAAGCGGAACGTGGCATCTATGACTGCTTAGGCAAATACGCGCCATTGATTGGCGCATATTCACTTTATGCGCCAAATTAGCTCCAGGGAGACGATGATGCGGTGGAAAGCATGGTTGCTGCCGAAGGCGAAGGACACTGGATTGGTCGGGTCCTGACCCACCACGGCATCGGAGTTCGAGACGTCGAGGGCGCCGACGCCTGGGCTGGCATAGCCAACGAGCACCAGGTGGTTGCCATGCTTGTCCTGGCCGAGGTGCAGCGCCAGCTCCGACTTGGAGGAGAAACTGGTCACGACCAGATCCGTTGGCACGCGCCGGTGGCTCAACCCTGTAGGCCCTCGACCGAGGCCACATTGATCAGCGCGCAGTGAGGTCCGGAGTCGCGATCTCCACGGTGGGAAGCCGCCTCACCTGCTCGATGAAGCCGACGAACCGAGGCTCGCGAAGCAGAGGACGCATTTCCGGGTCCCGCTCGAGCCAATCCGCGTCGTGCCAGCCCGCGCCCAGTGCCTGTTCGAGCGTGTCAAGCGCGTCCGAAGTCCGTTGCACGCGAACCTGTGCTACCGCTATCGTATAGAGGAGCTCGGCCAGCCAGGCGACCGGCGTGATATGAATGGCCTGCCTCGCGTTAGCCAGCCACTGCAGGGCCTGCGACAACAACTCGCGCGCACGTTC
>DATMQL010000480.1:0-16294 GCA_035566815.1 Steroidobacteraceae bacterium | reverse complement strand
CAAGATTCCCGAGGCCGTGCGCCAGATGTGCCGCGCCAACAACGGACTCATCCTGGTGACCGGAAAAACGGGCTCGGGCAAGTCCACCACCCTCGCCGCGATGATCGACGACATCAACACGCGGGTGAAGGGCCACATTCTTACGATTGAGGACCCGATCGAATTCGTGCACCTGCGCAAGAGCTGCCTCATCAGCCAGCGCGAGATCGGCGTCCACAGCCCGAGTTTCGCGGCCGCGCTGCACTCCGCCCTGCGCGAGGATCCCGACGTCATCCTGGTGGGCGAGTTGCGCGACCTCGAGACGATGAGTATCGCGGTCACTGCAGCGGAGATGGGCATTCTCGTCATGGGCACTCTGCACACCAACGGTGCGGGCCCGACGGTCGACCGCATCATCAACGTCTTCCCTTCGGATAAGCAATCGCACGTGCGGACGATGATCTCCACGTCGCTGCGCGGCGTGGTCTCGCAGCAGCTCCTGCAAAAAGCCGACAAAAGCGGCCGGGTCGCGGCGCTGGAAATCCTCGTCAACACGAACGCCGCCTCCAACCTCATCCGCCAGGGCAAGCTCGACCAGCTCGAGAACGTCATGCAGGCGGGCGGAGCCTTCGGCATGCGCACCATGGACACGGCGATCCAACAGCTGCTCGACAGCCGCCAGATCACCGGTAAAGAGGCCTTCAAAAAGGCGATCAACAAGGCGAAATTCGAGGCCATCAGGGACGCCGGCTGAGCGCGCAAGCCGCCCGGCGCAGGGCGGCCGCCGCAACGCTGGGCGGATGCCGGAGAGGCCATTTCCGGTAGACTAGCGGGATGATCCGCAAACTCTTTGTCACGACCGCGCTCCCCTACGCGAACGGCCCGTTTCATATCGGGCACATCACGGAGTACATCCAGGCCGACATCTGGGTGCGCTTCCAGAGAATGCTCGGAAACGAGGTGCATTTCGTGTGCGCGGACGATGCGCATGGCGCACCCATCATGCTCAAAGCCGAGGCCGAAGGGGTCACCCCGCAGGAGCTCGTCGCGCGCATCGCGGCGGGTCGGCCGCAGTACCTGCAAGGCTTTCACATCGCCTTCGACAACTGGCATTCCACGGACTCGCCGGAGAACGTGGCGCTGTCGCAGGACATTTATACGAGGCTGAAGAACGCCGGCCTCGTGTACGTGAAGCCGGTAGAGCAATTCTACGATCCGGTGAAGGCCATGTTCCTCGCCGATCGGTACATCAAGGGCGAATGCCCCAATTGCCATTCGAAGGACCAGTACGGCGACGCGTGCGAGGTATGCAGCACCGTGTACTCGCCGACGGATCTGATCAATCCCTACTCCACGCTCTCGGGCGCCAAGCCGATACTGAAGACTTCCGATCATTACTTCTTCCGGCTTTCCGATCCGCGTTGTATCGAATTCCTGCGCAGGTGGCTCGACACGCCGGGACGGCTCCAGGGGCAGGTGGCCAACAAGGCGAAGGAGTGGCTCTCCGGCCAGGGCGAAGACAAGAGCGATCAGGTGCTCGGCGATTGGGATATCTCGCGCGATGCGCCCTACTTCGGCATCCCGATCCCGGATGCGCCCGGGAAATACTTCTATGTGTGGCTGGATGCGCCGGTCGGCTACCTCGCCTCGCTTAAAAACTACTTCGACAGCGGTAAGGCTCGTGCCCGGGGCGAGCCGCGCAGCTTCGAGGAGTTTCTGTCGGCGTCCGACACCGAGCAGATTCACTTCATCGGTAAGGACATCATCTATTTCCACACCTTGTTCTGGCCGGCGATGCTGCAGTTCGCCGGAGCGCCGTACAAGGTCCCTGACCACGTGTACGTCCACGGGTTCATCCAGCTGTCCGGCGAGAAGATGTCGAAGTCGCGCGGCACGGGCTTGAGCCCGCTGCGCTACCTCGATGTTGGCATGAACGCGGAATGGCTGCGGTATTACATCGCGGCGAAGTTGAACGCGAACGTCGAGGACTTCGATTTCAACCCGGACGATTTCATTGCACGCGTCAACAGCGACCTGATTGGCAAGTATGTCAACATCGCCAGCCGCGCGGCGAATTTCATCACGAAGCATTTCGGGGGCGAGCTCAAGTACGGCGGCGACACGAAGCTGCTGGCGCACGAGGCCCGCTCGCAGGCCACTCTCGCGCGCGAGAACTACGAGGCGCGCGAGCTCGGTAAGGCCATGCGGGATGCGATGGCCATCGCCGACCGCATCAACCAGGACTTCGACGCGCATCAGCCGTGGATACTTGCGAAGGACCCGGCGAGCTTTCCTGAGCTGCAGGACGTGTGCTCGCGCGCGTTGCAGGGATTCAAGTTGCTGACGGTGTTGCTCGCGCCCGTGCTGCCGCAGGTTGCCGAGCGTGTCGCGAAGGAGCTGTTTGGCCTCGATCGGCCATTTGTATGGAGCGACGCCGAGGTGCTCCCGACGCGAGTGAATCCCTACCATCATCTGATGACACGCGTCGATCCGAAGCAACTCGACGCGCTGTTTGGTATCGAGAGCGAGCCTGCGAAGGGAAGTGCCGGGAAGGGGCAAGGCAAGGCAGCAGCGTCCAAGGGTGCGACCGGACCGACCGCTGGCGCGGCCTCTGCGAGCGGCGCGACGGCCGGTGCGGTAGCGACAACTGCGGGAGACGCCACGACGCCCGCCACGATCACCATCGACGACTTCAAAAAGATCGATCTGCGCGTCGCGCGCATCGCGAACGCCGAGTACGTGGAAGGCTCCGACAAGCTGTTGAAGCTCACACTCGACCTGGGTTCGGAAACCCGCACTGTATTCGCGGGAATCAAGTCCGCCTACGACCCGGCGGCACTCAAAGACCGCCTCACCGTGGTCGTGGCCAACCTGGCGCCTCGCAAAATGAAATTCGGCGTGTCACAAGGAATGGTCCTCGCGGCAAGCGGCGCGGGTCCGGGGCTGTTCATTCTCTCGCCCGACACCGGCGCGACCCCGGGAATGAAGATCAGCTAAATGGTGGCCGCCGACGACATCGATGTACTGTTGCCGCAGACCCAGTGCACGCGTTGCGGCTACAACGGCTGCCGGCCCTATGCCGAAGCGATAGCGGGCGGCGTTGCCGAGATCAATCAGTGCCCTCCTGGCGGCGCGGCGACGATCAACACGCTTGCCACCCTCCTGCGTCGCGAAGCGCTACCGCTGAACCCGGCAAACGGGGTCGAAAGCGCTCCACTGGTGGCCGAGATCGACGAGGACATCTGCATCGGTTGCGCGAAGTGCCTGCCACCGTGCCCTGTCGACGCCATCGTCGGTGCTCGCAAGCAGATGCACACCGTGGTCGCCGAGCTCTGCACAGGTTGTGAGTTGTGTATTACGCCTTGCCCCGTGGATTGCATAAAGATGGTCCCGCGCGCGGGGCTCGCCGACGCGTCACCCGCGCCTGAACCTAACCTCAACCGGGAGCGGTTCTACGCGCACACTGCGCGGCTGGCGCGCCAGGCGAATGAGCAGGCTGCCATACTGGCGGCGCGCAAGCAGGCCGCTCGCCAGGCCCGCTCTCCTGGATGACAGACTTGCACCTGGCGACACGCAAGGCCATCTATCGCCGGTTGCAGGCCGCCAATCCGGAACCGACGACCGAGCTGCTCTACAACACCCCGTTCGAGCTGCTCGTTGCGGTCATGTTGTCGGCGCATACGACTGACAAGAGTGTGAACGGCGCGACCCGCAAACTCTTTCCCGTCGCCAACACCCCTGAGGCTCTGCTCAAACTCGGCGAGGACGGGGTGAAGCCCTATCTCAAGACGGTCGGTCTGTATAACGCCAAGACGAAGAACCTGATCGGGCTTTGCCGGCAGCTCATCGAGAAACACGGCGGCGAAGTGCCCGCGGACCGGGAGGCCCTCGAGGCGCTGCCAGGCGTGGGCCGCAAGACAGCCAGCGTCGTCCTCAACATGGTGTTTGGACAGGTCGAAATCGCCGTCGATACCCACATCTTCCGCGTGGCGAACCGGACCGGACTGGCGCCCGGCAAAACGCCGCGCGCCGTCGAAGACGCGCTCATGCGCAATACGCCGGATGAGTTCAGGAAAGACGCGCATCACTGGCTGTTGCTACACGGACGCTATGTCTGCTTAGCTCGTACACCGGCGTGTCCGAAGTGCATCATCAAGGACTTGTGCGAATATCCGGATAAGACGCCAGCACCAGCGCACGAGAGACCGCACCCCATGAAAGGCTCACCGGGGCGCTCGGCGCAGCGAAATTCGACCCCTGGCAAAACGTCCCGACGGCCCCGGGCCCCCTGAATAACGCCATGCCCTTCTTCGCCGGCCAGAATCGCGATCAGATGCGCCGCATGTACCTGGAGGCGTGGCGCAAATTCAGCGCTCGCGAGCCTCTCCAGCCGCTCGAGGCACAGCTCGCCGCGGTCATCGCTGAGCACCCGGAATATGTCACATGGCTCGAGGCCGGTGAGGGAGCCGTGGGCGCCGAATTCACCCCCGAGGGTGGCCAGGCAAACCCCTTCCTGCATATGGGCCTGCACCTGGCGATCCGCGAGCAGGTGGCCACCAATCGGCCGGCTGGCATTACGGAGGTCCACCAGAGGCTTGCGGCGCGTTTAGGAGCGCACGAGGCCGAGCACGCCATGCTGGAGCCCCTGGCGGAAACCTTGTGGGAAGCGCAGCGGCAGGGGAGCATGCCGGACGAGCAGGTCTATCTGGAGCGTCTGCGCAAGCTGGCGAGCTGAGACCGGGCCTACTTACTCTCGACCTCGACCGCGACAGCGGCCAGCGCCGCCTCGAATCCCTCCTCCGACTTCGCCCTCATCGCCGTCAGCTCATCCTTACGCCACTGGTGCGCGATCCGGCCATCGAGGAGCAGCGCGGCCCTGTCAGCGTACCGCTCGACGATATCGAGCGCGTGCGTCGCCAGCAAAACGCTGCATTTCCCTTCCGAGACACGCGCCCGCAGGTGGTGCTTCAGAGCCAACGAGCTGGCGGGATCCAGCCCGTTGAATGCCTCGTCCAGGACAACCAGCTGCGGCTCACCGAGCAACGCCAGCAGGACGGCGAGTTTCTGCCGCGTCCCCAGCGAGTAGGCATCCACGAACCGGTCGAGCATCGCCAGATATTGAAAGCTCTCGGCGAGCTGCAGCACGTCGGCATCGATTGACGGCAACCCTTTCGCCGCGGCGTAGATTTCCAGGCACTGCCGGCCAGTCAACAGTCCGGGCAGGCGTTCGGGCGCGCAAGCAAACCCCAACTTCCCTTTCGCTGCCCGCGGATCGCCCTGCAGGGAATGACCGCAGATCACGACGGCGCCGGACTTTGGAGCCATCATTCCCGCTACGCAATGAAGCAGCGTGGACTTCCCGCTCGCGTTAGGTCCGAGAAGCGCCACCCACTCGCCGCGCGCGACCGTAAGGTTCACGTCGATCAATACCGCGTGCTTTTCGTAGCTCGCATACAAGTGCTCAACCGTCAGGGCGCTCGCTTCAGTGTTCATCTGGACCTCATGGCAAACCAGCATGCCACGGCCACCGTGACGCACGATGAAAGCAAACAGCCGACGGTCAGCGTCAGCCCCAAGCGCAACGCTCCGTGAAAAGTCGTGGCAGAACCCAGGAACACGACCCATCCACACGTCCACAATTGCGCCAACACCACCCGGTATCCCAACGCAACCGTAAATGGAAAGTACCGCACCGTCGTCGGTGCGAGCCAGCGTGCCGCGCGGAACGCAATCCGCATGGCCGAAACGTCCAGCGCCATCAGGTAAAACACCACCCAGGAGCCGGCGGCAATCGCGATCGCCTGCTCACCACCGGTACCCATCGGAAGCGCCATCAATACGAACAACAGCGCGCTCGCAGTCACCTTGGGCTTGGTGGAGACGCGTACCTGCCCCATCGGCCAGTAAGACAGCGGTTCCAGTCCGGGCGCCTGCGCCCAATTCGCCCGGGGCTTGCGGACCGCCGCATAGTGAAAGTTCGGCGCACCGACGCTCTTGTCATGCGGCGCCAGCCAACCCACTACGAAGCCAGCGACATAGGCACCGCTCACGACGGACCAGAGCGTCACGGCGCCGGCGCGGCTCAGCGAGCCGGCGAGAACCGGGACCGCTATGGCCAACAGCAGAAGGAGGAGTTGCAACAGAGGCGCGAGCGCCATGCGGATGAAGACCGAGGACGGCGCGGCAAGCGGCGCCAGCCACGAGTCAACCAGACTTCGGTACACGCTCGTCTTGCGACGCGCCGTGGTTACCGCGCAACTCGCCGCCAGGAGCACGAACGGGGTAACGGGGTATTGAGCGATGACCTCGAGAAAGACGCCGACCGCCGGAACGGCGAGGAGCCCGGCGCAAAGAAGTAACAGGCCAATGATCGCGGGGAGAAGCGCCCTGTTACGACGCTTCAGGTTGCTCCAACACAGCGCGCCGGTCAGAAGATACGGCCGCGCCTGCAGCCAGCGCGACATGGTCTTTCCAGACCTATTTCTTCGGAATGTACAAGTCGGTCAGTGTGCCTTCGAACGCATCCGCGGCTGCGGCGACGGTTTCTGACAAAGTGGGATGCGGGTGGATGGTCAGTCCGACATCCGACGCGTCGCTGCCGGTCTCGACGGCGAGCGCAATCTCGCTGATCAACTCGCCGGCATTCGTACCAACGACGCCGCCACCCAGTACGCGGTGCGTCTCCGGGTCGAACAGCATCTTGGTGAAGCCTTCATCCCGCCCGATGGAGAGGGACCGCCCGCTCGCCACCCAGGGGAAGGCCCCCTTCCTGTAGGGAATATTCTTCTCCTTGGCCTCGGTCTCCGTGAGACCGACCCAGGCAATCTCCGGATCCGTGTAAGCAACAGAAGGTATCGCGCGTGCGTCGAAAGCCCTGGGCTCTCCTGCGGCCACTTCCGCGGCGACCTTCGCTTCGTGCATTGCCTTGTGCGCCAACATCGGCATGGACGCGACATCACCAATCGCAAAGATGTGGGGCACGTTGGTCCGCATCTGTTTGTCGACCGGAATGAAGCCGCGATCGGATACCTTGACGCCGGCGACATCCGCGGCAATCGTCTTGCCGTTAGGTACGCGACCGACAGCCACGAGCACACGCTCGAACATCGTGGGTGCCGGGGCCTTCTCGCCCTCGAATGTCACGCGCAGTCCTTCGGACAACGCCTCGACCTTGGTGACCTTCGTCCCGAGCAGAATCTGCTCGTAGCGACCGCGTATGCGGCGCTCGAGAGGCCGCACGAGGTCCGGATCACAGCCGGGAATGAGCTGCGGAGTCAGCTCTACGACACTGACACGGCTGCCGAGCGCGTCATAGACACAAGCCATCTCGAGTCCAATGATGCCGCCGCCGATGACCAACAGGCCGCCGGAGAACTCAGGCAGCGTCAACGCATCCGTGGAATCCATGATCCGCGGATCGGCCGGCATTCCCGGTAAACGGATGGCTTCGGAGCCCACCGCGATGATGCATTGATCGAAGCGGATACGCTCGGAGCCGCTGTTGCTCATGACCTCGAGCACGTTCGGGCTGACGAAGCGACCCGTTCCCTGCACGACATCGACCTTGCGCTGCTTCGACAACAGCCGCAGACCCCCCGTCAGTTTCTTGACGATCGAGCCCTGCCATTCACGCAGTTTTTCGAGGTCGAGCGCGGGCGCTCCAAATGCGATGCCGTGCTCGGACATCGACTCGGCCTCTTCGATGACCTTCGCGGCGTGCAGCAACGCCTTCGAGGGAATACACCCTACATTCAAGCAAACGCCGCCGAGGTTCGACCAACGCTCGACCATCGTGACCTGCATGCCGAGATCGGCGGCCCGGAAGGCGGCGGTGTAGCCGCCGGGACCGGAGCCGAGCACCAGCAACTGCGTCGAGCGATTGAATTCAACTTCACCGCGCTCGAGACGGCTCAGGTCCGGAATGGGCATGCGCACCGTGTCGCCAGCCGATTCCTGGCGGGCCGCCAGCGGTGGCGCCGAAGCGCTCGCTGAGGCGGCGATCCCGGGTGTTGCCGATGCGGCGCCCGGTCGAGCGGCGGGCGCCGGTTCCGCGCTCGACGTCGGTTGCTCAGCGCCATTTCCAGACGAGGCTGGCGGCGGCGCGCCCTGTTTGAGCACCGGCTGCGTGACAGTGCGCTCCAATTCTTCAGCGTCGAACGACTCGGCAAACGTGGCTTCCGCGCCAGCACCAGTTGCCGCGGGCCCCTTGGCGCCCGCCGGCGCACCCTGCGCGTTAGTCTCGACTCGCGCGATCACCGTGCCGGCCGAAGCCTTGTCGCCCCGCTTCAACAGCACTTCCGCGACCTTACCGGCCGAGGTCGACGGCACATCCATCGAGGCCTTGTCGGTTTCGAGGGTAACCAGCGGCGTGTCGACTTCGACAACATCACCGGGTTTCACCAGGACATCGACCACGTCGACGTCATGAGCACTGCCGATGTCAGGAATAACTAAGTCGACGCGACTCATGGCACCGCCTCGAGGAGGCCAGCCACGTTGGCCAGACTCTCGGCCAGGAAGGTAGTAAAGCGCGCCGCGGTCGCCCCATCGATCACGCGATGATCGTAAGACAGCGACAACGGCAGAATCAGACGCGGCACAAAAGTGCCGTCGCGATATACCGGTCGCATCGCAGAACGCGATACACCGAGAATCGCCACCTCGGGAGCATTGATGATCGGCGTGAACGCCGTACCGCCGATACCCCCCAGGCTCGAGATCGTGAAGCAGCCGCCCTGCATGTCGTTAGGCGACAACTTACCCGCGCGACCTTTTTCGGACAGCTCCCCGAGGCTGCGCGCGACCTCGTAGATGTCTTTACGGTTCGCGTCGTGGACGACCGGGACGACGAGGCCGTTCGGCGTGTCGGCGGCGAACCCGATATTGAAGTATTTCTTGAGAACGAGGTTGGCGCCGCTCGGATCGAGCGAAGCGTTGAACTGCGGAAACTCCTGCAGCGCCCGCACACAAGCCCGCACGATGAAGGCCAACGGCGTGAGCTTGATGCCCGCCTGCGACGCCTTCTCCTTGAGCTTGTTACGCGTAGTCTCGAGATCGGTGATGTCGGCTTCGTCGAACTGCGTGACGTGCGGGATATTGACCCAGCTCGCATGCAGACGCGGACCCGAGATCTTTTGAATACGCGACAGCGGCTTGGTTTCTACCGGACCGAACAGCGAGAAGTCGATGGCCGGAATGACTGGCAGACCGCCTCCGCCACCCGCCGGCGCGCGCGCCGCGGCCGGAGCAGGCGCAGCCAGAGAGCTCTTCACAAACCCTTTGACGTCATCGTGCGTGATACGGCCCTTGAAGCCGCTTCCCTTGACTCGTGTCAGGTCGACGCCGAGCTCGCGCGCGAATTTACGAACCGACGGCCCCGCATGGGCTTGAGAGAACCCGGGCTCGTTGATCGGCGGAAGCCCTGTTTTAGTCGCGGGTGTGACAGCTTTCGCAGGCGGCGTTGCGTTAGCAGACGTTGTCGTTGCCGGCGCAGCCGGCGCAGAAGCTGCCGTTGGCTTCGCAGCGGCGGGTGCCGCCGCCGGAGACGGCGACGCAGGGGAAGCTTTGGCAGTAGCAGAAGCCGCAGACGGAGTTGCCGGCGATTGCACCGCAGCGCCACCGGACCCAGCGGCCGCTGCCAGAGCGTCCGCACCGCCGGTTTTGGCCGCTCCCGCACTCGGCTCTGCCGCCGCCGCTCTCACCGTAGCGATGAGATCGCCGGTCGACACCGTGCCGCCCTTGGCGACATGAATTTTCTCGATGACTCCGCTGGCGGTGGATGGAACATCCATCGTCGCCTTCTCGGTCTCGAGGGTTACGAGCGGCGCCTCCGGCTCGATGCTCTCGCCAGGTTTGACGAGAACGTCGATGACAGCGACGTCCTTGAAGTTGCCCATGTCGGGCACTCGCACTTCTACGAGGTGCACAGCCGCGTTCATCGCTATAGGGCCTTCAGACTTTCCAGGGTACGGGCTTGGAGGGATCGACGCCGAGCGTTTTCATCGCGCCGACGAGCGTCGCCTGATCGACTTTGCCGTCATCCGCAAGCGCCTTCAGGGCGGCGATGGTGATGTAGTTCCGGTCGACTTCGAAGTGTTTGCGCAGAGCCGCGCGGGAATCGGAGCGGCCGTAGCCGTCAGTGCCGAGCGTGACGTAACGACCACCGACCCATTCCCGGACCTGATCCGGGACGATCCGCATATAGTCGGTCGCCGCAACGACCGGACCCTCGTGCTCTTTCAACAGCGACTCGACATACGGGACGCGCGGCGTCTCGGTCGGATGCATCAGGTTCCAACGCTCGGTTTCGAGTGCCTCACGCCGCAGCTCGCTGAAGCTGGTGATCGAGAAAACATCGGCTGGAATGCCGTAGTCGTTCTCGAGAATCTTCGCGGCCGCCAGACATTCACGCAGGATGGTGCCCGAGCCCAGCAACGTGGCGCGTACCTTGCCACGGCCACCGGACTGCAACAGGTAGCCCCCCTTGAGAATGCCCTGCTCCACGCCCTGCGGCAGCGCGGGCTGCGGGTAATTCTCATTCATTACCGTGAGGTAATAGAAAATGTTCTCCTGCTCGACGTACATGCGGCGCATGCCGTCATGAACGATGACCGCGAGCTCGTACGCATAGGTCGGATCGTACGCGACGCAATTCGGCACGGTGGTCGCGACGAGTTGGCTGTGTCCGTCCTGGTGCTGGAGACCTTCACCCGCCAGCGTGGTGCGTCCCGCGGTGGCGCCCAACAGGAAGCCGCGCGCCTGGATGTCGCCGGCGGCCCAGATGAAGTCGCCAACCCGCTGGAAACCAAACATCGAGTAGTAGATGTAGAACGGCACCATGTTGACGCCGTGATTGCTGTACGCGGTACCCGCTGCAATCCAGGACGCGAGCCCACCGGCCTCGTTGATACCTTCCTCGATCATCTGGCCCTTCTTGTCCTCGCGGTAGGACATGAGGGTCTCGGCATCCTGCGGCGTGTAGAGCTGCCCAACGGATGAATAAATGCCGATCTGGCGGAACAAACCCTCCATACCGAAGGTGCGCGCCTCGTCAGGCACGATCGGCACGATGTTCTTGCCGATGTTCTTGTCTTTCAACAGGATCGTCAGCAGGCGGACGAACGCCATGGTCGTGGAAATTTCACGCTCGCCGGTGCCTTCGAGCACCGGTTGGAACGCTTCCAGCGGCGGAATCGCCAGCGGCTGTGCTTCCTTACGCCGCGCCGGCAGGTAACCGCCGAACGACGCGCGCCTCTCCTGGAGATAACGGGCTTCTTCGGAGCTTTCGTCCGGCTTCCGGAACGGCAGGCGGGCGATATCCTCGTCCGAGACGGGGATGTTGAATCTGTCGCGGAAGGCGCGCAGGTCCTCCTCGGAGAGCTTCTTCTGCTGGTGGGCAACCATCTGCCCTTCGCCGCCCTTGCCGAGGCCGAAGCCCTTCACGGTCTTCGCGAGAATGACGGTGGGCTGGCCCTTGTGGGTCATGGCCGCGGCGTAAGCCGCATACACCTTGCGCGGATCGTGGCCGCCGCGGTTCAGGCGCCAGATCTCCTCATCCGACATGTTGGCGACCATCGCCTTCAACTCCGGATACTTCCCGAAGAAGTGCTCGCGCGTGTACGCGCCGCCCTTCGCCTTGAAGTTCTGGTACTCGCCGTCGACGGAATCCTCCATCACGCGTCGTAGCAGGCCTTTGCTGTCGCGCGCGAGCAGCGGATCCCAGCGGGACCCCCACAACACCTTGATGACATTCCAACCCGCGCCGAGGAATGCCGCCTCGAGCTCCTGGATGATCTTGCCGTTGCCGCGCACCGGCCCGTCGAGCCGCTGCAAGTTGCAATTGATGACGAAGATGAGGTTGTCGAGACCTTCGCGCACCGGCATGGTGAGCGCGCCCATCGACTCGGGCTCGTCCATCTCGCCGTCACCGAGAAACGCCCAGACCTTGCGGTCGGAAGGTTTCGCCATCCCCCGGTGCTCGAGGTAGCGCACGAAGCGCGCCTGGAAGATGGCCATCATGGGACCCAGTCCCATGGACACCGTGGGGAACTGCCAGAAGTCCGGCATGAGCCACGGATGCGGATAAGAAGACAGGCCTATTCCGGGTCCGCCCGCCTCCTGGCGGAAGTGGCGCAGCTGCTCCTCGGTGAGACGGCCTTCGAGATAGGCGCGCGCGTAGACACCAGGGGACGAGTGGCCCTGCATGAAGACCATATCGCCCGGATGCTTTTCGGAGGCGGCGCGCCAGAAGTGATTAAAGCCCACTTCATACAAAGTCGCGGAAGACGCATAGCTCGAAAGGTGTCCGCCGTACTCGGAGGACATGCGGTTCGCCTGTACCACCATCGCCATGGCGTTCCAGCGGATGTACGCCTCGATGCGACGCTCGAGCGCGCGGTTGCCCGGATACTCGGGCTCGCGGCCGGTGGGAATGGTGTTGACGTAAGCCGTGTTCGGCTTGAACGGCAGATAAGCGCCGCTGCGGCGCGTGTAATCAATCAGCCGTTCCAGGATGAAATGTGCACGCTCCGGGCCGTGCAGCTTCAGCACCGAGTCAATCGACTCGAGCCATTCCTGGGTTTCAACGGGATCGAGGTCTTCCAGCTTAGGGAGTTCTGTCATGCGGTCCGCTCAAGTCGCAATTGCGCCGCTTGTAGGCGACACCACGTAAAGTTGTCGCGAGCGTGCTGCGCGAAGAAGATAAAATAGGCAGCGCCGACAGCAACGTAGCGAGAGAATTCGCCTCTACACAAGCGGCGCAATGATCCGGGTTTCACTCGCGATGGTCAAGCAAGCTGCACGCTACAGGAATGATGTGAGATCTAATGCCACCGGCCCTCGCGGGATCGCGCTGCTCCCGACCGCGACCCTGCCCGAGATCGTAAAAACCCGTGCCAGAGCGGCGGGTGCGTCCGATGCCCTGCTGGTCATCGCACCCATGCCCAGCGAAAAGGAGCTTTTCCGGCAACTGCCGGAAAGTGAGCGCTGGCAGGAGCTCAACGCACGGACACCGCCCCGCGCAGGGACCGTACGCACGACGGTGCTGAGCAATCGCCGCCAGACACTCGCCGTCGTAGGCTATATAGGGGCGGAGGCCAGCACTTTCGAGAGGCTTGCTCTTGCCGGGCGGATGCTCAAGGAAGTCGTGTCGCGCGATCCCGCGACCCTGGGCCTCGTGGCACTGGGGCCTGTGTCTTCCAAGCAGGGCGCACCCGCGCAGGCTGCTCTCGACGCACTGCTTGCCGCCTCTCTCGCGCACTCGTTTCCGTTACCAACCTTGCGCGCGCCGTCGACCCACGAGCGCCACGTAAAACAGATCATTCTTCACGGCTATGAGGGCGGCGACACACGCTATGGGGCGGCCGTCGCTCGCGGCACCAATCTGGCGCGTTGGCTGACATCACTGCCACCCAACATCCTGGACTCGCGCGGCTATCATCGTGCGATTGCCGAACTGGCGCGTAATCATGGTCTCGGCTTCAAGTGGTTGGACGAAGAGGCATTGCGTCGCGCGGGTGCGAATGCGTTTCTGGCCGTCTCCGCTGCCAACGAGCAGCGCGTCGCAGGCATCGCTCATCTGAAATATCGTCCGACGCGCCGCAAGGCGGCGCGCACTCCGGACATCGCGCTCGTCGGCAAGGGTATTCTGTTCGACACTGGCGGCGTGAATCTGAAGCCGCATCGCTCGATGCTGGACATGCACACCGACATGGGTGGTAGCGCCGTAGCACTCGCGACGCTCATCGCGTTGGCGGAGCTCCGCGCGCCCCTGGCAGCCGATGCGTGGCTCGCGATCACTGAAAACAACATCGGCCCGAAGGCTTACCGCCCGCAAGAGGTGGTGCGCGCTGTGAACGGCGTCACAATTCAGATCATCCACACGGATGCCGAAGGCCGTATGGTGCTCGCTGACACGCTGGCGCTGGCCGCGCGCACCAAGCCAAAGTTCATGATCGACTTCGCCACGCTCACCGGTGCCGCTGTATACGCTCTGACGGAGCGCATGAGCGGCGTCTTCACCAACCGCCCGGCGCTGGTGGAGCGACTCGTCGAGGCCGGTCGCGCCAGCGGCGAGCGCGTCTGGAATTTTCCGTTCGACGCGGACTACGACTCCGATCTCGAGAGCAAGGTGGCGGACATCGTGCAGTGTGCGGTCGAAGGCAAAGGCGACCACATTCTTGCGGCCCGTTTTCTGAGCCGTTTCGTTCCAGAGGACATTCCCTGGGTGCACGTCGACCTGTCTTCCTCCACCCGCAGCGGCGGACTCGGGCACATCAACACCGAGGTAACCGGCTTCGGCGTCCGCTACGCTCTCGAGCTCATCCTCAAACAGAACATACTCGATTGAACACGCTCACCCTACGACGCCCGGACGACTGGCACCTGCATCTGCGCGATGGCGAGGCACTCCGCGCCGTCCTGCCATTCACCGCCGCGCGTTTCGCGCGCGCGATTGTCATGCCGAACCTCAAGCCGCCGGTCACGACAACCGAGCAGGCGCTCGCCTATCGCAGCCGCATCCTCGATGCGCTACCGGCCGGCGTGCAGTTCGAGCCGCTGATGACGTTGTATCTGACCGACCGCACCAGCCCGGCGGAGGTCGACCGCGCCAAGGCCAGCGGCCTGGTCCTCGGAATCAAACTCTACCCGGCCGGCGCGACGACCCACTCCGACGCGGGCGTCACCGACATCCGCAAGGTCGAATCCGTGTTGGCCCGCATGAGTGAAGTGGGCCTCGTCCTGCAGGTTCACGGCGAAGTCACGGATCCGGACGTCGATGTGTTCGATCGTGAGGCCCGATTCATCGACGCCGTGCTTGCACCGACGGTCGAGCGATTCCCCAGCCTGAAAATCGTCTTCGAGCACATCACGACGAGCGCCGCCGCCCGATTCGTCCTGCACGCGCGCGAGGGTGTTGCCGCGACAGTCACTCCGCAACATCTGATGATGAATCGGAATGCACTGTTCGCGGGTGGCATCCGGCCCCATCTGTATTGCCTGCCGGTGCTGAAAACCGAGCCCGACCGCCGCACACTGCTCGACGTGATCGCCAGTGGCGATCAGCGGTTTTTCCTCGGCACCGATAGTGCGCCCCATGCGCGGCACACGAAGGAGACCGCCTGCGGGTGTGCGGGAATCTTCTCAGCGCATGCGGGTATCGAGCTGTATGCAGAAGTCTTCGAGGCCATCGGCGCGCTACCCAAGTTGGAGGGATTCGCGTCGCACTTCGGCGCCGACTTCTACGGCTTGCCGCGGAACTCGGAAAGGATCACCCTCGTCAAGGACGAATGGGACGTTCCGGCGCACTATCCGTTCGGTTCCGCCGAGATCGTGCCCTTGCGGGCGGGCGAGCGGATTGCCTGGCGCATGGCGAATGGGAGTATGCATGAACGAAGCTGAGTTGATGGCGCAACGCCTTGCGGCAGCGCGCCTCATGGCACGACGCTTCCGGGGCTTTCTGCCTGTCGTCATCGACGTAGAGACTGGAGGATTTCACGCTGCAACCGACGCCCTCCTCGAGATCGCGGCCGTCATTGTCGAGATGGATCCCGACGGCACGCTGCGGCGCGGGCCTACGCACAGCTATCACGTGAAACCCTTCGAGGGCGGCCGCCTGGACCCGGCGGCTCTGTCGATTACGGGAATCGACCCGCATCACCCGTTGCGCCCGGCTTTGCCCGAACGGGATGCGCTACAAAGAATCTTCCGCGAAATCCGCCACGCCGTACGCGACTACAACTGCCGCCGCGCCATTCTCGTGGGGCATAACGCCGCCTTCGATCTCGGGTTTCTGAATGCCGCGGTGAACCGGGCCGACGTGAAACGGAATCCCTTTCACCCCTTCTCCAGTTTCGACACGGCGACTTTAGCGGGCGCCGCACTGGGACAGACGGTATTGGCCAAGGCGGTGACGGTGGCGGGCCTGACCTGGGATTCGAGCAGCGCGCACTCCGCGTCCTACGATGCAGAGCTCACCGCGGACCTGTTCTGCATCATTTCAAACCGCCTGCGCGACAGCTTCCGTGAAGCAGAAGAGCGTGCGTGTTCGCTGGGGTGGATCTCCGCCGCCAGCGAGACGGTCAGCGAAGAGGTGCAGTTGGAAACGGAAGCGCCGGCGCCCGCACTGCCGCCCCTCGCTTAGACATGCGAAAACGACCGCGGGACCGGAAGGCCGCCGCGGTCGCCACATAGCTCGAACCGACGCGAATTAGGCGGCGGCCGTCGCGCCGACTTCGCCCAACAGTTTCTTCAGCTCACCACTGCGATACATCTCCAGAGCGATGTCGCATCCACCGATCAGCTCACCGTTCACGTA
>DATMQL010000479.1:0-2932 GCA_035566815.1 Steroidobacteraceae bacterium | reverse complement strand
CTCGGCAGCACCTGATCGCCCGAGATCAGCACGCGGAGCTCGGGACAATGCAGGCACAGATGCTCGGGCGAGTGCCCGCGCCCGACCACGGCGCGCCAGCTGCGGCCGCCGATAGTGAGGTCCTCGCCGTCCATCACCCGTCGATAGCTGTCGGGCAGAGCGTACACCGCCTTGCCGAAGCCGCCGAAGCGCGCGCGGTAGTGCTCGAGAGCGGCCTCGTCCCAGCCGGCGGCGTGATAGAAGCGCACGCCATCGGCCGGGGCCTCGCGCCCGGTATCCGCCACCAGCATGCGGCAGGTCACGTACTCGAGCCGCGTCGTCCACAACCGACAGTCGTGCTGGCGGGTGAGCCAACCCGACATGCCGATGTGATCGGGATGCATGTGCGTACAGACGACTCGGGTCACCGGGTGTGCGGCGAGTACGCCGGAGAGGGCGCTCTGCCAGTCCGCTACGGTGTCCGGTGTGTCCATGCCGGTGTCGACCAGCGTCCAGCCCGGACCATCCTCGAGCGCCCAGACGTTGATGTGATTGAGCGCCGGCACGGGCAGGCGCATGCGCAGCCAGCGCACGCCCGGCGCCACTTCGAGCGCCTGCCCCGGCTGTGGGGTGGCTTCGAACGGGTAGCTCAGTGACTCGCGGACGGCAGCGGCAGAGTCGGCAGGATCTTCGCGCATGGGGTCAATGTAGGCTATGGCGCTGCCTTGGGATAGGCTTGTGCACGGGGGCGCACCTCAAGCGTTAGGCAGCAGAGCGGCGGAGTCCCACGGATGATGCGCACGGCCTGGATCACACTCACGGCGTTCACCGGCAGCCTCGCGGCGCTCGCCAGCGCGGGTTGCAATGGCACCGGCTATGTCCGGATCAACCCGATGCCGATGACCGCATCGGCCACCGGCATCTGGGGCGGCAGCGACTCCGTGACGGGAATGAGTGTTGCCGGATACATCGATCCAGCAGGGGAGGCGGTCTTCATCCGCTCCGACGGCGTGCAGTTCGTCGGCGCCACGCAGGTCTCGGGCGACACGCTCGTTGCAGCCGTGGTCGCCTACACGAACTTCGGCTCCACATTCAGTGACGGCTCGACCTACGGCCTCGGCACGCTGAATGGCACGGTGGCGACCGGCAGCACGCTCACACTGAACCTGAGCTTCACCACCAACGGCGGGACTGCCGGGACGGGCTCGTGGTCGCTCACCTTCAGCACTCTGACCAACAGCGGCTCGTCCCTCGGTAAGATCAGCGCCAACTACACCGATACGGCCAGTGGCTCGGTGATCTCGATCTCGGGCGACGGTGTCATGGCCGGCCAGAACCCCGCCAACAGCTGCGTGCTGAACGGCGCGATTACCGTCATCAACAGCAGCTACGATATCTACCAGGTGTCGCTGACCTACGAGAATTGCACCGGAAGTTATGCCGTCCTCAACGGCCTTCAGCTCACGGGCCTCGCCGTCTTCAATCCCAACACCTCGCCCACGCAGCTGACGATCAGCGTGGCCGGCGCCTCCGCCGGTAGCAAGTTCGGCCTCGTGCTGCATCTGCAAGGCAGCTGATCGGCGGTGCGAGCAATTTCACGGATGGGTCGACCCCTCATTCCACCCGAGAGCCTCGGCGCGGGCGGCGGATCGCTCTCACCTTCCCGCTCGTTGCACCTCCACAAAAGAATCGGTCGCCTCCGTCGGATTCGAGCCCGGACACGTGCACTCCCGCTGGCATATCGACTCTCTCCAGCACCTTGCCCGTTTGGGGATCGACTCGTCGCAGGTCGCTCTCGCCTTCTTCCAACGTGCCGTGCCAGAGCTCTCCATCGACCCAGGTGACGCCGGTCACGAAGCGGTTGGATTCGATCGTGCGCAGAATCTTGCCTGTCTGCGGATCGATCTGATGGATCTTCCGCTCACGATACTGTCCGACCCACAGCGCCCCTTCGGCCCATGCGAGCCCCGAGTCGCGGCCACCGCCGGGTGCCGGAATGGTGGAGAGGACCTGTCCGGTCGCTGGATCGATCTTCTGGATGCGATCCTCCGCGATTTGAAAGAGATGCTGCCCATCGAATGCTGTTCCGGCATGCGCAGCGACGTCCAAGGATCGCAATGTCTTGCCACTCGCAGGATCGAATGACTTGAGCGTCTCGCCCGCAGCAAACCAGACTTTCTGACCGTCGTAGGACACGCCGCCCACATTCTGGACCCCCGGGAAAGTGTACTCACGAAGGATTTCGGCCGCCGATCTCTTCATGGCTTCATCCTAATCTCTAGGTGAGTGGAGCCGGGAGTAACAAAGTCGTCGTGAATCCCGGCGGAGGGGGAGTCACCCAGCGGCGTGCCCGTCCGCGGCCGAAAGCCTGCACCTTGCCGGCCGCCGCCAGCGCTTCGAGCGAGCGCTGCATCGTACGTTGGCCAGTTCCCAGAGCAAGCGCGAGCGCCGAGCTCGACCATGACTCACCATCGGCGAGGCAGCCGAGCACGGTCGCGTTCGCATCCTCCACCGGTGGCGCCAGTACCACGACCTCACTTGCCTCGCGCGGGGCGAGGGCAAAGCCCCGCTGAGTGGCACTCACACGCGCGAGTTTCCGCAGCTCCCTGCGTAACCGCCCGACTTCAACCCGCAACCGCGCGCGATAGGATTCATCCGCGCGTTTGCCCCGGAAGGCGCGTGCAACGAGGCCGTCCCTCGACACGTCCAGCGGCCATGCCTCGCCCAGTGCGCGTGCGAGCGCAAATAGCACCGGGCGCCTTGCGAGCGAGACCGCAGTGGCTGCGTCGCGCACGACGAGACGGCACGCGTCCACGATGAGGACCCCGGACATATGCAGGGCCTCGACATCCCCGAGCAGGAGCAGTCGGTCCTTACCATCCGCGATCAAACGGGCCGCTGGCGTGGTGAGGACCCGGGCAGCGCTTTCCACCTCCGCGGTCAGCGCGGGGAT
>DATMQL010000478.1:0-3199 GCA_035566815.1 Steroidobacteraceae bacterium | reverse complement strand
GCACATTGCAACGCCCACTGCGTCCCTCCTCTGCTACAGACAAGGCGAAGATGAACAGGCCGGCGAGTGCGAGCAGAGCGCCAACCCACCCGGTCGAAGCCCATCCCAGGCCACCGGCGATAGCGAGACCGCCCAGCCAGGCACCTAGAGCGTTGGCGATGTTGAAAGCTGAATGATTCAACGCAGCCGCGAGTGTCTGCGCATCCCCGGCGACATCCATGAGCCGGATCTGAAGGGCGGGAACGATGGCCACGCCGGTGCCGATCAGCAATACGACCGCTACAACCATCCAGGCGTGGGGCGCGGCCAGGCTGAACGTGCCCAACACAATGGCATTCCACATCAAGAGCGCGCCGATCGTGCGCATCAACGCGCGGTCGGCCAGCCACGATCCGACCAGGTTTCCCAGGATCATGCCGCAGCCGAATACGGCAAGCACGAACGGGACGTAGCGGACCGGCAACCCGGAGACCTGGGTCAACGTCGGGGTGATATAACTGTAGACACAAAACAAACCGCCAAACCCGACCGACCCGACACCGAGGGTGAGCCAGACCTGTTTGCGGGACAAGGCGCTCAGCTCGCGCGTGGGGCTGGCCCCCTCGACCGGGCCGGCCCGCGGTACCAGGCGGGAAATCAAGACGCAGGTCAGTACGCCGATGCCGCCCACCAGAACATAGGCCGCTCGCCACCCGAACAGCTGTCCGAGCCAGGTAGCTAACGGGACACCGGCCAGAGTGGCTCCCGTCAGGCCTAACATCATGCGCCCGACGGCCCGGGCTCGCTCGTTGGCGGGTGCCAGGGAGGCGGCCACCAGGGACGCAACACCGAAATAAGCTCCGTGCGGGAGCCCTGCAAGGAACCGAATGGCAATCAGTGACGCATAGCCCGGTGCCACCGCGCTTGCGAAGTTTCCGATGGCAAAGAACGTCATCAGCGCCAGTAATAACCGCTGGCGCGACCAGCGCGCAGCAGCCACTGAAATGAGCGGCGCACCGAGTACGACACCCAGCGCATAGGCGCTGATGACGTGGCCGGCGGACGGTATCGAGACGCTGAAGTTACCGGCGACGTCTGGAAGCAGGCCCATCATGACAAACTCGCCCGTACCGATGCCAAAGCCGCCGATGGCCAGGGCTAACTCCGCCCATCGGCCAACTTGCGCGCTCATGGGGCGCTCTTCGCGAATAGATTTCATGGAAGGAAGGCTACGCAGCAGCGGTTGCGGATTCGTTGCCGCGATCCTCCCTGCCTATTTCAATTGCAATGATTCATTTGAAATATAAAACCGGCGCGACGAAATCGTGGAGCAGCCGCCCGATGGCACTCTGACGCCACGATAAGATCCCGGAGGAAAGCCATGTTGATCACCCGACCCGCCAAGCGTAGGACAGTCGTCTTCGGCGCCGTGACATTAGCGGCACTGGTCAGTGGCAACGTCGCCGTGGCGGATCCCGCGCCATGCGACATGCGGCTGAGCGTCGAGCTGACGCCGGATGTCCCGGATCCACGTGATGAAGAATTCATCAGTTCACTCCTGGACGACCAGGTCGACTACCAACTGACTTTGCGGCGGGAAGCCAGCGACACCGACATCGTCCTGGAGCTCACCGGGCCCGGTCCCGCCTACCGCTGCCGCAAGGTGCTCGATGTCATTCGCAGGGATGCGCGTGTTCTGTCGGTCCACGTGCGTCAGTAGTCAGGGGGCACCCACATGTTACGGCTGAAATGCTCGCGCGGCAGCGCGAAATCCCGGCGCAATGGTTGCTCACCATGCTCATCCCACCATCGGCGGCGATTGTGCTTGCCGGGGCGCATACCGAAGAGCGCGACGATGAACTCACTGCCTGTCGACCACCCCCCATCCAACTCCCCCGACTCTATCACCAGGCCGGTCGTCAACGATCTGCGTAATCCGCTCTGGATCCTCGCCATCGGGATGGCGTGCTTCTTCGGATCGGCAGTCGTCGTCATGGCACTGAGTTGGAACTGAAAAGGAGAATTTGACATGAATGATCGGACAGTCGGTGCGGATTCATTCCGCCCGAAGTACGCCCTGGCGCTTTTTCTCGCCGGGTTTCTGCTGTTGACCGGTTTGCAAACCGGGTGTGCCAGCGCGCCGGCGGAGCCGGACATTCCGCCTGTCGTTGACAGAAGTCCGCCGCCGGCGCAAGTCAGCCCGGGAGCGCTCCCCGGCGCCGCACAGTCCCCCGAGGAACTGCATCAACTGGTCGCCCCGATTGCGTTATATCCGGATGAGCTCGTCGCACAGATTCTTGCCGCGGCGACGTATCCCGCCCAAGTAGTCGAAGCAGAACGATGGATGCAAGCCCATACCGACCTCAAGGGTGACGCTCTCGCCAAGGCCGCGGATACCCAGCCCTGGGATAACAGTGTCAAAGCCCTGGTGCAGTTTCCGCCGGTGCTCGCAATGATGGACAAGAACTTGTCCTGGACCTCCTCGCTCGGCGAGGCCTACATGAGCGACTCGCAGGCGGTGATGGGCGCGGTCCAACAGATGCGGGCGGAAGCCCAGCGGGCGGGGAATCTGAAGAGCACCCCGCAAGAGAACGTTACGGACGAGGGACAGACAATCGTGATTGAGCCGGCGCAACCGGACGTCGTCTATGTCCCCGAATACGACCCCTGGCTCGTTTACGGCGCGCCGCTCGCGTTCTATCCGGACTGGGTGACGGTTCCCGGGCTGTACTTCGATGGTCCGGGGCTCTACTTCGGCCTGGGCATCGGGATCGGAATCTTCGGCGGCTATGGCTGGGGTTGGCACCACTGGGGAGCCGACTGGCATCACCACGGCATCGTCTACAACCACTCCCCGTACCATTCGCACAGTCCGACTTTCCGGGGCCACGGTGGACCCGGCGGGTTTGGTCACCAGGGCGGCTTCGCTCACGGTGTTGGTGCTGCCGGGTTGCATTCGGGTGGATTTGCGGGGCGCGGAGGCTTCCATTCGGGATCGACTCCCGGCGGTGGAATGTACGGGACGCACTCTGGCGCCTTCAGCGGCTTCAACCATGGAGGGGTAACGCAAGGTTTTGCTGCGCGCGGCAGATCGAGCGCCGGCGGCTTTCATGGCGGAGGTTTCGGAGGCTCCCACGGCGGTGGCGGTCACAGATAGATACAGGAGACAACATCATGACGATTTCGACAAACACGTTTGCGCCCCCTTTGGTCGCGAGCA
>DATMQL010000477.1:0-4705 GCA_035566815.1 Steroidobacteraceae bacterium | reverse complement strand
CTCGACGGAGTCGGAACGCCGACGCTCGAGATCACCACGCGACTGGAGAGCGGCGGCGATGCCGTCTACGCCGTCGTCACCGTGTGTGACAATGGCCCGGGTTTCCAGCGCGAGCTCCTCGGCCGGGTATTCGATCCCTATGTTACGAGCAAGCCCAAAGGCACCGGCCTCGGGCTGGCGATAGTGAAGAAGATCGTCGAGGAGCATGGCGGCCGGATCGACGCAGATAATCGATCGGAAGGTGGAGCACGCGTGCGCGTCGTGCTTCCAGTGAAGGACAGCACACGGTCCGCCACGGGGGGCGCGCGCGAACGCAGAGAGCAGTTGCGGAGGGAGAGAGCATGAGCGGTCCACACATTCTGGTGGTCGACGACGAGGCGGACATCCGCGGCCTCTTGAAGGAGATACTCTCCGAGGAGGGATACGAGGTGGATGTCGCGGCCAACGCGGTGCAAGCCCGCGCTTCGCGGGCTCGCCAGAGTCCCGACCTCGTGTTACTCGATATCTGGATGCCGGATGTCGATGGGATAAGCCTGTTGCGTGAGTGGTCGGCCTCGACTACCGACGGCTGTCCGGTCGTGATGATGTCCGGGCATGGAACCGTCGAAACCGCCGTCGAGGCGACCCGTCTGGGCGCATTCGATTTTGTTGAAAAGCCGTTGTCACTCGCGAAGCTGCTGCGCACGGTCGAGCGGGCGCTCGATGCGGGTAAGCGTCGTCGCGGCTCGGGGAAGATGTTTGCGCCACAACTGCTGGCGCCCATTGGGAAGAGCAAGATCATGCAGCAGCTGCGCGCCGAGCTGCAGCAGGTCGCGGCCAATCCCTCCTCCGTCCTCCTGATAGGGGAGCCAGGCTCCGGTCGCGAGGCCTTTGCGCGTTATCTCCACGAGCGCAGTCCGCGGGCGGCATCGCCATTCGTAACATTGGTCGCCAGCAGCCTGCGGGAAGTCGACGCGGAGAACCGGCTGTTTGGTCGTGAGGAGGCCGGTGCGGGTCGCGCCGGCGTGTTGGAGGAAGTTGCCGACGGCACACTGTTTATTCACGAGATCGAGGATCTGCCGCCGGCTGTGCAGCGGCTCATCGTCGGTGTGCTCGAGTCGGGACGCTTCACGCGGCTCGGTGGCACCGAGCAGCTCGAGTTCCGGGGCCGGGTGCTGTCATCCGCGCAGCCCGGAATCGAGAACCGGGCGGGGCCCGAGGGATTCCGCCGGGATCTGCTGGCGCATCTCAACATGTTGATCGTCAGGACGCCGCCGCTGCGCGACTATTCCGAGGATGTGCCGGAGCTGCTGCGACATTATGTTGATCGGGTAGTGGATTCCGAAGCACTGCCTTTCCGACGGTTCAGCGTGGCGGCCCAGAACCGGCTGCGTAACTATCCCTGGCCGGACAATGTCCGCGAGCTGAAAACCCTCGTGCATCGTCTGCTCATACAGAAGGGGCCGGAGGAGATCCGCCTGGAGGAGATCGAGCGCGAACTCGCCGTGCAGGCGCCTCCCGGGGAGCCCCTGGTGAAACAGGATCTGCTGGCGTTGCCTCTGCGCGAGGCCCGCGAGCAATTCGAGCGCGCCTACCTGCAGCAGCAGCTGCTATTGTGCAATGGTAAGGTCGGCCAACTGGCCAAGCGCGTCGGTATGGAGCGCACCCACCTCTATCGCAAGCTGCGCTCGCTGGGGGTCGATTTCCGGA
Source organism: Steroidobacteraceae bacterium (assembly GCA_035566815.1). Lineage (GTDB taxonomy): Bacteria > Pseudomonadota > Gammaproteobacteria > Steroidobacterales > Steroidobacteraceae > 13-2-20CM-66-19. The sequence goes on along the minus strand of DATMQL010000477.1, from coordinate 3,016 downwards.
GCATCAGCGAGGACTGAGCGCGGCCTCCCACACCGGGAGCAATTTTTTTTTGCATCCCGGTGAGATATTTCCCGCAATGCCGGCAGTGTCACAGGGAAAGCACAACCCTAACGGGTGATCTGGGTCCCCTTGGCTCAGCGGAACTGCCGCAGCTCAAGCCGTAATACGTCGATCCGCCTGCCACCTCCGTCGCGGCCGGTGTGGCTTTGGCCCGTGGGGCAGTTCCCACAGGTGGCCATTGAGCGCCGCTCTTGTATGATGTCAGGGACAAGTTTCTTGCGATGCCTGACGGATGCGAAGGAGCGGCAACAACCTCGGCCCACCCCCCTGAGCGGTGGACCCGGTTGCGAAGGCCTGGAATGGGAAGGCCAATAGGGGTTCCGGTGTCGGACGGCCTGCGAGTACTGATTGTCGAGGATGTGGCTGCGGCGGCGGAGTTTGCCGCGCGTCGTCTCGTTCTGGGCGGCATTCCCTGTATACATCTGCAAGTTGCTACTGAAAGGGACTTTCGTGCGGCCCTGCGGCGGTTGCCGCCGCAACTCATCCTGGCGGATCTCGAGCTGTCGCGGTTCAACGGGCTCACCGCGCTGGAGATCGCGCGGCGGGAGTTGCCGGAAGTTCCGTTCATCTTTCTCTCGGGGACGCACGGAGAGGAGCACGCGATCGAAGCACTGCGCCGGGGCGCGGTTGACTACGTGCTGAAATCCAACCCGTCACGTCTCGTCCCTGCGGTAGTGGGCGCTATGCGCGACGTGGGCGACCGCGCGCGTCAACGCAAGGCCGAAAGGCAGGCCCGTGAAACAGAACAGCGCCTCCATGACCAACAGCGGGACCGCATTGCGCGGCTCACCCGCATGTTACATATGCAAAGCGGCATCAACGCGGCCGTGTTGCGGATCCGTGACCGGGAAGACTTGTTGCGAGAGGCCTGCCGCCTGGCTCTGCAGGTCGGCGGCTACGAGCACGCCATGGTCTCCCTGGTGGCGCCGGATGGTCGGCACGCACAACCCTGGTATCGCCTCGGGATGGCGGCCGACTACCTCCAGAAGCTGGATTTTCCGATCGGTGACGGAACCGAGCCGGATACGAGCCTGGTCGGACGCGCGTTGCGCACGGGCGAGATCACGATCAGCACGGATCTCACTCAATCGGAGCCGCCGGTCGCCGGCCGTCTGGAGTTGCTCGGGCTGGGTTTCCATTCAGTGGTGGCGCTGCCGCTCACCGTAGACGGGGCCCGGATCGGCGTTGTGTCGCTCGCCTCTCGTGAGAGTGATCTGCTGAGTGATGAGGAATTGCGGCTCCTGCAGGACATTACCGCCAATCTGTCGTTCGCGTTGCAGTACCGGCAGAAAGAGACGGCGGTCCAGTACCTGGCCTATTACGACCCTCTCACGGGACTCGCGAAGCGCGGGTTGTTCTGTGAGCGGCTCGATAAGCTGCTGCAGAATCGTGTCGGGCCCGAAGGCGCGCCAACTGTTGTTGCCTTCGACGTGATGAATCTCAGCAACGTCAACGACAGCTTTGGCCGCCACGTCGGCGACCTGCTGTTGCAGCGCGTTGCAGAGCGGCTCAAGCATCATGTCGAGGATGACGAGCGGCTCGGGTACCTCGGTGGAGGCACCTTCGTGATGTTGCCGTCGGCGATGGAGGTCTCCGCCGAGAACGTGACGACGCTGCTCGAGAGCACTGTATTCCACGATGTATTCAACATCGAGGGGCGCGCGATACGGACTTCGTTCAAGTCCGGGCTCGCTCACTACCCGTTCGATGGCGAGGATGCCAGCACGCTGACACAGCGAGCCGAGGCCGCTCTTAAGCAAGCCAAGGAATCCGGCGAGCAGTATCTTCACTACCAGATCCAGATGCACAGCGACATTGCCGAGCGCCTGGCGCTCGAGCACAAGTTGCGCATCGCCCTGGACGAAAAACAGTTTGTCCTTCACTACCAACCGCAGATCAACGTTGCGACCGGGCGCATCGACAGCGTGGAAGCGCTGCTTCGCTGGCATGACCCCAGCGAAGGACTGATGCACCCGGCCCTTTTTCTGCCAGTGTTGGAGACGTCCGGAATGATCGTTCCGGTCGGCGAATGGGCACTTCACGAAGCTGTCCGGGATTGCCGGCGTTGGCAGGCCCTCGGGCTCGGCCCGGTGCGTGTCGCCGTAAACGTATCGGTACAACAGGTGCGGCGGCGTACGTTCGTCGATCACGTTCTAACCGCGACCGCGGAGTGTGAGTCGGATGGGTTTGGGGTGGATCTCGAGATTACGGAGACTGGCCTTCTGCACGACATGGAAGGCGCGAGCCGCAAGCTGCGTGAGCTGCGGGCCGCGGGGATGCGAATCGCCATCGATGACTTCGGCACGGGTTATTCCTCACTCGGCCTGCTTTCGAAGTTGCCCGTGGATATCCTGAAGATCGATCGCTCGTTCATCAGTGGGCTCCCCAGCGATCGTGCGAGCGTGACGCTGGTGTCCAGCATCGTTGGGCTCGCCTCCGCGTTTAACCTGGCGGTCGTCGCCGAAGGCGTGGAAACGCTCGGACAACTCGAGTTGCTCCGTCGGCTCAGATGCGACTACTCGCAGGGTTATCTGCATTCGCGTCCGGTGCCGGCCGCAGAACTCGAGCGGATGCTCGCGACACAAAATATTCGGACGAGTCGCGCTTCGAAGGCGGAGAAGCTTTCAGGGTAGGGCGGAGCGCGCGGTCACAATTTATAACCGCGCTCCGCGCCCCGCCTCTCGCGCGCCGCCCCGTCCCCGCGTCGCGCACGCCCGCGCGTTGCGTCCCGTCCCTTGCGCCTCGGGCGGTGCGATGTTTCGGTGGAGGCAATCCGCCTGACTGGTGTTGCTCCAGCAACAGCGCACGCCGCGGGTAGCAACGGCGAGTGCGCCGCTGGCTGCACCTGCCGCAACTTAATTTCCAAGTAATTCCGTGAGCTAACGTCGTTTTCAGACGCGCCTTGAGGGTGCTGCGACGGTTGGCATAGGCCGTGCTTTGAGCCGTGCTCGTTTCA
>DATMQL010000476.1:0-4504 GCA_035566815.1 Steroidobacteraceae bacterium | reverse complement strand
AGCCGAAACCGAACTCCATCAGGGGGACGGTGAGCTCGGGATGGTTGGCGCTGCAGTGGAAGCACTCACGATTGTTCTCCATCGTGAGCTTCCAGTTGCCCTGCTCGATAATGTCCTTCTGAAAGGCGACCTTGGTGTGGGCGATTTGGTGCGGCGCGATGTAGGGCTCGAGCGCCGTGCGCATGGCATCGAACCCCTCGGGAGGCGTTTTCGCCAGGCAGATGAACAGCAACCCGCTCAGACTTTCGACGTGGACCGGCTTGAGGCTGAAGTTGCAACGGTCGAATCCCTCACCCGCATGCTGGTTCTGGATGAGCTCGCCGCGCAGGTTGTAGGTCCATTGGTGATAGGGACAGACCAGGTTGCCAACGATGCCGCTGCCCGGGGCGCGCAGACGGGCGCCGCGATGACGGCAGACATTATGGAAAGCTCGCACCGTCATGTCGTCATCGCGCACGATCAGGATGGAGTCGCTGCCGATCTCCACCGTAAAGAAGTCACCGGGCTCGGCAATCTCCGGCTCGACCCCCACATAGATCCAATGGCGGCCGAAGATCAGGCGTACGTCCCGAGCGAACACTTCCGGGCTCACGTAGAAGGGCGCCGGAAGGCTGTATCCGGGTCGGCGGTTGGCGATGAGAAGGGGGATATCGGGGAGCGCTGCCATGGGAATCCTGCCGGGTGGGTGCATCTATGCTCGCCCAAGCAGGCGCGTGACACTTATGTTTTTGCGACCTTTGAGACGTCGATTACGACTGGATGCCGCTCCCACGCAGGTTGATGCCGCAAAACGACCATCGCCTGTTGCGGACTATGACCATACTTGCGGCTGGTCCCGCCAACTATTTGCCGACTCAGGAGCAGCCCGATGGACGAGCAGCAAGGTCAACCCTCGCGATCACGTCGTCCGAGCGGTCGTGACGCCAAAAGAGCGGCGCGCACCGCTCGCAGCCACACGTTCGTACCCTACATCACACGGAAGATTCCGTATTACGAGGTGCTCGGTACCGAAGGGCTCGAGCTGCTCGAGCACAATGCCGATACCATCCTGGAGGAGATCGGTATCGAGTTCCGGGAAGACCCCGAGGCCTTGCAGATATTCAAGGCTGCTGGTGCCGACGTTACGGGTGAGCGGGTGCGCTTTCCCCGCGGCATGTGCCGCAGCATCGTCCAACGCTCGGCGCCAAAGCAGTTCGTGCAGTACGCGCGCAATCCGGCGCGAAACGTGTTGATCGGTGGAAACAACACGGTGTTCGCGCCGGCCTATGGCTCGCCCTTCGTGCGCAACCTCGATGAGGGCCGCCGCTACGCACGAATCGAGGACTTCCGAAACTTCGTGAAGCTCGCCTACATGGCGAATTCACTGCATCACTCCGGCGGCACCATCTGCGAGCCGGTCGACCTCCCCGTCAACAAGCGCCACTTCGATATGGTGTACAGCCATATGAAGTACAGCGACAAGCCTTACATGGGCTCCGTCACGCACCCCGACCGGGCGACTGACACGGTCGAGATGACGAAGATCCTGTTCGGGGACGACTATCTGGATGCGACCACCGGCAGACCCAAAACCTTCGTGGTCAGCCTGATCAATGCCAATTCGCCGATGACATTCGATGCCACGATGCTCGGGGCACTCAAGACATACGCGCGCGCGAATCAGGCAACGATCGTCACGCCCTTTATTCTCGCCGGCGCAATGTCGCCGGTTACCGTTGCCGGTACGGTCGCTCAGACGCTCGCCGAGGCTCTTGCGGGGATGACGCTGACGCAGCTCATCAATCCCGGTGCGCCGGTCATTCTGGGCAGCTTCGCTTCCTCGCTCTCGATGCAATCGGGCGCGCCGACATTCGGCTCTCCCGAGCCGGCGCTGGTGCTCTATGTCATGGCTGCGCTGGCGCGTCGGTTGGGCGTGCCGTTCCGCTCCGGCGGCGGCCTGTGCGCGTCGAAGATCGCCGATGCCCAGGCAGCATTCGAATCCGCGAACACCTTGATTCCAACCTGCCTCGCAGGTGTCAACTTCGTCCTGCACACGACTGGTTGGCTCGAGGGCGGCCTCTCCATGGGCTACGAGAAGTTCGTCATGGACGCCGACCAGGCGGGAATGATGCACACGCTGCTGGCGGGCGTGGACCTGAGTGAGAACGGCCAGGCGATGGATGCCATCCGCGAAGTGGGTCCGGGCAAGCACTTTCTCGGGTGTGCGCATACACAGGCCAACTTCGAGACCGCCTTCTACCGCTCGCCGCTTGCCGACAACAACAGCTACGAGCAGTGGGAAGCGGAGGGCGGCACCGATATGGCGCAGCGCGCGAACAAGCTGTGGAAAAAGCAGCTCGCGGAGTACGAGGCGCCGCCGATGGATCCCGCCGTGGACGAGGCGTTGCTGGACTACATGAATCGCCGGAAGGCATCCTTCCCCGACTCGAACGTGTAGTCGGATCGGCGGTCAGGAGTCAGCTCACTCCACGCGCGCGGCCGGCCTGCGGTTGCGTGCGTTGAGCCGCGGCGCGGCTGCTTTGGCGGCCGGGAGGTCGACCGCCTGGCGCAGATGCACGTAGGTCGCCGTGGAGTGTGGGATTCCCATGGCCTCGACGAAATGGGCCTGAAACCGCGGCTCGATGGCGGTCTCGATTTTCTCGACCTTGCGCACCAGCGCCTCGATGGTCCGCCTCGAGCCATTGTCGAGCAGTGCAATCCGCGCGCCGGTGCCCGCCGCATTACCGGCCGAGGCGACCTGTGAAAGATCACAGTCCGGAATCATTCCGAGCAACATCGCGTACTTGACGTCGATGTGGCTGCCAAATGCGCCAGCCAGCCGGATGCGGTCGACGTGGTCGACTCCCAGGTGCTCCATCAGGAGTTTGATGCCAGCGTAGAGGGCGGCCTTGGCGAGCTGAATGGCACGTACATCGTTCTGGGTGACCGTGAGTGTTACCGAGCCTCGATGCACGACATAACCGAAAGTTCGGCCGGTCGGCACGATGCGATCACTGCGCGCGGCCAGTTGTCCGTCGACCACGCCGTCCTGGTTGATGATGCCCGCCAGGTACATCTCGGCAATCACTTCGATGATGCCTGAGCCGCAGATGCCAGAGACGCCGAGGGTCGCCGCGACCTCCGCGAAGCGCGGGTCATCCGACCAGAGCTCCGAGCCGATGACCTTGAATCGGGCCTCCAGTGTGGCGGGGTCGATTCTGACCCGCTCGATCGCACCGGGCGCCGCGCGCTGACCGCAACTGATCTGTGCGCCTTCGAAAGCGGGACCGGTCGGGCTGGAGCAGGCTAACAGGCGCTGCCGGTTACCCAACACGATCTCCGCGTTGGTGCCGACATCGACGAGAAGAGTGAGCTCGTCACCCAGGTCAGGACGTTCTGCGAGGATCATGCCGGCGGCATCCGCGCCAACGTGTCCGGCAATACAAGGCAGAAAGTAGGTGCGGGCGTTCGGGTGAAGGGTCAGCCCGATTTCCGTCGAGATTACCGTGATCGCTTCATCGGTCGAGAGTGCAAACGGGGCGCCCCCGAGCTCCACCGGATCGATCCCCAACACCAGGTGATGCATGATCGGGTTGCCGACGATTGTGACCTCGAGAATGTCCTGCGGCGACGCGTTCGCCTCCCGCGCGACGTCCGCAGCCAGCGTGTTGAGTGCGGCGCGGACCGCGTCGGTCATCTGCTGCGCTCCGCCGGGATGCATCATTGCGTACGACACGCGGCTCATGAGGTCTTCGCCGAAGCGGATCTGGGGGTTCATCGTGCCGCTCGAGGCGACGACCTCTCCGGACTCCAGGTCGCACAGGTGAGCGGCGATGGTGGTCGATCCAACATCCACGGCGAGGCCGAGCGCACGCTCATGAAAGCCCGGCCAGACGCCGATGATGCGCGAGCCATCGTGCACCGCGACGGTCACCTTCCACTCGCCCTTGCGAAGCGCAGGTTGCAAGGTCTGCAGTACCTGCAGATCGCACGTCAGCCCTGTGAGCTGCCAGTCGCTTTGCAGCGCGTTCAGCAATCGTTGCAGATCACCCGACGGGTCGTGCATGTCGGGCTGCCGCACCTCCGTGTAATGCAGATGGACGACCGGGTCGAGGGTGATCACGCGTGTGTCGGCTTGCTTGCGCACCACCTGTCGGTGCACCTGGCTGCTCGGCGGCACGTCCACAACCAGGTCTCCCTGGACCTGTGCCGAGCAGGAAAGCCGATGGCCGCCCGGCAGAGAGCGGCGGTTGGAGTAGCTCTGCTCCGCTGCACTCAGCGGCGAGAGGCTCGCGTTGCTCGAGGTGATGCCGTGCTTGGCGAATTCGCCTTCCATGACCAGGATCTGGCAGCGGCCGCACAGCGCGCGTCCGCCGCAGACGGAGTCAATATCCACGCCCAGTGTACGAGCTGCCTGGAGTAGGGGCGTGCCCACTGGGAAGCGACCGCGCTTTCCCGACGGCGTAAAGACTACGAGTGCGTCCTGGTCAGTCATTTCAACTCTCGATCCAGCTTCAGGTGGCGC
>DATMQL010000475.1:0-5000 GCA_035566815.1 Steroidobacteraceae bacterium | reverse complement strand
ACTTTGTCTCTTGCCGCGGGAACGCTGCTCGCCGCACTGACCTTTTCCATCACCGATGCACAGGCCGCCAGTGGAATACCGAAACCCATTGCTGCCGCGGTAGCGGACACGGCGCGTCCCGATGCGGATCGCGCGCGCGACGTGAATCGTAAGCCGGATGAGAGCGTTGCCTTCTCGGGCCTCAAGCCGGGGCAGAAGGTCGCCGACCTGTTGCCCGGGGGTGGCTACTTCACTCGCATCTTCAGCGTAGTAGTGGGTCCGAAAGGCAAGGTGTTTGCGGTGGCGCCCGCGCCGCGTCCCGATGCCCCAGCGGGTGCACCGGACCGTGCGGCTGCGGTGAAGGCTATCGCTGCCGACCCGCATTACAGCAATGTGAGCGTCTCGCAGGTGGCGTTCGCCACTCTGACCACCCTGGCGCTGCCCGAACAGGTCGACCTGGTGTGGACCTCGGACAACTATCATGACATCCACAACATCCCGAACGTGGATGTCGGAGCTATCAACAAGGCGATATTCGACGCGCTCAAGCCGGGCGGCACATACATCGTCCTCGATCACACTGCGGAGAAGGGCTCGGGGTTTCGCGACACCTCGACTTTGCACCGGAGCGATCCGGAAGCGGTGAAGAAGGAAGTCGAGGCGGCCGGCTTCAAGTTCGTGGGTCAGAGCGAGGTCCTGCGCAATCCCAACGATCCGCATACGGCGAAAGTGTTCGATGCCGAGGTCCAGGGCAAGACGGATCAGTACATCCTGAAGTTCAGCAAGCCCAAGTAAACCAAGCCTTCGTGCCGGGGATCCAACGGCAGCCAGGTTTGAGCGCGCCCTCAGTCCGGTGGATTGTGGGCGCGCAGGAAGGCCACTGACGACTGCAACATCTGCAGGCGTGTCTCACTGCGCGACAGCCAGTGGTCCTCGTTCTTGAGGACCACCATCTCGACATCTTTGTTAGCGTGTTTCATGGCGTCGAGCATGGCCGTGCTCTGATCGAATGAAACGACGGTGTCGTCGCGGCCGTGAATCAGCAGCACGGGCGCTTTGATCGCGTCCACGTGTTTGATCGGGGAGATCTGCTGCAACAGCGGATCTGACGGGCCGCTCACCCCCATATATCGATTCCAGAAGCGCAGCGTGCCGGCGGAGTAGTAAGCGTCCACGCTTTGCAACATCCGTTTGAGATCTGAAATTCCGGCCACGGAGACGGCGCACCGGTAGACACCCGGATCGAGAGTCACACCGGCCAGCGCGGCGTAGCCACCGTAGCTGCCGCCCACGATGCAGACGCGAGCCGGATCGACCGTCCCCTCCTTCACGAGATAGCGAACCCCGTCGGACAGATCGGTCTGCATTTTGCGGCCCCATTCGCCGAAGCCCGCCTGGAGCAGTTTCACGGTGACGGTCGAGCCACGATAGTTGGGCTGCAGGACGAGGTATCCCTGCGCGGCCATGGCCTGTGCCCACCAGTCGAATTCAGCTGAGTCACGATCCGCGGGACCGCCGTGCGGAAACACGATGAGTGGCAGGTTTTTGGGCGGCTTGCCACGGGGGAAGGTGAGGTAGGCCGGAATCTCCAACCCGTCGGCCGCAGGATAGGTCAGCCGTTTGGTTTCCAGCGGCTCGCCCACTCCGTTATAGACCTCGCCGATCGGCATCCCTCTGTGCGTGCTCATATCCATCAGCATGTACATGTAGCCGTGGACCGGCCCGGTCACCTTCACGACGACTTTCTTGAAGTCCGCGGAGGCGGAGACAAATTCCAACTGCTCGTCGGAAAAGCCGTCCACGATCGAGCCCCACACAGCCCCGATCCGAGGGTCGAAGAAAACATAGTGCGCGGAGTCATCGTGGTGTACTCCGCCGATCATGCGATAGGTCAGGCGATCTTCGATCGGCGCCTCCAGGGAGTCGCGCTCCGCCATCGAAGGTCCGAATGTGCCGTCCTTCAGTGACATCAGGCGCCAGACCGGATCGCCGTCCTCGTGCGTCTGCACGAGCAACGTGCCGGGCTCCGGACCAAAACCCAACAGCTCCGGAATGTCGATGGGCTCGTGTCCGGAGGCGATTTCCTGCAGCCGGCCGTCGCGGCGGTCCAACATCCGCCAGCGCTGCTGCTTCTGGTCGTAATCTTCCTCGGCGGCGACGTCACCTTTGTCATCCACCAGCCACTCCTCCGTCTGCTCCGATCCCTGGCGCATCAGTCGCTGGCGGCCAGTGGTGAGATCGACCCGAAACAGGGCGGGTAGCGTCTCGTCGCTCAAATAGATCCCCGGCACGAACAGCACGGTATGGCCGTCCAAGCGCCGGACCATGACGTCGCCATAGAGCGTGTTCATGATCCGGACATTCTCGATCTTGTCGGGATCGGGATAGGAGCTCATCTTCTGCTTGTCGACGTCCCAGACGTGCAGCAGATACCACTCGTGTCTTCTGCCGATGAGGCCCATGGGCAGTGCGGTTTCGGACGTGATGATCATCAGGTGATCGTCGTCCGCCCATTCGAGCGAGCGCAGCTTCGTGCTACCGATGCGCAACCCCTTGCCCAACACTTTGTGTTCGGAGACAGAGATCACCACCAGCATTCGGTCATCCGCGATGGTGCGAATCATGGCTAGCCGCGAGCCGTCCGGCGAAAGCGCGACGTCCTCCACGGTCGGTAGCTTCCCGTACACCTCCAGGGGGGCGGTCCAGCCAGTGGGGGCGGCAAATGCCGCGGCCAGCGCTAAAAGGACGACGGCCGACCCCGCGAACTTTTTCTTATGTAACACCCGCACATCCCTGCAAAGCCCTGGCTTGCTCGGGATGTTAGCTGGCGTTTTTGCGAAACACGAGCACAAAACGATCGGTCTTGCCCAAACCCGGCGATGTGTAAGACACCAGGGTGCGCTCGTCCTGCGGCCGGCGCAGCAGGTCGCTCTTGCCAACGAGCTTGAAACCGCGCTTCTCGAAATCCCGCACGGTGTAAGCCTCATCGATGCGGTGGAGAGTCCCGGCAACCGTGCTGCCCGTGCCGGGCTTCGCGGAGTGATCCTCGAGCAACACGATGCCGCCTGGTTTCAACACGCGGGTGAGTTGATCGAGCACCACGGCGGCATCCATCTTCGGCCAGACCGCCTTCGGGTCGGTGTCGATCCAATAGAAATCGTGATAGACCTTGATCAGGAGCAGTGCGTCGAGCGAGTGATCCGGCAGATCCAGGTGTTGCAAGTCGACGGTGCGATGCTCGACGTTGGGCAGCCGGTTGCCCCGCGTCGCGCCATTGGCGCTTCCCGGGATTCCCTCCGCTGTGCTCCGGTTGCCCGCCAGCCGCTTCTCCCAGCCGCCTTCGCTCCATTTGTCGTAGGCGGTGTTATTGAGCAGCAGGACGTGTCCCGACGGTCCCACGAGGTAGCTCAGCAGCTCGCTGTAGTAACCGCCGCCCGCCATCACATCCGCGACTCGCATCCCTGGCTTGATGCCGGTGAGGCGCAACAAGTCCGCTGGATGTTCCGACTGGTCGCGCTTCAGATCGTCCGCGCTGCGTCCCGCGTGTTGGACCGCGGAGTCATATATGTCGGCGGCGTGTGAGGTGACACTCGCGAACACCGCGGTTCCCGCGAGTGCCAGACAAACGAGTACACCGTGGATTCTAGTTAGCATTGTGTCTCCCGTTGCGCGGGCGTTGCCCGCTCACCGTCGATCCGGGGTGTCCCTCGCGGGGCCACCCGTGCGACGCATGCGTCGCACCCCTTTGCGCGGGCGTTGCCCGCTCACTGTCGATCCGGGGTGTCCCTCGCGGGGCCACCCGTGCGACGCATGCGTCGCACCCCTCGAGCTGGCGGGTGCGTCAAGCGGCTTGCGCCATCGCCACCTGCACCCGATTGCGTCCCGACCGTTTCGCCGCATATACCGCCGCATCGGCCTGCGCGATGAGATGCTCCCCCCAGACTCCGAGCGTGTCGCTCGTCGCCACTCCGATACTACACGTCAGCTGGATCGGCACCCCAAACCCTTCGATGCGCACGCCCTCCACCCGGTTCCGAATGCGCTCCGCGATCGGATGTGCCGCCGCGATGTCCGCGCTGCTGAGGATGACGACAAATTCTTCGCCGCCGTACCGTCCGATGACATCCGACTGCCGCAGCTCCGCCTGGATCGGCGCAATGACCGCGCTCAGGCAGGCGTCTCCGGCCGCATGTCCAAAGGTGTCGTTGATCTCCTTGAAGTGATCGAGATCGATGAACAGGAGCGCGATCGGCAGTCCGCGCGCCCGCGCCCGCAGGCAGGCGGCGTCGAGACGCTCAACGAGTGAACGGCGATTCAACACGCCCGTGAGCGGATCGGTCTGGGCGCGTCGCTCCGCTTCGGTCAGTGCGGCGCGCTGCTCGCGCAACCGGTCGGCAACTCCCAACGCAACGAGGATGGCGGCAGCGACCATCGACAGCGGCAGCCCGTAGTAAAGGAGGCGCTCGGCATTCTCGGCCCGGTCGAGGAGCAAGCGGATGCCCGTGGCGATGGCAACCGTTTCCAACATTCCCCAGGCGATCAGGAACCAGCCGGCGGCCCGGTTGCCACGCCGCCACGCGAGGAATGCAACAACCAGGGTGAACACGGCGGAACCCACGAACACGACATTGCCGATCGCTGCGATCAGGCCGCCCAGGCCGACCAGGTGCGCGAGATTCGAAAATGTCAGGGCCACGAAGACCCAGGCGATCCAGCCGAAAACCCGGTAGACCCGCGGCGAGGAATGTTTGAGATCGGCGATCTCCCGGATAAACAGGCAGGCGACCGCGCCACTGAGCGCCACCGGCACGTTCCACGTGAATGCGGAGACGGCTGTGCCGTACGACAACAGCGGCCAGTCGAACCCCTCGCCGGAGAAGTAGGCGAGGTAGAGCGCCTCCAGGAAGAACATTCCCGGGTAGAGCAGAAAGAGCTTGTCCTTGAGGATGAGCCAGATGAGCAGCGATCCCAGCGCCATGGCAGTCAGGGCGCCCACCGCGAGCGCGATCATGCGGGAGTGC
>DATMQL010000474.1:0-7321 GCA_035566815.1 Steroidobacteraceae bacterium | reverse complement strand
CGATGGCGAGTACTGAAGTAGCCGGGGTCGTCGCGCAGTCGAACTGGAACAATGCGACCGGCACGAGCAGCACGGCGCCCCTGGTACTGTTGAATCAGACCGGCGCGAGCTCGGGTGCGACCGTGACATGGAGCACCAGCGGGATCTACAGGCTGCCCATCACCGATACCGCTGGCAATAACCGCATGATGCGCGGCTACCTGGATGCCGCTGGCGGCACCATCACCGCGGTGACGATAGCGGGATTGCCGGCGAATGCCGGTGGCTATAACGTATACGTGTACGCCGATGGAGACAACGCCAACGCCACCCGAACCGGGGCCTATCAGATCAGCGGTGCGGGGATCACAACCACGAGTGTGAACCTGACTGACGCGGCCAACACCAACTTCAGCGGAACTTTCACTCAAGGCAGCAACTCGAACGGCAACTACGTGATGTTCACGATCACGGCGGCTGCCACGGGATTCACGATTACTGCCACCCCCGGCGCCTCCACGGATGCCTTTTCACGCGCCCCCCTCAATGCCATTCAGATCATACCCCAGACGGCAGCGACGCCGGGCTTCACTCTGACCGCGAGCCCGGGCACACAGACGGCAGTTGCCGGGAATACGGCGACCTACACCACCAACATTGCGGCGTCGGGCGGCTTCAGCGGTGCGGTGAGCCTGAGTGTGAGCGGACTGCCGGCCGGAGCGGTGGGGACTTTCTCGCCGGCGACGGTAACGGGGTCGGGCAGCTCGACACTCACGGTGACCACGATCAAGGGCACAACACCGGTGGGCTCCTCGACGCTGACGATTACCGGGACGAGCGGCGCTCTGACGCAGACCGCGGGTGTCAGCCTCTCGGTGACGACTGCAGCAGCGACTGGTATCAAGTTCGTGGGTCAGGGCTCGGCGATGGCGAGTGCTGAAGCAGCCGGGGTCGTGGCGCAATCAAACTGGAACAATGCGGCCGGAGCGAGCAGCACGTCGCCCTTGGTACTGTTGGACCAGACCGGCGCGAGCTCGGGTGCGACCGTGACCTGGAGCACCAACGGCATTTACAAACTACCCATCACGGATACAGCCGGCAATAACCGCATGATGCGCGGCTACCTCGACGCCGTCGGCGGCACGACCACGGTGACGGTGGCGGGCTTGCCGGTGAATGCCGGCGGCTACACCGTCTATGTCTACGCTGATGGAGACAACGTCAGCGCCACTAGAACAGGCGCCTATCAGATCAGTGGCACCGGGATCACCGCCACGAGTGTGAGCCTCACCGACGCGACTAACACCAATTTCAGCGGGACCTTCGCCCAAGGCAACAACTCGAACGGTAACTACGTGACGTTCACGATCACAGCGGCTGCCACGGGGTTCACGATTACCGCCACCCCGGGCGCCTCCACCGATGCCTTTTCACGCGCGCCCCTCAATGCTATTCAGATCGTACCCAACTAGGGGAAGATGCCACAACCAGGTCCTACACCAACTTCAGATCGACCGGTGAGGTATCCGGAAAAACCTTCCGCACCTGGTCCGGCGACAGTCCCCACAGGGCAGCAAACAGCCCGCCGAACACCGTGCGATATTCGTTCAGCACCGGGTAGTCTCGATCCTGAAACAGATTTGCGCGCTCCACCTTCGTCTGCTCGCCGGCGATCCGCCCGCCGCTGATGCTCCCGCCCAGAACCCAGTAGACGGAGCCGTGACCGTGATCGGTTCCCTTGTTGCCATTTTCGCGGAAGGTGCGGCCAAACTCGGAAACGACAGCCACCACGGTGTTGCGCCATTCGCCGCCCAACTCCTGTGCCAATGCCGCAAGTCCCTTGCCGAGACTGTCCACGTTGTTGGCAAGCGCGCCCTGGGCAGAGCCCTCGTTGACGTGGGTATCCCACCCACCGACATCGACGAAGCCAATCCGGTACTGCTCGCGCATCAACCGCCCGATCCGCCGTGCCTCCAGCTCGAATCCTTTGGGTGTGATGGCGTCGCGATTGGCGTCTTTCATTTCCTGCTCTATGACCATACTCACTTCCTGCCGCAACTCCAGGCCGTCCCGAACCTCCGGTTGCAAATGATGGCCGGCGTACATGTCCGAGAGGATGGCCGCCTGGCGGGCATCGAACACGGGTTTGGCTACGCCTTTGAGAGAAATGTTAGGGATGTCGGAGTTTCCGCGAAAACAAACGGGCAATGAGTCCGTGAAGGCAATCGGATCGGCACCGTTGACCACCCCGGCAAGACGCGAGAGAAATCCGGAATTGAGATCGTGCGACCCCTGCAAGGGCTGCCCCAGCTCGATACTGTCCTGGGTCTCGAAATGGCTGCGCGACAGGTCCTCGGTACCGGCAAACGGGATGAAGAGGGCCTGGCGCTGGGCATATAACGGAGCGATCGACGGGCGCAGCACGGGCGTAAGCGCCCAGTCCGGGTCCAGAACGAGCGCTCCATCCGTCGCCTCCGGCCCTGTGGGCTTTGCAACTGCGATGTTAGGTCGGGTCTCGTAATAGTACGAGCTGGAGTAGGGTATGACGACATTCGCGCAATCGTACCCGCCGCGCAGGAAGACCAACAGAAATCGCGGTGAGGCGGGTGGGGCCGCGAACACTCTGCCGGTGACGGTGAGCGCTGGCGCGGCCAAGGCCATCATTTGCAGGAAGTTCCGTCGTTTCATGAGGCTGGAGTCCTTTGCTTAGTCGCCCCGGGCCGCTTTCAGCGATAGTTGAAATCGGGGGAAGCCAACAGGAACGTGTTCCACTCGAGCTGCGAGCCCGCGTGATCCAACGCAGTGCGGGCGTTCACGGACAGGAACGGTTCGACAGCCGAGAAATATAACCTGCCGGAGAGCTGTGGAAATCCGCTAGTCGTCGCAGGGGTGCCGTCTTCGGGGTCGAACACCCCGCCATTGCCGCTGCCGATGTTGCGGGCGATCTCAAAGCGGCGGCTGATCTGTCCCGAGCTGGCCCAGCCACTCTCGGTGAGCGGATAGCCATCCGGCGTCTGCCGGCCGAACGGCGCCTCGCCCAAGGCATTGAGCCAGTTCAATACGGGATGTGTGTTGACGATCGGCTTGCCGTCGTAGGCGAGTCGTACCGTCGAAATCACGAAGTGCATCGGATCTTTGAACTTGCCGCCGAGCGACGCTGCGAACTCCCGCGACTTGAAGAGAGCTTGCAGGACTTCGGCAATATCGCCGTGAGTCTGCTGGAAGGTCTTCGCCATTCGATCCGTGAGTGAGCGGGGTGGGTTGTCGGAAACGAAGTAAATCGCCAGCTTGCGCGCGATAAATTGCGCACACGCAGGTTGAGAGACGATCAGGTCGACAGCCTTCTCAACCTCGTCGAATCCGCCGCCGTCGATACGCTGTCCCAGCAACGTCTTCGAGCCGAAGTCGTGCCTCGCGGGATTGAACTCGAAAGCCCCCTGGCGTCGGTAGAGCTTTTGCCACTCCGGTTTGAGCTTCGGCTCATTGCCCGATGCGTTGACGCCGACGCCGGTCAACACCCGCGCCAGCTCCTGGATGTCCTCTTGGGTGTACCCCGAACCCACGCCCAGCGTGTGCAATTCCAGCAACTCGCGGGCGTAATTCTCATTGAGGTGACCGGCGGCGTTTTGAGCATTATCCAGGTACTGCAACATGGCCGGATGAGTCAGGCTCGCCATGACGAGGTCGCGAAAATGGCCGAGCGCTCGAGGTCGGATCGCGTGTTCGGCGTAGTCGCCGACGAGCCAGGCGTCGTTGGCCTTATATTGAAACACGCTGAAGTGATTCAACCAGAACCACGTCAACTGCTCCTGCAGTTGGGCCGGCGAATACAGCGCCCGCAAAATCTCGCGCCGCGCGGCTTCGTAAGCGAGCTTGTTGCCCTTGTCATTGAGCGATTTGCGGTCGGCCTGCTTCCGGGTCTCCTCGGGCAGCGCGTTGATGCGTTGCTGCTCTTTGAAAACGATGGCGAGCAGGTCGGCGGCATTGGCGCGAGAGAGGTCCAGGGCCGCTATCTGGTCGGCGGCTGGCTGCGGCAGGTGCACGTCCTTCGGGTGGAGTTGCTCGTCCAGGAAGCGGCGCCGGCCGAGCTTGCGGTATTCCTCGACGGTCGCTGTGCTCGGACCGTAGGTCACCCGGTCCAGCCACTGGATGTCCTCACGCGAGAGCTCACTACTGAGCGCCCAGGTTGGCAGTACTGCGGCACCCGCCACGGCCAGGATCGCGATTTTTCTCATACGACGAGGAAACGCGCGTCAGCCGCCCGGGGTGACAGTGTGCAACGATTCATCGCAGCGTTCACCGCAAGGCTGGTCGTCCGGGCACGCTGAAGGCTACGATTCCGTTTTCCGTACCGCACTGGAGTGCTCATGCGCTGTTTCGTCTGGGTGATTTTATTGGCGGCCGTGCAGGCCGCGGTTGCGGCCCCGGAATCGGCTCCCCGGAATGCCGGCCAGTCACATGTCTTCACGGGGCGGGACATATTCGATCTGCAGTGGGTGGAAGACCCGCAGATCCGCCCGGATGGGCGCGCGGTTGCCTATGTCCGGATGTCTTACGACATCATGTCCGACCGCCCGCAGTCCACCCTCTGGCTCATGGACATCGAGACCGGCACGCAGACGCCGGTGGCGAGCGGATCGGGATCGCATTTCTCGCCGCGCTGGTCCCCGGACGGCAAGCGCCTCGCATATGTCTCGAGCGCCGACGGTGGCCAACCGCAGTTGTTCGTGCGGTGGATGCAAACGGGCCAGGCGGCGCGGATTACCGACCTGACCGAGTCGCCGAGCGGTCTGTCATGGTCCCCGGACGGGCGCTCGATCGCTTTCATCATGCTCATTCCAGAGGAAAAGCCGAAGCTCGGCGAGGCGCCCGCGAAGCCGGACGGCGCTCACTGGGCCGATCCTCTCACCGTCATCACCGACATAACCTATCGAGCCGACGGCGCCGGCTATCTGACACCGGGCTATTCGCATGCGTTTGTCGTATCGGCCGATGGCGGCTCGCCCCGGCAGCTCACGTTCGGGGCCTACAACGAAGACGGTCCGCTGTCCTGGACTCCTGACAGCCGTTATGTACTGTTGAGTGGCAACCGCAGCGACAACTGGAGGCTCGACTCGGTCACCTCGCAGATCTACCAGGTGTCGGTCGCCGACGCCACGCTCACCGCACTGACGAATCGCGCCGGGCCCTTCCGACAGCCCAAAGTGTCGCCCGACGGCTCGAAAATCGCCTACCTCGGCTTCGATGACCACCAGCTTGGTTATCAAAACGTGCGCGTGTACATCATGGACCGCGACGGACAGAACTCTCGCTCGATCTCCGACGGTCTCGATCGTACGGTGGACGACCTGCGGTGGGCCGCCGACGGCCGCGGTCTTTACATCCAATACGCCGACAAAGCGGTCATGAAGGTGGGGCGCCTGGCTCTCAATGGCCACCTGGAGCCTGTTGCCTCGGGATTGACCGGCGGCGAGTTGGATAGGCCCTACACCAACGGCGGGCAGTTCTCGGTGGCGCCGAACGGCACTGTTGCCTTCACGAGCGGTGATCCAACTCATCCTTCCGATCTGGCGGTCGTGCGCGCCGGGCGTGTTACCCGGCTCACGCGGCTGAATGACGAGTTGTTCACCGGCAAGAAGCTCGGCGAGGTCCGGCCGCTGGCCGTCAACTCTTCGTTTGACAAGCGGCCTATCGACGCGTGGCTGGTGTTGCCCCCGGACTTCTTGGCCGGCAAGAAATATCCGCTCATCCTCGAAATCCACGGCGGCCCGTTCGCGAGCTACGGCGCGGTGTTTTCCACCGACGATCAGCTTTACGCGGCCGCGGGCTATGTTGTCGTGTACGCCAATCCCCGCGGATCGACCTCGTATGGCGAGGAGTTCGCCAACCTCATTCACCACGACTATCCGAGTCACGATTACGACGATCTCATGAGTGCGGTGGATACGGTCGTAACCAGCGGTCTGGTGAATCCGGATGAAATGTTTGTCACCGGTGGCTCGGGCGGCGGCGTGTTGACGACCTGGATCGTCGGGCAGACGCCGCGTTTCCGGGCCGCTGCGGCGCAGAAGCCGGTGATCAACTGGGCGAGCTTCTCGCTCACCACCGACATGGCCACTTACGCGGCGAAATACTGGTTCGGCAAGCAGCCCTGGGAGGATCCGCTGGGTTACTGGAAACGCTCGCCGCTGTCGCTGGTCGGCAATGTATCGACCCCGACATTGGTCGTCGTCGGCGACCAGGATTTCCGCACTCCCGTGAGTGATTCAGAGCAGTATTACGAGGCTCTGAAGTTGCGCGGCATTCCGACGGCCCTGGTGAAAGTGCCGGGGGCCTCGCACGGCGGGCTCGCGGCGCGACCGTCGCAATCGGCCGCCAAGGCGAGCGCTATACTCGCTTGGTTCCAACGCTATCGCGCGCCGACTCACTAACACGAACACGCATGCTCTCCCTTACGAGAGATAGCGTACCCTGCCTCCACCGAAAAGAATGGTCGGGGAGCCTCCTTCCGAGGCTCCCCGTTCTTCTCCCGTCCCGGAGGCGCTTTCATGTCCGTCAAGATTACCGTCAACAATCAGAGCCATGAGCTCGACATCGATCCGAACATGCCCTTGTTGTGGGCTATTCGAGATCACCTGCAGCTCACCGGCACAAAGTTTGGTTGCGGTATGGCGCTGTGCGGCGCGTGCACCGTGCACATCGATGGCCAGGCAGCTCGCTCCTGCGTAACTCCGGTCTCGGCCGTTGAGGGGAAGAGTGTCACTACAATCGAGGGTCTGGGAACGCCGTCCGGCAAAGCGGTGCAGGACGCCTGGGTGAGCCTCGATGTTCCGCAATGTGGCTACTGTCAGAGTGGACAGATCATGTCGGCGGCCGCCCTGCTGGCGACGAATGCGAAGCCGACCGATGGCGATATCGACACGGCGATGGCTGGCAACATTTGCCGCTGCGCGACGTACGTGCGCATCCGAAATGCTATTCACGAGGCCGCGAGCGCCGTGCCGGCCGCGACGAACGGCTGAGACGGACTCGACAAGGATCCACTATGTACTTTCGTTATCTGCAAGATCCCGTCGCGTCGTGGCTCGGTACGTCCGCGTCGGAACTGACACGCCGGGACTTCCTGAAGTTCACCTCTCTCGCCGGTGCGGGACTCACACTCGGAGCGCTGTTGCCCGAGCGTGCTGCCGCAGCTGGCGCGGCTGCTACGCCGGCGCTGGCCATGCCCTTCGTGCGTGTCGACCCTGACAACACGGTTACTGTTACTTCGAAGCACGTCGAGGCCGGACAGGGCGTCTGGACGGGCTTGCCCGCGATCGTCGCCGAGGAGCTCGATGCCTCG
>DATMQL010000473.1:0-3708 GCA_035566815.1 Steroidobacteraceae bacterium | reverse complement strand
GGATTGTGGATTTTCTGTTGGTGTGAAAAGAAACGGCTGCGTCGCGGGTGACATGTAAGTGAGGTTCGTCCTCCACCTGCTTCGCGGCCTTTTTTATTTGGAGCACGAAAAGAATGACCATCTCCTACGCGATGCTTCTGGATGGCGGCTTCATTCGCCATAAGTTGAGTACGGCACAAAAGCCCGTTGATGCCGCCACAATTAGCGCGTTCGCTACCGCGCTTTCGAACCTTCCCTATATCAGGGACATGCGTCTGCACCGGATCTATTTCTAAGATTCCAGGCCGCTAGAAATATCCGAGAAAAACCCCCTTAGTGGCGACATCATTGATTTTGGAGCATCTACAACCGCGGCGCGCAATAAAAGTTTGCAGGCTTCGCTGGTTCAACACCCTTTCTTTGCGCGGCGATTTGGCGAGCTGTTTCTGGAAGGTTGGCGGCTGAAAAAGAAGGTTTTGAGACAGCCGGGGCCCAGGGTGGAGATGCCAGAGACTCGCGGCTACGACGACGACCCGCGAGCTAGTCCTCCGCGCGGGCGCCCTGCCGCAACGGGGAATCCAGCGGCAGCTTTTCCAAACGCCGCACGGCGTACTCGTACCCGGCCGCGATGGCGCGGTCGAAGCCTTTCCAGTTCAACATATCGATTTGCGCCAAGGGAGGTTGCAACAGGAGGTCGGTCTTTTCGCGATGGGCGGCGGTCATGGCGTTGCTGTTGACCATGCCGGCGCGCCAGAGGATCTGGAAGATGTTGGGGCGGTGCTTCTTTTCACGCATCCAACGCATGAGCTGCCATGGTAGCGGGACGTCGACTTCGTCCGTATCGGTGGTGAATGCGCGGTCGGCACCGACGTCGCAGCCGATGACCGGGCCGCGGCCCAGGTCGCGCATGGCGTCGACCGGAAGATTGTTCATGGTTCCACCGTCGACGAGCAACTCGCCCTTGTGGACTACCGGGGGTAGTACTCCGGGGATAGCGACCGACGCGCGCAACCAGCGCCACAGCTCACCGCGCCGGTGCACCTCGGAATGACCGGTGGTGAGGTTGGAAGATACGCAGAAGAAGTCGAGCGGCAGGTCCTCGATAGTCACATCGCCGAAGGCGTGTTGCAGTAGACGCGTGACCTTATGTCCGGAGACCAGGGAAACGAACGGCAGCGTATAGTCGCGCAACGGCTTACCGTCGACGAAGGCTCGTCGAAAGCGGTCGGTCAGCTCGTCGATACTCCAACACAACGAGACGCCGGCGCCGAGGATCGCACCCATGCTGGTGCCGCCCACGAGGTCGATGGGTATATCCGCCTCGCGCAGCGCCTTCACGATTCCGATATGCGCGAAGCCGCGGGCGCCCCCGCCGGAGAGAACGAGGCCGACACCGCGGCTGGTGAGAATGCGGGCAACACGGGGAACGTCGGCCTTGCTCGTGACGTGATGATGCGGAGTGCCGGGCGGCACGGCGGCAAGCCACCGGGCGGCCGCGCCGCGCGCCAGCGTACCGTCGTGGATCAGGACGAGCTCGGCGTGCCGAGGCGCTGTGAGAGCACCTGACGCCGACGCACCGTGCGTAGCGGCTCCTACGTGCCCAAGGGCCGCAGTTGACCCTAAAGGCACCGCCGAAGCTGACTCGTTTCCCCGAACCAGAGTCGGCCAAGCGCCCGCCTCACCTTCCGCACGAGCAAGCAACAGCAGGGCATCCGCTTGTCGCACACACAGACTACTCCAGCGCCCCGAGTTAGCTTCAGCAACGTACACGACATACTCGTTAGCCGACTCGATACGGTGGAACCAGTGACTCGTGTGCGTGCCCGCGCGCACATTCCACACCAACTCAGTACGGCCGAAGGCCGACAGTGCTTTCACCAGCTCCGCGGCAAAGCCGCCAGCATCTACTTCGACACTCTGCGGAAGCAGCGTGAATGTGCGAGCCGCGTGTGAATGGGTCCGCTCCCGCGACTGCGACGACTCGAGCCGATCTACCGTCAACTTCGCGATACGCAGCATCGCTTCCGGGTGTTGTCGGAAGAGCTTGTTGAACGACTCGCCGGAGAGGCGCGCGAGCTCGGTGTCGCGCAGCGCGACGACATGAGCAGTGCGCGGACGGCCGGAAATGAGGCCCATTTCCCCGACTGTACCGCCGGCCGCGACTCGGCCAACCAGGCCGCGATTGCGTCGCTCGGCCGGGGAGAAGACACCGAGGCAACCGCTCAGGACGACATACAACGCGTCAGCCGGATCACCAGCGGAAAACAACGTGGCGCCGCCCGGCAAGGAAAGCCATTGCGAGGCTTGCGCGATCTCGCGCAGAAACGCGTAGTCGAGGCCTTTGAACAGGGGCAATTCGTTGAAGACGACGCTCAGGTCGGAGCGCCGTATCGCGGTCTCCTCGGGAATGTCCCCCTCCATTCCCATGAGCCTGGCTAAGCCATGATCGCCGTAGCGAGGGCGCCCCCCATCGAGCAGATTTCTGCGATCGTTTCCCGCGCATAGCGGGGACTATGTAAGGGGAACGATCGCAGAAAGATGCCGATGGGGGGCGGCCGCAGTAGGTGATCATGGCTTAGCCAGGCTCACGGCTACCGTCTTAAGAAGCGGGTCAAATCACCGCTCCACGATGGCGGTCACTCCCATACCGCCGGCGGTACACGCCGAGATCAATCCCCGCTTCGCATTCGGGTCCGCCGCCAGAAGCTTCGCTAGCGTGCCCAAAATCCGGGTGCC
Organism: Steroidobacteraceae bacterium; assembly: GCA_035566815.1. GTDB lineage: Bacteria > Pseudomonadota > Gammaproteobacteria > Steroidobacterales > Steroidobacteraceae > 13-2-20CM-66-19. The sequence goes on along the minus strand of DATMQL010000473.1, from coordinate 993 downwards.
CGTTGCGGCAAACGGATGGCCCACCGCGATACTTCCACCCTTCACGTTCATCTTCGAGCGGTCGATGCTGCCGAGAGGCGCCGACAGGCCCAACGCATCACGACACCACTCCGGCGACTCCCACGCCTTCAACGTGCACAGCACCTGCGCCGCGAAGGCCTCGTGAATCTCGTAGTAGTCGAAATCCTGTAGTGTCAGCCCCGCGTCCTTCAACATGGCGGGCACCGAATACGCCGGTGCCATGAGCAATCCTTCCTTGCCGGTCGCGAAATCGACGGCCCACGCCTTGCCGTAACGCAGATAGGCCAACACGGGAAGGTTGTGCTTTGCCGCCCACTCCTCCGAGCCCAGCAATACCGCACTCGCTCCATCGGTGAGCGGCGTGGCGTTGCCCGCCGTGATCGTGCCGCTGGGATCGAAGCTCGGGCGCAGTTTCGCCAGTTTCTCGACCGTGGTGTCAGGCCTCATGTTGTTATCAACCTTGAGCCCGAGATACTCGACCACGAGATCGTCATAGAAGCCGCCGCGCCAGGCGGCCGCGGCTTTCATGTGACTCTCGTAGGCAAGTTGGTCCTGATCGGCGCGCGAGATCTGCCAGCGCTTCGCCATGCCTTCGGTGCTTTGTCCCATCGACAGCCCGGTGCGCGGCTCGACCACCGCGGGCAGCACAGGTTTAAAATGTTTCGGCCGCAGCTGCAACCACGGCGCGACCCGCTGCGAGAACGTGCGACCCCGGGCGCTCGCCAGCAACAGTTGCTGGTACGAGCGGGGGTAGACGATGGGGGCGTCGCTGATCGAGTCGGTCCCACCGGCCAGTCCGGAGTCGATCTGGCCCAGCGCGATCTTGTTGCCGATCATGATCGCGGCCTCCAGGCTGGTACCACAGGCGCGCTGCAGGTCGACTCCCGGAGTCTGCGGATCGAGGCCGGACGACAACACGCTTTCACGCGTGAGGTTGTAGTCCTTCGGGTGCTTTATCACGGCGCCGGCGGC
>DATMQL010000472.1:0-7172 GCA_035566815.1 Steroidobacteraceae bacterium | reverse complement strand
AGGTGATGCCCACTTGCCCGGCGGTCCGCCCACGAATCCCTACAAGACCGGCTACATCCAGCGGGTGGACCTGCGCACGGGCAGCTTTACGACCCTCTATGACGAGTGTGACGGCAAGCCACTCAACAGTCCGAACGATCTCGTCTTCGACAGTACGGGCGGCTTCTGGTTTACCTGCCTGGGTTATTCCGACGGCGAGAACCGGCGGCTCGGTGCCGTGTATTACGCACGGCCCGAAGGAGGGAAGATCATTCGTTGGCGAAAGGAGATGATCTCACCCAATGGCATCGGTCTCTCGCCGGACGAGAAGAGACTCTACATGGCCGATTGCTCGAACGGGCGCTTGTACGAATTCGAGCTGCCGCAGCCCGGGGTGATGGCGCCGGCGACCTCGATGGCTCCCGGACGCGTCGTCTGCACCCTCCCGGGCTTCCAGTGGCTCGACAGCCTAGCGGTGGAGGCGAGCGGCAAGATCTGCGTAGGGACTCTCTGGAATGGCGGTATCACCGTCTTCGAGCCGAGCGGAGAGTACGAGCACATTCCTTTCCCCGATCCGATCACGACGAACATCTGTTTTGGCGGACCTGACATGAGCGACGCATGGGTGACGTGCTCGAGCACCGGTCGCCTGTTCAAATGCCGCTGGCCGCGTCCGGGGCTGCGCCTGCCATTCAACCGGCCCGCGTAGGGGCCTGAGCGTTGAAACTAAAGCTCCCGCTCGAGGTCCATTCATCGGGAGCTTGGCGGGCTGACAGACCCGGCAGGGGCTTTGGTCTGTCGGGGATGGCCGACAGCGGCCGATGAAATTCTGTCATTGCCGGTCCGTTCACCATAAAACAGCGCTGGATGTCCTAAAATACGGACATGACTTCCCGATATCTCACCGTGCTCGCGGCCACGGCCCTGACGCTCGCGAACGCTATTGTCGGCTCCATGGCAGCACAGGCTGAACCGGCACCATTCGACCTGGCCGGACCGATTCTCGACGTGAAGGTCACCCGCGGCAGCCAGACCCTGCCGATCTCCGAGGTGCCCAACCTCGCCGGCGGCGATCACCTCTGGATCAAGGCCGATTTCCCGGCCACCCAGTCCGCGCACTACCTGCTGATCGCGGCCTTTATGCGCGGGGCGACCAATCCGCCGCCCAAGGAGTGGTTTTTCAACTGCGAGACCTGGAGTCCCAAGTGCGCCCAGGGCCTCAGCATCGTGGTTCCCCAGGATGCTCAGCAGGTATTACTGTTTCTGGCTCCGGAGACGGGCGGGGACTTCAAGACCCTCGTCAGCGCCGTGCGGGGCAGGCCGGGCGCGTTCGTGCGCACGTCGCAGGACCTCAACCAGGCCACTCTGGATCGCTCGCGTCTGGAGAGATACCTGATGTCGGTGCATGCCTTGAACGGCGCCGATCCGGTGAAGCTGCGAGAGGCGGCGCCCCTGCTGGCTCGCAGCCTGGCCATCAAGGTCGATGAGAAGTGCCTGGACAAAATCCCCGAGTTGCAGGCCCCGTGTCTCATGCAGGGGCAGGCGTCGCTGATCTTGAACGACGGCCACAGCACGTCGATCGTGGAAGCGCTCACGAGCGGGCCCGCCAGCGACCTGGCGATGGAGGCCAGCTTCACGCCGCAGTTGAGTTATGGCTATTACAGTCCCTACATCGCCTCGGTTGTGGACATCGCCAAGATCTTCGATTCGTTCCGTTCCGCGCAGTATCAATACATTCCGGCGCTGGGCTCGCCGCAGGGCGAGCAGGTTGCCCTGACATTGAACACGCCGCCTTCGTTTCATAACCCGAAGTCGGTGCTCGTGACGGCGTTGCCCGCGGTCGAGCAGCAGCAGTTGCCCCCCTTGCATGCCGTGGATCCCAAAGAGATCTATTGCGCCCGGAAAACCTCGCTCGTGCTGCCCGTGGAAGGGGCGCCGCTGGTGTTTTCCACGGGCTATGCCCATGACGTGAAACTGACCCTGAGCGGTAAGGATGGCCAGTCGATCGATCTGCCGGCGCGGGCGGACGCCCAACAAGGCGGCTTCGTGGTCGACACCACCGGACTCGGCAAGGCCACGCTCGGCGACAGCATTCACGGCTCGCTGCACGGCTATTGGGGCTTTGAGCCGTATGACGGTCCGAGCTTTCAACTGATGAATGCCCATGCCCAGACGTGGGCGGTCGATGCGAAGGATGGCGCGGCGCTCATTGTCGGCCGCGAGGGCACCATCCACCTGCAGTCGGCCAGTGTCAGCTGTGTCGACAGCATCATGTTGAAGGACCCGGCCGGCAAGGAGCTCACGGCCGAGTGGAAGACCGTCAAGCCCAATGAAGTGGAGATCAAGCTGCCCTTGCAGCAGGCCCAACCGGGCGCTTTGACCTTGTTGGTATCTCAATATGGCGCGGGCGATCCGCAGAGCGTGCCCGTGCATGCGTTCTCGGAAGCCGGCCATCTCGACAGCTTCGCGATTCATGCCGGCGATGTGCAGGGGGTTCTCAAGGGAACGCGCCTCGATCAGGTCACGAGCCTGGACGTAAAGGGTGTTGAATTCGTCCCCGGTACCCTGACGACACATCAGGCCGCCGACGAGCTCACCATGGTTGCACAGGACGCGACTGCCGCCGCCGCCCTCAAGCAGGGGGATGTGGTGAGCGCCAAGGCCATGCTGAACGACGGCCGGGTGCTCGCTCTGAGCACACTCGTCGCCAGTCCGCGGCCGAGTGTGAAGCTGCTGGGAAAGAGCGTGGAGCTGTCGCCGTCGAGCGGCGATAGCAACATCCAACTCAGCAACCAGGATGAGCTGCCGCAGGATGCGCGCCTGACTTTCTCGGTGCGGACGCTGTCACCGAAGGTTTTCGCCTTCGATCAGAAGATCGAGGTGGCCACGGTGGATGAAGAGTTCTCGACTACGCTGACGCTCACCAATGGTGGCGTTACCCTCGAGGATTCGAAGGTGGCCGTGGCAACTCTCGATCCTGCGAAGGTGTTCGGCCCCTCTGCGTTCGGGCCACTGCAATTCCGTGTGATCGCAGGCGGTGTGCCGGGTGACTGGCAGCCGCTGGCGACCCTGGTCCGTCTGCCGGTGTTGCGGGATCTGAAATGCCCTGCGACTCCGGAGCTCGCCTGCAAGCTCTCCGGCGCCAACCTGTTCCTGGTGGACTCGGTGTCCAACGATCCGAAGTTCGCACACCCGGTGCAGGTCCCGGATGGTTTCCCGGGATACTCCATGCCGGTACCGCATCCGACGGACGGTAACCTGTATGTGAAGTTGCGCGACGACCCTTCGGTGGTGAATTCCACGGCCTTGGGTGCACAGCAGTTGCCTGCGAGCTCCGATGAGGCTGCGCGGGCACCGGAAAGGCATGCGGCGCACGCGGAGCCCGATGCGGCGCCCAAGCCCGTTCCGCCGCCGAATGCGGGAACGACAGCAGTAGCGGCGCCCGACTCGTCCGCGGCGGTTGTGCAACCGGCGTCGGCCGCCGTGCAGCCGAGCCAGCCTACCGCGGCTAACTGAGTGTCAGCTCATTGGCTAACCGGGGCAGCTTGCCGGCCAGGTTAGCCTGCTGGTTGAGTTTCCGGTCCGCCGCCCGTCGACGCCGATTTTGCGCTCTCCTCAGCCGCGGCGAACGCGGGTTTCGTCGCCCTCAGGATTTCCAACAGGGTGGCGCGGTCGGCAGCAGACAGGCGCGCGTATGAGGCGCTGTGGTCGCGTCCGCTCAGGACATCCGCGAGTCGCCCGTACACGTACTCCCGCGCGTAAGCGGGCAATCCGTCAAAGCCCGCCGAGTAAACCATGTAACTCAGCGGGTAACGGAACAGCCGCGTCTTCAGGTCCAACTCGCGCAGCGAGCGCCCTTGGCGGTCCCGCAGTCCTTGTGCCTGAAACCAACTGTCGAATCCCGAATTGCCCGTGATCCTGCCGGGTAACGGCGCCGCATCGACCAACAGCAACGCCTTCACCAGTGGCTCCAGCATCGCTTTGACGATGGGCTGGGCTTTGGGCGGCAACTGGGCCCACGGGAGCGAGTCGTCGACCTGGCCGTCATTTTCCCGGGCCACCAGCGTGCGGGCTTTGAAATTTGCGCGGGTGATGAGGTTCTCGATGTAAACCTGGTGCTCGAACACCAACAGTGCGACGACGTCGCTATGGTTGGTGAGGTAAGGGCGCGTGTCGAACACGCCATCGAGTTTTTCGAGCGTACCGGGGCGGTTAACCTTCAGGCTGGCGAAGTCCATCGGGCGTTTTACCGGATCGCTCGCCTGGATATTGCCCAAGTGTACGAGGCTGTCCGGCTTGCCGGTGACATACCAACCTCCCCAGCGTTCCTGGAGCGGTGTCGCGTCGGTGGTCTCTATCGAGATCTCCGTGGCGAGTGGCTCGCCCGAGACGGTCACCGGAGATGACATGAAGAGAAACCGTGGCACGCCACCGCCCGTCAGCGAGAACGTGTCATGACAGGTGAGACAGCGAAGTGTTTCCCGATCGAATCGCGTAGCGGCGGGATCGGTGTTGGGTAGGGTGTAGAACACCGGCCCGAGAACGCTGTCCATGGTGGTGATTTCGAGGAACTTCGTTTCGGGGGGCCACGCCACGTAGGTGTCGTCGTCGAAGTAGATCGCACGCGGCGTAGCGGCGCGGATCAGCTCGAACTGCAGGCTGGTTTTGGAATACACCAGCGTCTGAGAGCTGCGGTCGATGCCCAGTGCCTGGAGAAGCGAGTCCAGGTAGCCGCGCCCTGGCACGAACTTCAGGTGCGTCTCGCCCCGTTCCAGGCGCTCCTGCAGACGCGCGATGGCGTTGTGGGTTGCGCGGCCGGAGTAGCCGATGAGGGGGTAGTCGGCGTCATAACGGAGGGCTGAGCCGACCGGGACCGTTTCCGCAGGCTGCGCCGATCGCTGGGTCGTGGCCGGCGGCTCTGCCGCGGTCGCTGTGGCGCAGGCGCCCCCGACACTGAAAAACGCCAGCGCGAGCGGGGCGGCCCACCGCCTGATTACGCAGAATTCCTTCAGAAAAATTCATCTTTGCTGCGGGCGCAACTCACGCCCCGGAGAGCAGTATAGGTATCCGTCCTGTGGCCGCCGGGAACGGGTGGTGGACGTCCGCCTCGTGGTGCCCGGCGACCCTCGCTATTCCCTAAAGGCTCCCGGAGGCACCGTTGAGTTTCAAAGATTCGATTCTGAGGACACGCACAGCCGGCGCGAGCGACCTGCACCTGGAAGCCGGAACTCCCATTGTCGCCCGGGTGCGCGGCCAGCTAACGCCTCTTGGCGAGGTACTGACGGGGGTGCAGCTCACGGAGATGGCTAAGGAGCTGCTGACTGCCGAGGATTGGGCCGATTTCAACGTGCGTGGCTCCGCCGACATCTCGCTCGTCGTCGCCGGTACCCGGTGCCGGATCAACTTCTACAGGACTATCCGGGGCCTGGCGATGGCGGCGCGCCTTCTCTCATCCGCCGTGGGAGACTTGCGCGCCTGCAATCTGCACCCGGATCTGCGTCGCCTGGTATCGGCACCGACGGGACTCGTCATCGTGTCCGGTCCAACCGGATGCGGGAAGTCCACGACGCTCGCCGCGCTTCTCGAAGAAGTAAATGTCTCCCGCGCCCAGAACATCATTACCCTGGAAAGTCCGCTCGAGTACGTCTATACGAATCGCCGCTCCTTCATCCGGCAGCGCGAGATTCCAACTCACTCACCGAGCTTCGAGCAGGCGATCGTCGACGCCTTGCGCGAGAATCCCGACGTGCTCGTCATAAGCGAGATGCGCACCGCCGAGGTGATGCGGCTCACCCTGGATGCGGCGGAAACCGGTCACCTGGTGCTGGCCACCCTGCATTCCGCGAGCTGCGGAGAGGCGTTGAGCCGGATTTGCATGTCGTTTCCGGCGGATATCCAGGGGAGCATCCGGGCACAGCTCGCCGACTGCCTGGTTGGCGTTGTATGCCAGCGTCTCGAGTACCTCGAGAAGTGGCAGATACGGGTTCCTCGCTGCGAAGTGTTGCTGCCGAACTCGGGCGCCCGGGGGACGATCCGCGCGGGTCAGTTTGGGCAGATCGCCAACGTCATCCAGTCGGGTGGCGAAGAGGGTATGTGGACCTTCGATCGCTACCAACGTTGGATGGAACAACAGAGGGAGTGGGTGCGGCCCACAGCGCCCGCGGCTGCTGCCGTAAGTGACGAGATCGTGAGGTCGACGGCGCGAGTCGCAGCGCCGCCTGTGGCACCTGCCCGCAGGACGGCCCCGGCGGCGGCCCGCCAGCCTGCCGCGAGTGTGCCTCGGGCGGACGCGCCCGCGGCGGGTCCCGACGAAATCACCATCGACGAAGACCTGGATCTGGAGGATATCGCCGAGCTTGCGCGCAAGATCGAGCGGCGGACGCCGTAGCACGGCAGGGCGTAGAGGTCACGAACACGCGTGCGCAACCATCGCCGCCGTGCAGAAGCACCAACACGCGCGCGGCTACGGCCACCGCGCGCGTGATTTGGTTTCCGCTTATCCCTGGTAACCGTACTCGAACGTCGAGTACACCTTGTCCTGCGTCGTGATGAACTCGAGCAGCGCGGGTTTGCCTTCCTTCGTTGCAGCGATACCTTGCAGGAGCGCATGCACCACCTGGTCAGGCTCCGTGACCCGCTCGCTGTAACCGCCCAGCGCCTTCGCCCAGTCGGCGTAGTTGCCCGAAATGTCGGTCGAGTGATACTTGGCACGCGACACCGACATGACCTTGAACTCCATGGCCATGGCGTAGTTGTTGAACAGGATCGAGAGGATCGGGATGTTGTTGCGCACGGCGGTCTCGAAGTCCATGCCCGTCATGCCGATCGCCGCGTCGCCCCACATGTTGATACACAACTTGTCGGGGTGCGCCAGCTTCGCGCCCATGGCAAGGCCGATGCCGTAGCCCAGCTGGGTCGACTTGCCCCAGCCGATGTAGCTGAGCGGCGTGACAGAGCGCCAGAACGGCGAGAGCTCATCGCGGGGGCTCCCGGCGTCGTGCGTAATGATCGTGTTCGCCACGTCGGCGACCTGCATGAGGTCCCAGATGACCCGGTAGGGCGACAGCGGCTTGGACTCGCTGGTCAGCCGCGGGTTCCACTCCGCCATCCAGGGGTCGTTCTGCTCACGGATGCGCTTGTGCACGTCAGCAGTCAGGCCGCGCGGCTTCTTGATGCGCTCCTTCACGGCCGCA
>DATMQL010000471.1:0-20122 GCA_035566815.1 Steroidobacteraceae bacterium | reverse complement strand
GGTGCAGGGAGATCCCGCGGACGCGGAACTCTCCATTGACGGGGTGGCGCGCGGCAAGGCGCCGCAGTCCTTCGAGCTCTCGGCGACGGACCACAAAATAGAAGTGCGCAAAGAAGGTTTTCAGCCGTTCAAGACCACGGTGTCCCCAGCCGCGAATCTCGATCGCACGGTGCAATATCGTCTCGTTCCGTCGCGACCGAACTGATTGAGAGAAACAGCCATGAGCAAGCTACGGCGATCAATAGCAATCGTGACATCCGCCATGGTGCTGGCCATTGGCGCGGTCGTTCTGACGACACACGCGGCCGACCAGGGCACTCCGTCGGCTGGGGCGCACTCAACCCGCACCGCCGCGACGTCCACGCCCGTCCCGCCTGGCACCGCCAAACCCTCTACCGTGAAGCCCCCGGCCCCCGGCGCGCCGCAGGTGCCGGAAGAATCAGCAACCATCCGCGACGACCCGACCATCGCGCCCGATCCGAAGCAGTCCGCCGACAACAACGTGAGCTTTCCGAACGATATCTGAAATCGATGCAACCGTTTGCGATAGGGCTGGACGATCGGGCCGTCTCGTTTGCGCGGGATGGTCATATCCTGTCGAGTGCTCCGAGCGCTGTCTGGGATGGAAGCACCGGTGAGCTTCCAGGCGCGAACGCATGGAGCGGTCTGCGCCGCCACCCGACCGCGAGCTCGACCCGACACTTGGGCTCCTTACTAACACAACCGGTCGCCAGCGACCGCACCGTCGCCCTCGTCGCAGCGGAGTTGGTGAGGCGTCTTGCTGCGCAGTCTCCCATGCCGGGAGAGAGGGTGTGGATTGCGGTCCCCGCACACGCATCGACACAAGGGCTGAGCGCGGTTCTGGCGATTGCGCGCAGTCTTTCCCTGCCCGTCGATGGATTCGTGGATTCCGCCGTGGCTTCGGTAGCCGCGTTGGGGCTCGAACGGAGTGCGATCGTGCTCGAGGTCGGAATGCACCACGCAGCAGCAACCTACATCGATCGCGACGGGGCGCAGGTGCGACGCCGGCGTACCGTGATCACGGAGCGCGGCGGCCTCATGTCGTTCTACCAAGGCTGGCTCGAGCTCGTCAGCGCCACCATGGTCAAACGGACTCGCTTCGATCCATTGCACGACGCAGCCACCGAACAACAGCTGTTCGACTCATTGGCCGGTTGGGCGCGCGACGCCGCGGTCGATGGATCAGCCCGTGCCGCTCTGACCAAAGGCGCAGAGCGGTTCGAAGTGGCGTTGACCCGGGACCAGTTCGCGCAGGCCGCGGAATCCGTGCATCGGGAGCTCGTCCGACTGTTGCATGAGTTACGGCCGGCCGGGGCGCCGGTCGCCCTGGTGGTCCCGTCGATAGTCGGTCATCTTCCCGGGTTGCGCGACGAGCTGGAACAGTTCATCGACTGTGAGCTGGTGGGTGTGCCGGACGGCTTCGCGGCGCTCGCGAGCTCGAGGCTCGACTTGCCCGAGCGCACGAGCAGCGACCCTGTCCGGCTGTTGCGCCGCTTACCGGTGTCAGTGCAACAGGATATTGCGGCCGACGTTTCGCATGCTCTGCTGAGTAGTCGCCAGGGTGAAGGCGCGCCACCATCCCATCTGCTGTTGAATGGCCAGGTGTATGCGCTGCGTGGAGAGCCGCTGGTGATAGGGCGTATGCCGGCGGCGGGCCCCCGCACGATCGCCCTGTCGGAGGGGCTCGCTGGAGTATCGAGGCGCCACTGCACTCTGACGTCAGAAGAAGGCGACGAAGTCATTCTGCTGGATCACAGCAGCTTTGGGACGTTCGTCAACGGCGAGCGAGTTGCGGAACGTGTTCGAGTACGTGCCGGTGATCGTGTACGCCTCGGCGATCCGGGGGTAGAACTTGCACTTATCGCCGTAGATGCTGCGCGCGGCGTCACCAACTAGAGTTTCGAAGTGACGCGACGCCGCCGCACTACAGAGGTCTTCACACTCTCGTTTCTCGACTGTATCTGCTGCGGCTTCGGGGCGGTCATTCTCTTCTACACCATCGTCAGCGCTCAAAGCGGTGTCGCGCAAACCCGGGCGACAGACAGTCTGGCCTCCGAGGTCAATCGTCTCGACGAGCAGGTTATTACCGGCACTCGCGGACTCGCCGCGTTGCGCGACACCTTGGAGAAAACGCGCGCCGAGACCGCCAGCGCCGCGGCACAAAGCAACATCATGGTGGCGCAGCTCGCCTCCCGAAAGACGCAGGTGTCGAGTTATGCCGCCACCCGGTTGTCACGGCAGGAGCACATTGAAAAGCTGAGGGCCGACATCCAGGCCCTGCAGGCAGGCACGAAGAGGCTCGAGGCGGGAAGCGATGAGCTCGCGCCGCCCGGCCAGGATGTGACCGCCTTCCGCAAAACCGGCGGCGACCGCCGCTACATCACGGGATTGAGAATGCATGGCCGGCGGATTCTCATACTGCTGGATGTCTCCGCCAGCATGCTGCACGAAGATGTTGTTAGCATTTTGCGGCTCCGGAATGCGGACGATGCGCAAAAGCGCGCTGCCGCCAAGTGGCAGCGCGCGGTCGAAACCGTGCATTGGCTCCTGACGCAGGTACCGCCGGGAAGCTCTTACCAGATCTACACCTTCAATACCAAGGCGCAGCCGCTGCTGTCCGACTCGGCGGGGAAATGGATTTCCGGCGGCGATCTTCCGCAGATTGCCCGCGGGCTGGAGGTGCTGCAGACGATCGTGCCCGCCGACGGCACGAGTCTGTACAACGCATTCGCGGCGACAAAAACTCTGAGCCCGCTGCCCGATCAGATCGTCCTCATTACTGATGGTCTGCCGACCCAGGGAAAGACAGTGGGTACACGTAAGCTGGTCGATTCCGACGCACGCGTGCGTTTTTTCGACGAGGCCCTGGGCCAGCTGCCCCAACATGTTCCCATCGACAGCGTGTTGTTGCCGATGCTGGGTGATCCGGAGGCCGCGCACCGTTTCTGGCGCCTCGCGCGCAGCAGCGATGGCAGCCTGCTCATGCCCGCAAAGGACTGGCCATGACGCGCAGGCGGCGCTCGGTGGAGGTTTTCAGCCTCTCGTTTCTCGACTGCATCTGTTGTGGGTTCGGCGCGATCATCCTGTTGCTGGTGCTGACTGAGATCGGGCGCCCCGTGGTCCTGGAGAAGAGCCGCAAGAACCTCGACGGGCAGGCCCGGGCGCTCACCGAAAAGCTCTACGCCATTCAGGGCGAGACGACCGAACTCACTCGTGAGCTCGAGGGCAGTCGCGCGACACTCGAGCAGGAACGGCAGAAGCTCGCCCGTCTTTCCGGAGAGCTCAGCGCCATTCGAGGGGAATACGCCAGCAGCACGCAGGATGCTTCTGTCTCGAACCGCGTGGAAGGTGAGCTCGTCGCGGCTTATCAGAAGCTGAGCGCCGAGATGCAGCGTCTCCTCAAGCAGCGCGCCAAGCGGCCGGCAACCGAGGCCATCGGCGGAATTCCCGTCGACAGTGAGTACGTCATATTCGTCGTCGATACGTCCGACAGCATGACCGACAACCACTGGGACGCGAATCTGGCGATCATTGACGAGATTCTGAGTTTCTACCCGCATGTGTTGGGCCTGCAGATCATGAACGACCAGGGGGCCTACATGTTCGACAGTACCAGGGGCAAATGGCTCACGGATTCGGACGAGCAGCGCGCGGAGATCCGCAGGCGCGCCAAACACTGGGCGGCGTTCAGCCAGTCCAATCCCGTCCCGGGCATGGAGGAAGCGATCCGCACTTATTGGGCGACCGACAAACGCATCAGCGTGTTCGTGCTCGGTGACGAGTTCACGGGTAAGTCCATCCAGGCCGCCCTGGACTCCATTACCGCGCTCAACAAGCCGGGCCCCGACGGCCGTCGTCCGGTACGCATTCACGCCATCGGCTTTCCCGAGGGGCCGGGGATGTCCCCCGACACGAACATTCGCTTTTCCGCGCTGATGCGCCTGGTTTGTTCGCAAAACAACGGTACGTTCGTGGGCCTGAAGAACTAAAGAGGACTCGACCATGACTTCAGACACGGTGTCTCAACCTACGGCGCACGGGCCCGTCGAGATCGAGTGGGCCGGCGGCCTGCAGTTCGATTCGGGCCGACCCGGTGGTCCGAAGGCCCGTATCGACGGCGACGCCCGGACCGGTCCCAGTCCGTTCGACATGCTGCTCGGTGCTGTCGCGGCCTGTGCCGCCACGGACGTGGTGCAGATCATGGAGAAGCAGCGAACCCCGCTGCAGGCGCTCCGGGTCCGGGTCGAGGCCCAGCGAGTCGGTGGTATCCCGCGGCGGCTAGCCTCCGCGGTCTTGCACTTCGAGCTGCGAGGGGCGGGTATCACCCAGGAGAAAGCCGCCCGGGCCGTTGAGCTGTCGATCACAAAGTATTGCAGCGTCGGCTCCTCTGTGATCGCCGACGCGCCGTTGACCTGGACAACTACAGTGAATTCTTAGGATTTTGTGGCGCCGGTGCACTTGTCGCCGGCCGCGCACGCTCCTAAAGTGTCGGAAAACAACATTCCGGCGCCGCCGGGACGAGCCAGTCATGCCAGATCCCGAACCGAAAATCGTAATGCTCGCGGGAGCGAGCGGCCTCGTCGGTAAACATGCTCTCGATGCATTTCTGGACTCGCCGGATACCGGCCGGGTGTTTGCCATCACACGCCGGCCGTTGGGGCGGGAACATTCACGGCTCGCGAATCGCATCGTGCAGTTCGAGAACATCGAAACGCAACTCAAGGGCCTGACCTGCCACGTCGCGGTGTGCTGCCTGGGCACGACGATCCGCCAGGCCGGCTCGGAAGCCGCTTTCCGGCGTGTCGATTTCGACTACGTGTTGTCATTCGCTCGTACCGCCAAAGCCGCGCAGGCACAGCGCTTCATCGTTGTGTCATCCGCCGCAGCGGATCCGAAGTCGAAGAACTTCTATCTGCGCACGAAAGGCGAGATGGAAGAGGCCGTTGCGGGTGTCGGATTCGCGTCGCTGGACATTCTGCAACCCGGCCCTCTGCTGGCTTTGCGCGACCAGATGCGGCCGCTGGAGCTCGGTGCGCTACTGGTCATGCCGCTCGTGAATCCCTTTCTGCGCGGGGAACGCGAAGCATTTCGCGGCATTTCCGCGAAAACGGTCGGTGCCGCGATCGTTGGTGCGATGCGCTCAGGCAGACGGGGCGTCCAGCGCTACACGTACGACGGTCTCGAGGCGCTGTCGAGGCTGAAGTCTGTACGTACCATCCCGCTCCCGGACCCCAAGGCAGTCCACGACGCAGCCCGGCGACGCAATATGGACTGACCACTGACAAACAGTGGGGTTACGCTACGTGCGCACGACGTAACGTGACTCAGTTAACATTCCGTTCTTGTGCAGGGCTCGCAGAATCTCCCGCTGACAGGACGCAGCGCGCATCGGCACGACCGGCGTCCCGATAAAGTGCATCTTAAGGAAAACCCTTTGCAGGACGCTTCTGGAATGGACTGGGCACCCGTGACGAGCCGCATGGGCAGACGTTTCGCATTGGTGGTGGCTCTGTGCGCCGCCGTGCCCATTCTATTGTTCGCGATCATTTTCGCGTACGACGCCAATTCCACGGCCGCCGCCAATGTCGAGCGCGAGCTCGCCGGCGTCAGCCACCTCTATTCCGAAGTCATCAAGTCGCGTCTCGGCTCCGCAGAGACCATAGTCCTGACACTCACCGCGGGCGACGTCGGTTATGACGGCGCCGCACTCAAACGCCAGGTCGCCAACTCCAGCGCCTTCAAGTCGGTCGTGGTCGTCGATCGTGACGGGGTGTTGGCTGGCGGCGAGACGACGCTGCGGCCGAGTGCCAGGCAACTGGTGGCGCTCGAAGCGGGCGAGACCGTGCTGCTGCCTGTCACACTTGACGGACAACTTACGTCGGCCTTCCTGGTGCAGGCGGTGAATGCCGCCGGCGTCGGCCGCCTGGCGTATTTCGAGCTGGCTCCGGACTGGCTCTGGAAGCGGGTCGACAATCTGCCCGCGCAGATCACACTCGCCGTCGTGGATGCCGACGCGAGGGTTCTTTACAACGTGGGTTCGCTGTCGACGGATGCTACTCACATCTTCGCCGACCACATCACTCTCTCGGCGGAGCGGGCGGGCACGCTGCACGCGATCTCGTGGCAGGATGGCGGAATCGAGTGGCACGGAATCATTCAGCCGATGCAACTCGCCAACGACCGGATCACCGCGGTTCCCTGGGCGATTGTCAGCTTCAGCCGCGAGCAGACTTTCCTGTCGCGCTCCCAACAGGTCTGGAATCTCCTGCCATTCATACTGCTGGCGGTGATCATAGCGGCGATTGCCGGGGGCGTGCATCTCGCGCGCCGCTATCTGCCGGCGGTGCGCGCGATTCGTACTGGCCTGGCGCATCTGCCCGTGCGGCGTTATGAGCCTCTGCTGGTGCCGGGATACGACGAGCTGCGCGGCCTCATCGAAGGCTTCAACCGGACTGCGATGGCACTTCACGAGCAGTTCCGGGCACTCGAGACCCTGGGCGAGATCGACAAGCTGCTGCTCGGATCGGCCGAGCTGGAGCAGGTCCTGGACGCCGTCCTTTCCAGGGTACAGACCGTGACCCGCTGCGACTGCGTGGGAATCACGTTACGGGATGCCGATGCCCCGGGTCGTGGCCGGGTGTACCTGGCCGGCTCCGGTCTGACGGACCTGCCGGTGAGACGGGTCGAGCTCGACGACGACATGATCACGACCCTCGCGGGCGAAAGCAGCGGCCTCACCGTGACCCGCTGTGAGGATGCCCGGCACAGTTTCCTCAAGCCATTGAAGGAAATTGGCGCGGAATTCTTCTGGGTCTGGCCGGTGAGCGTGTCCGATCGGGTGGAGGCGATCCTTACGGTGGGTTATCGTGAGGCGCCCGCGACCACCGACCCCTATCTCGCCAGCTCAGGTACGCAGTTCGCGGAGCGTCTCGCGGTCGCGCTGTCGAAGAGCGCCCGCGACGAGCGGCTCTACCGGCAGGCGCACTACGATCCACTCACGGCATTGCCGAATCGCATCCTGTTCCGGGACCGGTTGGCACAGGAGCTTGCCAACTCCACCGCGGGTCTGAGTCGCGGCGCGCTGTTGTATATCGATCTCGATCATTTCAAACGCGTCAACGACTCCGTCGGGCACAGCGCCGGTGACCAACTTCTGACAATCGTCGCGCAGCGACTGCGCTCCTGCACGAAGGAAGGCGACACGGTCGCGCGCCTGGGCGGTGATGAGTTCACCGTGATTCTGCGCAACGTCGTCGATCCCGATGCCGCCCGCACGGTTGGCGACCGGATCATCCAACTGTTGCAATTGCCGGTGAACATCGGCGGCCGCGATCACTTTGTATGCGCGAGCATCGGGATCACGCTGTTCCCCGATGACGGCTCGACGATCGATGACCTCATGCGCAACGCGGATACGGCCATGTATCGCGCCAAGGACTCGGGGCGCGGCTGCACTGTGTTCTTCGATCCGCATCTTTCCGGCGGCTCCGTTGCGGCCACCGAGACGGGATTGCAGCGAGCGCTGCGGCGCCGAGAGTTCTCGCTTTTCTACCAGCCGCAGTTTTCCGTTTCGAACAGCACGCTGACCGGAGTCGAGGCGCTGCTGCGTTGGCAAACCCCGCGGGACGGCATGCGTCCACCGGGCGAATTCGTACCGGCGGCCGAGGAAAGCGGCCTCATTATCGACATCGGCGGTTGGGTTCTCGACGCGGCCTGCGCGCAGCTGGCGATCTGGCGCGAACAGAACATCGCCCCGCCGCGGCTGGCGCTGAATGTGTCAGCGCAGCAGCTCAAGCACATCGAATTCCCGAAGCTGGTTCGCCGGGCGCTCGACAAATATGGCATTCCTTCTGCCCTGTTAGAGCTTGAGCTTACCGAGAGCGTGTTCGCGGACGAGGCAGCCGGCGCCACACTCGGTCGCCTGGCGCAGCTCGGCGTGCACCTCGCACTGGATGACTTCGGTACCGGGTATTCGTCGCTGTCATATCTGCGGCAGTATCCGATCGGAACGGTGAAAATTGACCGCACGTTCCTCGAAGAAGTGCCTCAGAACGCGGCATCTTCGACCCTTGTCGAAACGATCATCGTCATGGCCCATGCGCTCGGCAAACGCGTGGTAGCCGAGGGAATCGAGACGGTCGAGCAGCTCGATTTTCTGCGCGAGCGCCGTTGCGATATCGCTCAAGGTTTCTTTCTCGCCAGGCCCCTGTCCGGGCAGGCGGTGACAGAGCTGCTCCAAGCCCGCACAATAAGCGCGAATCCGGAGATGAGCGACATCCGCGCCGCTGGCTGAGTCGGGCCCAGGTTGCGCGGATCGTGTGAGGTTAGGCGCCTGCGCTATACAGCCGCGATCGTTCTGACGCTGCTCCTCGTCGCATGCAGCAGTGTCCCTCGCGAGTCCGAACCGCCTCGGGATGCGGGGAGCCCTATCGCGCGCTCCGCCGCACAGCTCGTCGGTGCTCCCTATCACTTCGGGGGCGCGGATCTGCAGGGTTTCGATTGCAGCGGGCTCGCGGTCTACGTTTACGAGCGAGCGGGTGTGGAGATTCCACGCACGGCTAGGGAACAGCAGCGCGCGGCACGTCCCGTTGCACTCGATTCACTCTCGCCCGGCGATCTCGTCTTTTTCCGTATCCATAGTCGCCAGGTCAATCACGTAGGGATCTACGTCGGAGGCGACCGCTTCATCCACGCACCGCGTTCCGGGGGAACGGTTTCCTACGGGAACATCAGCGCGGGTTATTACCATAAGCACCTTGTGGGAGCGGGTCGCTTCTGGAATGGCGAAGCTTCACCTACGTCTATTCCGTCGCCACATTGAGACATATTCTGGCGAAAAGCGCTCCAAAATTATGTGCGATTGCTCCTTGAGAGCCGCGACACATTTAAGCACTTGACTGTGCTGCGCGACGCTTCGACACTGGGCACCGTAGGAGCCCGATCTGACAGTCGGTCTCCTGTGAAAAGGGCAAACCCGTCGAAAGGCGGGGACGCAAAGCCACCGGTCTAAAGGAAGAGGTTCCTATGACGGCGGGGCTGCCACGATCGTGCCAAGGCGCGACCGCTCGCACTCCCTTCCCATGCGACCTTCTTCCCGCACCGCGGGGCTTTCCATGATGGATTGTTCGGTCCGGGGAAGTTATGACATCAATTACGCCAAATCTGGCAGCCAGTGCCATGGGGCGCGCGGATGCTCGAGATCCGGCGGCAGCCAGTGCCGCTGATTCGGGCCCGTTCGTTCTCAATCTGTGCTCATCGACTACGCCGATGGCGCTAGCACAGACCGATCTGGCTGAGCTGAAGCGCTTTACATTCTTTGTCAGTCGCCGCTTCGAGGAGGGTCGCGAGCGATTCCGGCTCCACATGGGTTATTTCACGACGCTCGCCGAAGCCGAAGAGTGGCTGAATGTCGTGCGCGAGATCTATCCGGGCGCCTGGGCGGGTGAAGCGCCGGGCAAAAAGCTGCGCGCTCGCGCGGCTGCCGCTGCCGCGGAACAAGCCCAACATGCTCTTGGTCCGCAACCGCGCTCTGCGCTACCCAACTTGCCGTCCGCTGCGCCGCCGGCTCCTGCCGCACGCACTGCTGCCACGAATCCAATGCCTGCGGCTCGCGCTCCGGCGCCGGTGCAGGCGCGCGCCCCGAGTCAGGCCGCCGCTCCTGTCTCGCGACCGGTTGAGTTAAAACCGACACCCGCCCGTGCCCCGTCTCCCGCGTCATTTGAGCCTGCGGCCATCAATGTTCCTACGGTGCACGCTGCGGCGCCCCCGACTATTTCGCCTCCTGTGTTGACGCCGCCGACTGCCAAAGTGGCATCGGTGCAGCCGCTCGCCCCGGCCTCGAGGACTGCTCCCGCGCACATCGGAGTGCCTGTTGCCAAGGCGGCGCCCGGCGCGCCTGTAGCCGCTGTGCGTTCGCAGAGCCCCGTCCAGTCCAGGCCGGCCGTTACGGGCGGACCCGGTGCTGCATTTAAAGCGGCTCCAACGGTTGCTGGCGTAAACGCCTCCACGCGGACGCCAACTCCTCCGGCGGCCGCGCCTGCTCGGCCTCCCGTCGTGGGAGCCGCCGCGCCGACTAATGCGTCCAAACAGCGTCCGGGCAGCAAGCCCTCGAAGGGCAATGCGTTTGCCGACTCGAATGTGCGAGAGGTGCTTGCCGCACTCGGTGACACGAGCGAAACCGGTCAGACGCGGCTGATGCCCGCGCCGCAAATCCCGCGCGTGGACGCGCAGGATGAACCCTCGCTTACCGATACGCAGGTGTTGAGGTATCTCGAAACACGCCGCGGCGATGACGCGCGCGGTGTCGAAGAGGCTCCGGATGCGAGCATCTCACTGCTGAAACCGGATGACACCGGCACGCGACGCGCTCTGAAGGAGGCGGTGACACAAAACGCACCCGTCTCGTTCGCAGTGCAGCTTCAGTGGGCAGTTCAGCCCGTTGAGCTCGACAAGGTACCGCCGCTCGCAATTTTCAGCGCTTACACGCTGTATACCGTTGAGGGCAGCCGCGAGGGTCGCAAGTGGTACGGCTTGCGCCTCGGCTTCTTCAGCGATGCCATCTCGGCGAAGCAGGTTGCTTACTACGTGCGGTCGGAGTTTGCTTCCGTCGCCGTCGTTCCCGTGAGCCCGCAAGAGAAGGACCGCGCGAGCGACCAGGACAGCAAGAAGGCGAACTCGTCCATGGCCTTCCCTCGCAAGACACGCACGGGGCCGGTGGACGAGTTCAAGCTCATCGACTCTGAAGACGAGGCAAAACCCGCAGGGGCTGCCGCCAAAACGTCGGCGGCGCGGCCTACCGGGAAACCGGCACCTGCGGCTGCTGCCGCTCGCTCGGCACCGCCGCCTGCGACCGCCAAGCGAGCCTTCGGGAAGGGCGGTGGACGAGTCGGTGCGCGCGAGCGCCGCGGTCCGCAGACGCTGGAAGAGACACTCGAAATTCTGGGTGCCGGCGAGCTCGAGGTCGACAACGGCAACGGTGAGACGCTTAACGACACGGGTGTCCGACACCTACGCGTCGAGGTGCAGAAGAACACGCCGTTCTCACGGCTGTTGGAACGGCTCAGCGAGCGGACCAAGAAGAACTGAAGTTAGTGTGTCGCTGCGCCCCGCGGGCGCAGCGGCCTTCGACTGGACGGACGACGGCATCGGTGAGCTAGCGCTTGCCGAACAGCTTCTCCAGCTCGCTCATGGATTTGTTGATTTCAGCGGTATTCGGCGGCGTGTACGCCCCGGGTCGCGGCTTGTAATGGCCGCAGAAGTTGGCGCGGGTCTTGTCGCTCACTTCGTCCGCCGTAGGCTCGCGACAGTGTTTGGCCACGCGGGTGTCGTAGTCGACGCACATCTTGCAGACATGCAACTCGGCGCGGCATTTGGGGCAGGCGTCCGCGCGCATGAAAGGCAGGCTCAGCGATGACAGCGAGCCGCCGCATTTCCAGCAGACCAGGTCGTGGGCCATAGGGCTAGTATCGCCTACCCGCGAAGCGCGTTAAAGCGGGTCGCGGGGGCCATGGATCACACCGCCCTCGGTTTCGTCCTGTCCTTTAGGAACTCCTCGAGCACCCGCCCCGTGTGGGACGTCTTCTTTTTCCACGCGATCTCGGCCGGGGCGCCCTGCGCCACGATCTGGCCGCCGCCGTCGCCGGCTTCCGGGCCCATGTCGACGATCCAGTCGGCTTCCGCCATGACGTCCAGGTTGTGCTCCACCACCACAGCGGTGTTACCCGCCTCGACCAGGCGATGCAGCACGTGGATGAGCTTCTCCACGTCAGCCATGTGCAGGCCCACCGTGGGCTCGTCGAGCACATACAGGGTGTGTTTCGACTTGAAGCGCGGTCCTGCAGCAACCTCACCACGGACTTTGGAAAGTTCGGTGACCAACTTGATGCGTTGTGCCTCACCGCCCGAGAGTGTGGGACTTTGCTGGCCGAGTGTCAGGTAGCCCAGGCCGACGTCCTGAAGTAGCTTCAGTGCATGGTAGATACGCGGGTGCGCTTTGAAGAACTCCACCGCGTCGTCGACGTCCATCGCGAGCACGTCACCGATGCTCTTCTCCCGCCAGAGGACCGAAAGCGTCTCCGAATTGAAGCGCCGGCCGCCGCACACATCGCACAGGACTTTTACGTCTGGCAGGAAGCTCATCTCAATGGTCTTTACGCCCTGGCCTTCGCAGGCCTCGCAACGACCCCCGGCGGTGTTGAATGAGAAGCGACTGGCGGTGTAACCGCGGATACGCGCTTCGGTGGTGCCCGCGTAAATCCCGCGGATAGCATCCCAGAAGCCGATGTAGGTCGCGGGACAGGAGCGCGGTGTCTTGCCGATCGGTGTCTGATCGACTTCGAGTACACGGTCGATATGCTCCGTGCCACGGATGGCCTTGCAGCCGATGAGGTCACCCGGCTTGCCGTTTCCGTTGCGCGAGCCGTTACCGGAACCGTTGCCATTCGCGCTTTTCGCAACGGAGCCGTTGCCGCGCTTCTTGTCGACGTTCTTGGCGCCGCCGTTGCCTCTTCTGGGAAATCGTCCGTTACCGTTGGCCTCACCGAGTATGCGCCGCAGGTTCGAATAGAGAACGTCGCGCGCCACCGTCGATTTCCCGGAGCCCGATACTCCGGTGATGACGACTAGCCGACCCACGGGGATGCCGACATCAGTTCCCGTTACGTTATGCAACGCGACCTTCTCCAACTTCAGTCGCGGCGTGTTGTCCTTCACCAGCCGGAGCGGCTCCGCCGGATGTAGCAGCGGCTCCCGCAAGAACCTGCCGGTGATGGAGCGTGGGTTGCGAATAAGATCCTTTACAGTCCCGGACCCGACAATCTCACCGCCGCGCACGCCGGCGGCGGGACCTAGGTCGAGCACGTGATCCGCACGGCGGATCGTGTCCTCGTCGTGCTCGACGACGACCAGTGTGTTGCGATTTCCCGCGAGCTCAGCGAGAGAGTCGAGCAGGATGGCATTGTCGCGGGGATGCAGGCCGATGGTGGGCTCGTCGAGCACATAACACACGCCCTGCAGATTCGAGCCCAGTTGCGCCGCCAGCCGTATGCGCTGCGCTTCACCACCCGAGAGCGTTGGCGCCGAACGATCGAGCTGCAGATAGCCCAACCCAACGCGCTCCAGGAATCGCAGCCGGGAGCGCAGCTCGTTGAGCAGATCCCGCGCGATTTCTTTTTCGCGGACATTGAGTTTGAGCTTGCTGAAGAACTCACCGGCACCGCCGACCGGCTCGGAAGCGAGCGCGGCGATCGAGCGGTCGCGGAAGCGCACGTTGAGTGCGACCGGGCTGAGTCGCTGGCCGGCGCAGACACTGCAGGCCTGCGGATCATGCTCGTACCAGTCGTTCCACCAGATCTCCTCGCCCGTCTGCTCTGCGTCGAAGCCCGGCATCTCGACGCCGGTGCCGAAGCAGTTCTCGCACCAGCCATGCTTCGAATTGAACGAGAACAAGCGGGGATCGAGTTCGGAGAAACTACGGCCGCAGGACGGACAGGCCCGCTTGGTGGAAAACACCGTCACAGTGTCGGACTGCGGTCCCAGCACATGGACGAGCCCCTTGCCAAAATCCAACGCGCGCGCGAGCGCCGCATGCAACGCCGTGTCGGTCTTCCCGCCGACGTCGATTTCGGCTACGGGCAACTCGATCGTGTGCTCCTTGAAGCGCGACAGTCGCGGCCATTGCTTCGTGGAGAGATGGGCTCCGTCGACGCGCAGCGTTTTGAAGCCCTTCTTGGCGGCCCACTTGGCGAGGTCGGTATAAAAGCCCTTTCTGGCGACTACCAACGGCGCAAGCAGCGCGATGCGCTTTCCCTTGTAGTCGCGTAACAGGCGGGCGGCAATCGAGGCCGCGCTCTGCGGCTCGATCGCTACATCGCAGTCCGGGCAATACTGCGTCCCCAGCTTCACATACAGAAGCCGCAGGAAGTGGTAGATCTCGGTCAGGGTTGCGACGGTGCTCTTGCGCCCGCCGCGGCTGGTACGCTGCTCGATCGCAACGGTCGGTGGAATGCCGTAAATCGCATCGACATCCGGGCGCGCCGCGGGCTGCACGAACTGACGCGCGTAGGCGTTCAGAGATTCGAGATAGCGCCGCTGTCCTTCGTTGAAAAGGATATCGAAGGCGAGCGTTGATTTGCCTGAGCCCGAAACACCGGTAATTACCGTGAACTTATCGCGCGGGATCTCAACATCGATGCTCTTGAGGTTGTGCTCGCGGGCGTTGTGTATGAAGACTGAATTGCGGTCGTGTCCATTGCCACGTCGGCCATATTGAGCTTTCGGCTCGGCCACCCCGGTAAACGTCGGGCTGTTGAGCGCTTCGTTGACCGCTTTCGCGGCGGCGCCGGCGCTCGCACCGCTTTCTCCGGAGATGCTCTTTTCGTACGCCGCGAGCGCCTGTCCGGTAAAGGATCGCGGCTGCGCACTCACTTCCGCCGGAGTGCCGACGCAGACAATCTCTCCGCCGCGCTCACCGCCATCCGGTCCCAGGTCGATGACCCAGTCGGAGGCACGGATGAGGTCGAGATTGTGCTCGATAACCAGCAGCGAGTGTCCGGCGGCGAGCAGCTTGCGAAACGCCTTGAGGAGCTTCGCCACATCTTCGAAGTGCAAGCCGGTGGTGGGCTCGTCGAACAGGAACAACTTTCCGTGGTGGGTCGTGCTGGAGACGACAGAGCCGGCATCCGCGAGATGTCCGGCGAGTTTCAGCCGCTGCGCTTCACCGCCCGAAAGTGTCGGTACCGGTTGTCCGAGCTTCACATACTCGAGGCCGACATCGGCGAGCGGCGCGAGCCGCGCCGCCACTTCGCGCGAGTCTTTGAAAAACTCGAGTGCCTCGGTAACCGTCATTTCCAACACGTCGGCAATGCTGCCACGCCGACCGTTCGCACCCTCGCGCTTGATTTCCAAGACTTCGTCGCGGTAGCGGGTTCCGTTGCAGTCCGGGCAGCGCAGATACACGTCCGAGAGGAACTGCATCTCGACGTGCTCGAAGCCGTTGCCGCTGCAAGTCGGGCAGCGGCCATTTCCGGAGTTGAAGCTGAACGTTCCCGCCGTGTACTTGCGCTCCTGCGCCGCGGGCTCAGTAGCGAACAACGCGCGGATCGCGTCGAAGGCGCCCACGTAGCTGGCGGGGTTCGAGCGGGTCGAGCGGCCTATAGGGCTCTGATCGACCATGACCACATCGTCGATGAGCTCGGCGCCGCGCAAGCCGGAGAACTCACCGGGGGCCTCAGTCGGCTTGCCGCGGTATTTCAACAGTGCGGGGTATAGAACGTCCTCCACGAGTGTCGATTTCCCCGAACCGGATACACCGGTTACGCAAACCAGGCGCTTTAGCGGGATTCGTACATCGATGTTCTTGAGGTTGTGCTCGCGGGCACCGCTGAGCTCCAGCCACCTGTTGGAACGGGCTTCCGCTACGACTTCCTGTGCGGCGCTCTCGGCGGCGGACCGCTTTTCGGCCAGCGCCTTGGCGGCCGCCGCGGTCTTTTCGGGCGATGCGGCCACGGTCTTGCGACCGCTCAGGTATTCACCCGTCAGCGATTTGGACTGGCGCCGTATCTCGCGCGGAGTGCCGAAAAATACGATTTCGCCACCCCGCTCACCGGCACCGGGACCCATGTCGAGAATGCGATCGGCCTCCAGCATGATCTGCGGATCGTGTTCGACGACCACCAGCGAGTTGCCTGCGTCGCGCAGCCGTTTCATGACGCCGATCACCCGTTGCATGTCGCGCGGATGTAGGCCAATGGACGGCTCATCCAACACGAACAGGGTGTTGACGAGCGACGTTCCCAGGGCCGTGGTGAGATTTATCCGCTGTACCTCGCCGCCTGACAATGTGCGCGACTGGCGATCGAGCGTCAGATAACCCAACCCGACGTTCACGAGATAGCTGAAGCGTCCCCGGATTTCTCCGAGCAGCAGGTCTGTGGCTTCGTCCAGCGGTTTTGGCAGCGTCAGGTTGTTGAAGAATTCGCTGGCCCGCTCCACGGGCAGAAGCATCACGTCATGTATCGACAATCCGGGCATTGTCCGCAGCGTGTCATCCGACCACTGCGCTCCGTGCGGCCGGAAACGGCTGATCGATCCAAGTGCGGTATCGGCCAGCTCACGATTCCCGACACGCCATAGCAGAGCCTCGGGCTTGAGTCGCGCGCCGTCGCACGTCGTGCACGGTGTGTAGGCGCGGTAGCGCGAAAGCAGCACTCGCACGTGCATCTTGTACGATTTGGTTTCGAGCCAGGCGAAGAAGCGCCTTACGCCGTACCAGACCCCCTTGGTCCATTCGCCTTCTCCCTCGATGACCCACTTGCGGCGCTCGGCGCCGAGTTCGCGCCACGGAGTGTCCAGAGGAATGCCGCGCTTCTTCGCGAACTTCTCCAGGTCTTCCTGACACTCGGCGTACGACTTCGTCTGCCAGGGTTTGATCACGCCCGCGCGCAACGACTTGCTTTCGTCCGGGATGACGAGACCGTAGTCGATGCCGATGGTACGGCCGAATCCGCGGCAGGTCTCGCAGGCGCCCACGGGCGAGTTGAAGGAGAACAGGCTGGGATTCGGCTGTTGGTAGGAGCGGTCGCATTCGGCGCAATGCAGCTCACTGGAGTAGCGCCATGCCTGGAGACTTTGCGGCGGGTCGCTGTCATCGACCACGTACACAGCGACCCGCCCGCGGCCAACACGCAACGCCGCCTCGAGTGACTCGAGCACGCGGCCGCGTTCGGCAGTGCCAGCGCGGAAGCGGTCCTGTACGACTGCGAGAATCTTCTGTTTGGTGGGAGTAGCAACGGCGCCTTTGCGGCCGCGCTTTTTCGCTGCAACGGGAGCCGCCGCGGGCGCGGCTGCGGGCTCGCTCACCGCGAGCGCGCCGGTAGGCTCGAAGAATCGCGTGTAGCCCTGCTTTTCCAGCAGATCGCGGACTTCCGCTTCCTTGAAATTCGGCGGGACCGGGACGGGGAAACATAGCAACAGGCGCGGATCGCCGGCGGCTTGCGCGCGGCTCACGAGGTCCGTGTAGATGGTTTCGGACGTGTCACGGCGTACGGGCTTCCCGCAGCACTGACAAAACAGCGTCGCCGCGCGCGCGAACATCAGCTTCAGATGATCATTCAACTCCGTCATGGTGCCGACGGTGGAGCGCGACGTGCGCACCGGATTCGTCTGGTCGATGGCGATGGCCGGAGGAATGCCTTCGATCGTCTCGACCTGGGGCTTGTCCATGCGATCGAGAAACTGCCGTGCGTACGGCGAGAATGTCTCGACGTAGCGACGTTGCCCTTCGGCATACAACGTGTCGAACACGAGCGAGGACTTTCCGGAGCCGGACACGCCGGTGACGACGATGAGCTCGTTTAAGGGGATATCGAGATCGAGATTCTTGAGATTGTTCTGGCGCGCGCCGCGCACAAGGATGGCATCACGGGAGGCGTCAGTCATTCCTTCACCGTCAAAATAGGAAGTCGAGCTGTGCAGTCGGCTCGGCAGATGGAGTGGGGGCAGTCAGACAGTCCACTGCTCGCGCACGTGAGCCCGCAATAGTAACGGATTTTCCGGGCCCTTCGTGCCGCCGCAGGTGCACGATTTGTGGTCTCGAAGCCCGATTTCAATCCACTGCAACATTGGGCTGCAATATATCCAGGGGTGTCCCGGTCTTTGCACTGTATAAGGCGAGGCGTTGTCCCCGGTCGTCCGGCCGTGAGGACTTTTTAGGGCGTGTCAGGCACTTAGGCGTACAATCCGCGCCCGGGTGCCGGGCAATCGCCGCGAGCGATGCCGGCCTTTCCTGTCGAGTCGTGTCCCCCAACGTTCTAGGAGAATCTCGGATGAACTCTCGAAAGATGTCCAGCGTTGCTCTCGCCGCCGCCGCCGCGATGGTGTTCTCAATGGCCGCCGTCACGAATGCCACCGCCGCTGATGCGAAAGTGAAATGCACGGGGGTGAACTCCTGCAAGGGCCAGTCCGCGTGCAAGAGCGCCAGCAACTCGTGCAAGGGTCAGAATTCCTGCAAGGGCAAGGGCTTCGTCGAAATGTCGAAGGCCGATTGCGATGCAGCGAAGGCCAAGGCTCCCAAGTAAGGCAGCGCTCGTAAAGCGGAGCGCCGCCGGCGGCGCTCCGCTTGCTTCCGAAATGTTGACGCGCCCCTCTCTCGGTTTCGGTCTCGGCCTGCGGGTCGAGCACTATGAAGCGATTCTCGCCGACCACCCTCCGGTGGACTGGTTCGAGGCGCTCACCGAGAACTACCTGGTCCCCGGCGGCAAACCGCTGCACAACCTCATGCGGATCCGCGAGAGATACCCGCTGGCGATGCACGGTGTGTCGATGTCGATCGGCAGCACCGCTCCTCTTGATCACGGCTATCTCGCGCAGGTGAAGGCCCTTGCCGCACGCGTCGAGCCGAAATGGATTTCCGACCATCTGTGTTGGACCGGTGTCGCCGGCAAGAATCTGCACGACCTGATGCCGCTGCCCTATACGGAGGAAGCTCTGGCCAACGTCGTCGAGCGGGTACGGACGGTGCAGGACATTCTCGGCCGCCGCATCTTGCTGGAGAATGTCTCCAGCTATGTAACCTTCCGCGACTCCCGGCTCACCGAGTGGGAATTTCTGCGCGAGGTGGCCGTGCAGGCCGACTGTCTCATCCTGCTGGATGTCAACAACATCTACGTGAGCGCCGTCAATCACGAATTCACGGCCCTCGACTACCTGAACTCGATTCCGGTCGACCGTGTGCAGCAGATCCATCTCGCCGGCCATGAGAACCACGGCGACTATCTGATCGATACTCACGATCACCCCGTGCCGGATCCGGTGTGGGAGTTGTATGCGGCAGCCGTACGCCGCTTCGGCAACGTGTCGACCATGATCGAGCGAGATGCCAACATCCCGCCGCTCGAGGAGCTTTGTGAAGAGCTGGCGCAGGCGCGCGCGGTCGCAGAGCGGGTGTTGGTGCGCGCGGCATGAGCCCCCTACCGCAGATCCAGGGGGACTTTCAAAGTTACCTGTTGCGCGGCGATCCCACTATCGAGGCGCACGTCGTCGGCACCGAGCGAGTGCCGATAGCCACACGATTGAGCATCTACGGCGACGGCTATCGCGCGCGCCTCGTCGAAGCGTTGCAATCGAATTTCCCCGTGCTGAGCGAGTTGCTCGGTGAGGCGGATTTCGAGACGTTGGGCACGGCTTATGTGCGCTCACATGATTCGCTGTTTTTTTCCATCCGCTACTACGGCAATGCCCTCGCCGATTTCCTGGCCACCGATCCCGGGTATGCGAGCGCGGCTGTGTTGGCTGAGATCGCCCGGTGGGAGTGGGCGATGACGGAGGTGTTCGACGCAGCCGATGCCGACTCGGTTGGGGTGAGTGACCTCGCGAACGTGGCGCCGGAGGAGTGGGCGGAGCTGCGGTTCGGTTTGCACCCTTCCGTCCGCCGGCTGGCGCTTTCCTGGAATGCGCCGCAGATCTGGAAGGCCGTCGCCGATGGTGGGGAGCCGCCGGAAATCGTGCTCAGCCCCGAACCGGTGCACTGGCTTCTGTGGCGCCAGGAGCTGCGGACTTATTTCCGCTCGCTGCAGCCCGGCGAAGCGGAGGCGCTCGAAGCCGCCCGAGAGGGGCAGTCATTCGGCGACCTGTGCGGTCTTTTGAGCGCCGAATTTGGCGAGGCGCAGGCGCCCGTTAAGGCGGCAGGTTTCTTGCGGGACTGGGTGGAGTCCGGGCTGCTGATTGCGGCGCGCTGAGGCCGCGGCTCCTGCGGCATGCTCTGAGCCCGCGCCAGCGATGCGTCCGCACCGCGCCCTGAGCCCACGGTACCCTCCAAGTCAGCGCCGCCAGGCGCGCTCGCGTACAATCCGCGCGAGAAGGGTGCGATGCATGCATCGCACGGGCAACTCGCCAGAGTTGCCCCGGGTCGAAGGTGAGCGGGCGGATGCCCCCGCAGAAAGAGAGTCTCATGCCATCACAACCGTACAACAACGTGCTGGAGATGATCGGCAACACGCCGCTCGTCGCCGTCACTCATATCGATACGGGGCCGTGCCGGCTGTTTCTCAAGCTCGAGAATCAGAATCCCGGCGGCTCCATCAAGGACCGCGTCGGGTTGTATCTG
>DATMQL010000470.1:0-3985 GCA_035566815.1 Steroidobacteraceae bacterium | reverse complement strand
TCAACACGCAGCAGGTGCAATCCATCCACGCCTACCTGATCCAACGGGCCCAGGAGGACTGGCAGCCGGACTTCACACGGCCGAGGCGCAAATAGAGCTCATGCTAAGGAGCCTGTCTGACTTAGGCTCGCCTACTGCGGCGATCCTAAGTCAGACAGGCTCCTTTGGCACCCAGTTGCCATGAACTCCGGATCGCAACCGCATCGGCACCTTGATGCGCGCGATGGGGCCCTTTTCCAGGTGACCTGCTGCGACGACATGAACCTCGGCCAGGTTCTCGTCGTGCCGGTCGACCACGAAAGCCAGGTAGCCCTCGTGTCCGGGTTGCACCGAAGGGACGTGAATAGGCTCCTGCAGTGTCGAGCTGGGCCCGGGGGCCAGTGTCGTGAGCCGGCCGGTGTTGATTTCCAGGCGGCTGACCGCATTGAAACCCGCGCCAACCGGTCCTGAGAGAATCGGCGGCCCGGCGGTGGGCTCGTAGCGGCAGTAATACGCGATGTCGTAGGGCCTCATGGCATCTTTATCCGCGAGCCGCGGCAGATCGCCTGACGGACCCAACACCTGGCTCTCGATGCCATCACCCGGCTTGCCCAGGTCGAAGGTCCAGCGCACGATGTTGCCATTCAACTGGTCCGGGCGGATCTGCAGCCCGCCTGCTTCCCGGATGAACTGGAACGCCGGCACGTCGCTGAGACTGAAGTCGGCGTACACCTTGTTGCCTTCGCTGAAGGCGTTGAGAAAATGGAACGCCGAGCATGGCGGCCCCCGGAACCAGCGGATCTGATCGACCCGGCCGGCGCGCGGCATGACCCCCATGAGCGTCTCGCGTGAGCCGTCCCATGCCCAATGGGGCCCACCGGCCTTCATGCGCTCGAGGCTCGCGGTGATCGGAAAGAGCGGGAAAATCACGTGTTCCTTGGTCACGGCAAAATCGTGCATCAACGCGCAGAACGGCACCTCGAACCAATCCTCCCGGATGAGCTCCCCGTTCTTGTCAGCGACGCAGAAGGCGACCTCGCGACTGGCGAGACCGCCCGCCTCGTATCCGAAGAAGTACATTTCCCCCGTGTCGGGATCGATGCGGGGATGCGCCGTCATGGTCGGCGTGCGCAGTCGGCCGCCGTAACTCCACTCTCCCACGGTCGCGAGCGTTACGGGATCGAGCTCCCAGGCGCGACTATCCTCTTTCAAGGCAAACAGCCGCCCGGCGTGCACAATCGGTGTCGTGTTGGCCGCGCCACGACCTTTACCGCGCACGCTCGGATCGTCCGTGTAGGGGTTTCGATAGAGGCCGTGCAGGGAACGGCGTGCGGCGCGTTCGTTCTTCCACCGCTCGGTCTGCACGTAACGCATCTTGAAGTCCACATGACCCTTCTCGAAGCGAAACAGGCTCACCATGCCGTCCCCGCTGAGATACGTGTCGTCTCCCATGAGCGGCGGATATTGCGGGTCGGGAACAGACCGGTACCAGGACCCCTCGAACTCGGCGGGCAGCGTGCCCTCCACGACGAGATCGAAGATGTCGCATTCGATTCGGGACGGCGCGTTGTGCCCACTGAAATCCGGCGTCGCCGGGAACGGAGTAGTCATTTCAATCTCTCACTGATGCTCGTTCTGATGGCCCCAGTCTTCCTGCGCGCGGGAAATGATATACCCATGAATCGCATCGACATCGTCCGGGCTCAACAACTTGGCGAAGCTGGCCATGCCGCGGTCGGAGCGGATTCCCTTCAACACGATGTCGGGAAAGCTCGCATGCGTCCTGGCATCCATGTAGCGCAGGTCCTTCACACCGCCAACGGCCATCTGGCCGTGACAGACCGCGCAATTGTTGGCGAATAGTTCGGCGCCATGTTTGACGGCCACCTCGCTCACTGTCAGCGGTGGCGGCTCGGTCAGGACCGTCGGAGTGGCCGGCGGCAGGGGCGGCAGTTGCCGATTTCCCCCGAGTTTAAAGACCAGTAACCGAGCCGCGGCGCGGTTCATGGCCGTACCGGTGGCGCGCTCGATCTGCGCCGCGCCGCCCCCCCAACCGGCGTTGATGGCGATGTATTGCTCATCGCCGACGAGGAAGGAGATGGGCGCCGCCACCGGCGCGGATTGCACCGGCATCTCCCAAAGCTGTTTACCGTCGGTGGCGCGGAAAATCGTCAGTGTCTGGCGAGTCGTACCCTCCACGACCAGGTTGCCGGCGGTGGTCAGCACTCCACCGTTCCCGGACCGCGGCAACGGTACTTCCCAAACCGACCGCTGCTTCACTGGATCCCACGCCATCAACCAGGCTCTCTGGCGAGGGTCTGCCTCCTTCTGCAGCACTTTGCGCTTCTCGAGCGCAGGGCCCGTGAATCCGCCCCAGCCCGGGTTGGAACGGAACGGCTTGGGCTCGAAACTCTCCGCCTTCGCATACGGGAACCACTGCTCGAAGGCGGGGAAATAGGCCAGGCGCGTCTTGGGGCTGAAGGCCATGGCAAACCAGTTGTGGCCGCCTCCAGGTCCCGGTGTAATCAACACGGGATCGGTGCCATAACGCGCCAGTGGATTGACTTGCGGCGCGCCCGTCGTGGGATCGATGCCGAGCGCCCAGTTGACCGGGACATAATTCTTCGCCGAAATCACCTTGCCCGTGCTTCGGTCGAACAAGTAGAAGTAGCCGTCCTTCGGAGCGTGTAGCAACACCTTGCGCGGCTGCCCGTCGATCTTCAGGTCCGCGAGAATCAGCGACTCGGTACAGTCGTAGTCCCACTCCTCTCCGGGCACCTCCTGGTAGTGCCAACGGTATTCGCCGGTGTTGGCATCGACCGCGACGACCGAGCAGAGGTAGAGATTGTCCCCGCCGCCGGGACTGCGGTAATCCTGCGCGAGCGGGGTACCGTTGCCGGTTCCGAAGTAGACGAGCTTCAATTGCGGGTCATAGACGATCGAATCCCACGCTCCGCCGCCACCCCCGAGCGTCCACCACTCACCGTGCCAGGTTTTGGCCGCCTGCTCCATCGCCGCATTCTCGAAACCCTTGGCAGGGTCTCCCGGCACGATATAGAAGCGCCATGTGAAAGCGCCGGTTGCCGCATCCCAGGCGCTGACGAATCCGCGAGCGCCGAAGTCACCGCCCCCGTTACCAACCACAACCTTGCCGTCGAAAACGCGGGGTGCGCCGGTGATCGAATAGGGCTGCGTCTTCTCGAATGTCTGTGCCGTCCAGACCGGTTTCCCGGTCCGGGCATCGAGCGAGATCAGGCGCCCATCCAGAGTTGCGATAATGACGTGTCCCTGCCACCACGCGAGCCCACGGCTGACAGGCTCACAACAGGCGTAACGTCCCCACTCCTTGGGCACCTGTGGATCGTAGCTCCACAGGAGGCTGCCGCTCTTGACGTCGAAGGCGTAGGTGATGTCCCACGCGCTGATGTCATACAACACACCGTCGATCGCCAGCGGGGTCGCTTCTACCCCGCGCAGGGTGTCGAGATCATAAAACCACTGCAATCCGAGGCGACCGACGTTGCGCTCGTTGATGCGAGCCAATGGACTGTAGCGCTGCGCGTCGTAGCCGTGACCGTCCGTCATCCAGTTGCCGGCGGCAGCGGCGTGGTCAGAGCCCGCGCCGCTGGCCTGTGACTGCCAGAAGGCCATGGCGGCGAACAGCGCCACCAGAGTAGTCCATCGCATGCGGACGCCTAGAATTGCCCGTGTAATGCCACGCTCGGGATTGTATGCGAGAGGGGGACCCGCCAGTTGACTGCGCTAGAACGGTGACTTGACGCGATTGGAAAATCGCGCCCCACAGCGACGAATTCTGTGGGGCGCGCGACGCTCAGCGCCCCGGAGGGTTCCACTGCGCTGTCATGTTGTACGGCACCGTCGTGAAAATCGCCTCGACGCGATAGATCTTGCCATCCCGGATCTTGAACCTTTCCATCAACTGTAACGAATTGGGGTACTTGAAGGGACTGTGTTGGGTCGCGCCGTCCGTCGTCCGGTACTCGTC
>DATMQL010000469.1:0-4421 GCA_035566815.1 Steroidobacteraceae bacterium | reverse complement strand
CCGACGACGGGAGCGGGCCGCTTACAGGAGAGCGCTTAGGCCGAGCGTTCGGCAACCTGTTCCAACACCAGGTTGGCGGACTGCGCGTGCTCGAAGCGCTGCGCCACATCCTTCCAGTTCAGAACGTTCCAGATGGCGTCGAAGAATTTCGCCTTCTCGTTCAGGTATTGCAGGTACCAGGCATGTTCCCAGGCGTCGATCACGAGCAGCGGCACCGCGCCCTGGACCGTGTGCGACTGGTGGTCATGGATCTGGACAGTCAACAAGCGACCGGACAGGGAGTCCCAGACGAGCGCGCCCCAGCCGGAGCCCATGCAAGTGGTCGCGGCCTTGGTGAGCTGCTGTTTGAATCCATTGAAGCCACCGAAGTCGCGATCGATCTGCGTCGCCAGTTTTCCGGTCGGCGTACCGCCACCGCTCGGCGAGAGGTTCTTCCAGAAGAGGCTGTGCAGGACGTGACCGGAGAGGTTGAACGCGAGCGCTTCCTCCACCGCCGCGATCCGGCTGAAGTCGCCCTTCTGGCGCGCCTCGTCGAGCGCTTCAACGGCAGCGTTCGCACCATCGACGTAGCCCTTGTGGTGCTTGTCGTGGTGGAGCTGCATGATTTTGCCCGAGATGTGGGGCTCAAGCGCGCCATAGTCATAGGTCAGATCGGGCAGAACGTACTTGGTCATAACTTAAACACTCCGACAGGGAGACGTGTGAGTGGGCACAAGGGGAGCAAGAAGCGTGCGCCGGTGACATTGCACCGGCGCGTCAGGCATCAGGTCTGATGGCTGAACATCTCGGCGTAGTCATCGATGGAAGCACGGATTACGGCCGCGGCTTCCGCGTAACCGTAGCGCCCCACGATGGAAATCTTCGGCGGCTCACCTGGAACGAGCTTGTAGGTCGAGAAGTAATGCTCCAGACGCTCGAGCAATGCGCCCGGCAGATCGCCGATCTCACGGGCCGCGCCCCAGACATAGTCGCCTTCCAGGACGGCGATGATTTTGTCATCCGCCTCACCGCGGTCGATGATCTTCAAGCCGCCGACGACAATGGCACGAAGCAACACTTCCTGGTGGTTGATGGGGCGCTCACTGATGACGCAGATGTCCAACGGATCACCGTCGCCGTGATCGCAACCCGGGGCGAGCTGGCACACGCGCTCGCCGCAATAGGTCTGCGGGATAAATCCATAGAGTGACGGTGGATGCGATGACGTGCGCTGTGGGCGGTCGACGCGCAGATAGCCCGTAGCCTTGTCCACTTCGTACTTCATCAGATCGTACGGCGTGATTTCGATGAAGGCATTGACGATGCGCGGCGCCTCGGGGCCTGGCTCGAGGCCATGCCACGGGTGCGGACGCCAGCGCGAATAGGAACCGGGAGAGGGTTTAGACACGATAATTATTGGGAATCGATGAGTCGGGGGGAGGGTGGATTGTACAAGAGAACGAACCCGGGATTCCTGCGCAGCTCATGACAGGGCCGCAGGAAGACCGGGTTCGCTTGGGCGGTTAGCGCCCGTGACCAGCCTCGGAACCGCGCTTACTTGGGCGGCGGCGCGTTCGAATCAGGCGGTGGTGTAGAGCTCATGGCGCCGTTCGGGGGCGGTGTCGAGCCGTCCGAAGGCGGCATGGTGGTGGTTGTTCCGGGCGAGGTCGACTGATCCGCGGGAGGCGGTGCCGTTGACGTATCGGCAGGCGGTGAGCTGGCCGAGCCGCCAGGTGAAGTCGACTCCTGTTTGGAGCAGGCCGACAAGAGCGCGAGCGAGCCCACGCACAACAACAGGACACTTCGATTCATAAGATCACCTCACTACTGTAACGGGACTGTGACAAGGGCCACTTCCACACTGGCCCTCCTTCTGCCGACAGTCGCAAGCGACGTTCCGCACGAGCCCATTATCGTGGCGCGGCAGCAACGCCAGCTCACTATATTTCAAAGGCATGGCAGGCCCGGCTCGCGGCCACGGCAGTTTCCGCCGCACCCTGCTATCCTTCGCGTTTTCTCGCAGGAGTGCGCCCTTGGCTCACGCTGCCATCACGGGCTGGGGAAAATGCCTGCCGCCCGCGATTCTGAGCAACGACGATCTCAGTCGGCTGTTCGACACCACAGATGAATGGATTCTGAGTCGGACCGGTATTCGCGAACGCCGCATTTCACACGTTTCGCTCGAGGAATTGGCCTACGTGGCCTGCGCGCGAGCGCTTGCCGCCGCGGGACTTACGGGCGCCGCTATCGATCTCATCGTATTTGGCACCTGCAGCCACGGTGACCAGGTGCCGAACATGGCTTCGGCGGTACAGGCACGGATCGGAGCCGCGAGCGCAGCCGCCATGGATGTCAACACCGCGTGCACGAGCTTTCTGTATGCGCTTTCGACAGCCTCGGCGTTGATTCGCACCGGCGTGGTGCGTAACGCGTTGGTCATCGGCGCAGAGCTCATCTCGCCCTTCATGGATTGGGCCGATCGCAACGTTGCGGTGTTGTTTGGTGACGGAGCAGCGGCGGTAGTGCTGGAGGCTACGGAGAGAGAAGAAGGCCTCATTGCCGAGAAACTAGGTTGTTATGCCGACGCCCGGGAAGCCTTGCGCGTGCTAGGCATGGGCGGCACCTACGCGAACCGCGGCGTTCTCTACGGGATCACGCGCTGGCAATTCGAAGGCCAGGAGATCTTCAAGCGTGCCGTGCAGGGCATGGCGTCCGCTTCCGAGAGCGCGCTGACTCGTGTTGGACTCACGCCGGATGACGTGGATCTGGTAGTGCCGCACCAGGCAAATCTGCGCATCATCGAGGCCGTGGCCAAAAAAGCGCGGCTGCCGATGGAGCGTGTTTATGTCAACGTGCAGCGTTACGGCAACATGTCGGCGGCCACCGTTCCCGTCGCCTTGTGCGAAGCACTCGACGAGCAAAGGGTGCGACCCGGCGCTCTGTTGCTGATGCCGGGTTTTGGCGGGGGCTTGAGCTATTGCGCGCACCTGGTGCGCTGGGGAGACCGAACGGCGCCGCTGGGTGAATCGACGGTCGAGTTGCCGCCACCCGAGCGGACCGCACTGCAACTCATCCAGGACCTGCTGCTGGCGAAGACGACGCCGTCAGCGACCCCGACGCCCCTCTGGGGAGCGAAGGCTACTTCTTAGCGCTCTTCGCGGCAGCCTTCTTCTTCTTGGACGGGTCCTTCGGACGCGTCTTGCCAAATGAACCCTGGTAGATCTTGCCGCGACGGCTGCGAGGATCGCCCTTACCCATAAATTCGACTCCAACGGACCTGATGTGGGCGCGCAGTCTAGCGGCCCCTACCCTCTAAATCTAGTTGTGAGCTGATCGAGCGCACGAATCTGCAGCACGGTCGAATCCGAGGCGGGTAGAAGTTGGTTTGCCTGCCGTACGAACGGCGGCACGTCCGCCGGCACCAGGGGCCGGCTGATCAGGTAGCCTTGGGCAAAGTCGCACCCGAGTTGTCGCAACAGGTTCCAGGCCTCCGGCTCCTCGACGCCCTCGGCCACAACATCGAGCTTCATGCGGTGTCCCAGCTCGATGGTGCTCGTGACAATGGTCGCGGCATCGCTGCCGAGCCGGGCGTGACTGATGAACGACCGGTCGATTTTGAGCTCGTCAACCGGCAGCATGTTGAGCTGCGACAGCGAGGAATGGCCGGTGCCGAAATCATCGATCGAGAAGCGGATGCCGGCGACCCGCAAAAGCTGCATGTTGCGCGCGGCGAGATGCGGATCCCGCATTACCGCGCTCTCGGTGATCTCGAGCAACAGCTGCGTCGGCTCCACCCGCCGGGTACGCAGGAGATACAGGATCTCATCGCCGAGATCGGGATCGAGAATGTCCGGGGCCGATAGATTCACGGCCACGTCGATGTCCAGGCCGGACTCGCGCCACTGACCCATCTGTCCGATGGCGGCCTTCAGAACCCAACTCGTGAGCCGGCGGGAACCGCCCGTGCTTTCCGCCAGGGGCACGAATTCCGCGGGTGAGATCGGTCCCAGCTGCGGATGCTTCCAGCGCACCAGGGCCTCGAGACTTTTGACCGAGCGCGTCGCCATGGTGACTTTCGGCTGGAACACGAGCGAAAGCCCATCGCGATCGATGGCGCCACGCAGATCGGTGATGAGCGTCAAGCGGCGGCGATGCTCCTCATCGCTTCCCGAGCGATATACGGAGGCACGCGTCGGCGCGTCAGTCGAATCCTCGAGGGCCATCTGCGCCCGTCGCAACAGTATCGCCGCGGTGTCACCGTGATCGGGGTACACACAAACACCGCACGCGACGTGCAGATCGAGGCTGATCCCGGAAAGATGGAATCCGGTGCGAACGACGCCGGTAAGTTGGTCGGCATACAGCGGCGCGCGTTCCGAACGGCAGTCGCGGGCAATGATCAGAAACTGCGCCTCGCCGAGACGCGCAACGGTGTCGGCCGC
>DATMQL010000468.1:0-4178 GCA_035566815.1 Steroidobacteraceae bacterium | reverse complement strand
AGCCTCGCCACCGCCGTCGCGGCGGCCGGCGCCCACGTGGCGCTCATCGGACGCGACGAAACGACTCTCGCCGCCGCCACAACTCTCCTGACCGGCGCCGGGTCACAGGCGCTTCCCGTCGTGGTCGACGTAAGCGACGTTGCGACGATCGGCCCAGCGCTCGAGCAAGTCGTCAATCGATTCGGACGGCTGGATATCTTGATCAACAACGCGGGCGTCGAAGAGCTCTGTGCGTCCCTCGATGTCAGCGAGGCACTCTGGGACCGGATCCTCGGGACAAACCTCAAAGGCGCCTTCTTCTGCGCGCAGCGTGCCGCCGAACTCATGACGGAAGGGGGATGTATCGTGAACGTCTGCTCCCTCACGTCCAAGGTCGGCGTGCCGGGCGCAGCGCCGTATGGAGCCTCGAAATCGGGACTCGCCGGCCTGACCCGCACACTCGCCACTGAATGGGCGCCACGCGGCATCCGCGTGAACGGCATCGGTCCCGGGTACTTCCGTACCGCCCTCACCGAGTCATTCTACGAGGACGCGCAGTGGCAGGAAGCCATGTTGAGCAAGATCCCGATGCGTCGCTTCGGACAGCTGCCGGACCTGGCCGGCGCGACCGTACTCTTATGCTCCGATGCGGCGTCCTATATCACGGGACAGGTTCTATACGTCGACGGCGGTTATCTCGCCGCGATCTGAACCATCCGCGCTCTCAGGGAGCCGCGGCTACCCCATTTGAACATCGCGTGCCTCGCGACCGAGGCCGGTCAGGACGGCAATCACCAGTGCGGCCGTTACTGCAACGCTCGCGAGTGCGACACCGTAGTTACCCCCGTGGCGGGCGGCGATCGACGTCTGCAGCACCGCATTCGATGACGCGATGAAATTGCCGAGTTGATAGACGGTGCCCGGAAACGTGGCGCGCGCAGTGGCAGGCGACAGTTCGTTCAAATGAGCCGGGATCACCCCCCACGCGCCTTGCACACAGAATTGGATCAGAAACGCACCCAGGGCGAGCGTGGCGAACGTCGTGGAAAACGCCCAGAGATACGTGACCGGAATGGCCAACAGCGCCGCGATCACTATCGTGCGCCGGCGCCCCAGTTGCTGACTCCAGATACCGAAGGCCCAACCGCCCAATATCGCGCCGATGTTGTAGATGATGGCGATATTACCGGTCTCATGCGCGTTGAAGCCGTGCTGATCCTGGAGGAAAGTTGGATAGATATCCTGCGTTCCGTGGCTGAAGAAATTGAACGCCGTCATGAGCAGGATGGCATACAAGGCCAGCTTCCAGTACTTCGCCAACGTCTCGAAAACCGTCGCGCGCGGCGCCGCCCGTTGCGCGCTCCACCCCGGCGACTCGGGCACGTGCCGGCGAATGAAGAGCACCAACACCGCGGGCAGCAGGCCGATCATGAACATCCCGCGCCAGCCAATCCGGTCATACAACTGCGCGTAGACCACCGAGGCGAGCAAATACCCGGTCGGATACCCCGACTGCAGGATCCCCGACACCAGGCCACGCGCCTCGGGCTTAACGGTCTCCATGGTGAGCGAGGCACCGATTCCCCACTCGCCTCCCATGGCCACCCCGAAAAGCGCCCGGATCACCAGGAACACGGTGAGATTCGGGGCAAAGGCTGTGGCAAACCCCAGCACCGAATACAACCCGACATCCAGCATCAATATCGGTCGCCGCCCGAACCGATCCGCCAGCCGACCAAACACAAACGCCCCCAGGGGGCGCAACGCGAGAGTCAGCGTAATCGCCAGGGCCACCGCCGGCCGCTGGACTCCAAACTCCCTGGCCACGGCCCCCAGCACGAACACCAGCAGAAAGAAATCGAAGGCATCGAGCATCCACCCCAGGAAACTCGCCAACACCACCTTCTTTTGAACCGGATTCCAGCCTTCGAGCGCCTGCAACATGCCGACTCCAACTCCCGTATACGAAAACTCGCTACCCCGTGCCGAACTCGCGGCGCAGGCACCCCAAGCACATTATTGCCCCGAGCGCAATCCCCCAAAATCGGCCAACAGAACAGGTCGCCCGGTGAATGGTGGCCAGGGCCAGTGCCCTTAATAATACGGGTATGGAAGTATTCCGCATCAGGAATGGATAGCGAGTATGAGTGGCACAGCCGTCATGATAATCGCCATTCTGAGTGGCATCGGCCTCAGTGC
This sequence comes from Steroidobacteraceae bacterium, assembly GCA_035566815.1. Classification (GTDB taxonomy): domain Bacteria; phylum Pseudomonadota; class Gammaproteobacteria; order Steroidobacterales; family Steroidobacteraceae; genus 13-2-20CM-66-19. The sequence continues at coordinate 2,000 of DATMQL010000468.1, read as the reverse complement.
GGTATACCTCGTGGCTGAATACAGCCGCTGGCGCAAGCACGTAGCCGAAAAACAGAACCGTTCCGAAAGCTTCCGCGCACTGCAGCGCTGACGGGTAGCCTCTCCGAACGTCCCCCCTGTCGCCGCCAACATGGCGTTCCCACGGTGCTATCTTAGCGAGATATAGCACGATGGGAGCTGGTGGACGGCCGATGAATAGAGCGGGCCCCGGCGATCAGATCCGGATCGAGCAGATCCGCTCCATCTACCGCACCACCACCCCGGGTACGTTGACGACCCTCGTCACCGTCTTCGTCCTGACGGCTGGCCTCGTCTATCTCGACCCCGCAATCCGCTCGCGAGCGAGTGTTTTCCTGACCATCATGTTCGTGCAGTCGATAGCGCGCCTGGGCTTGTATCACGCCTATGCGCGCTTCGGCCGGCAGAGCGACAACTGGCGCCCCTGGGCCCTGTGGTTCACCGTGGGGACGTTCGTCGGCGGCGCAACCATCGGCTGCGGCTCCACCTGGATGGTGGCCGCCCAGCACACCGATCTACAACTCATCGCACTCCTTCTCATCTTCGCCGTAACGGGGGGTGCGGTCGGGGCTTACGGCGCCTACCCGCCGGCATTCTATGCTTTCTTCAGCGCCATTGCGGTCACTCCAACCGTCTGGCTGTTCGTGTTGGGCGACCCCTTGCATGTCACCATCGGTTTCGTGTTTGTACTTTGGTTCCTGGCGGTTGCCGAGCAGGCGCGCCGCGCGAGCCGGCAATTCATCGACTCCATCCGCCTGCGCCTGGAGAAAGCCGATCTGGTCGAGGATCTGCGCCTCGAAAAGGCGGTTGCGGAAGAAGCCAACATCGCGAAATCGCGCTTCCTGGCCGCCGCCAGTCACGACTTGCGACAGCCCGTACATGCATTGAGTGTGTTCGTCGGCGCGCTGCGTGGGCATGAGATGGATGCGAACGCGCGCGGACTGCTCGATCACATCGACGGCTCCGTGCGCGCCCTGAGCGGGTTGTTCGAGGGCCTGCTCGACATCTCGAGGTTGGATGCCGGAGTCGTGGAGGTCCACCGTGTCTCTTTTGCGATTCAACCGCTCATCGAGCGCGTGTGCCACGACTATGTATCCAAGGCCAGGGCAAAAGGCGTGGAGTTGCGCAGCCGGCCAACCCGGAGCATCGTGTTCACCGATCCGATGTTGCTCGAGCGCATTCTGCGCAACATCGTCCTCAATGCGGTGACCTACACCGACCGGGGCGAGGTGCTCGTTGGATGCCGTCGTGGCTCGCAACTGCGCATCCAGGTGTGGGACACGGGCAGTGGAATCGCACCGGAAGAGCAAGCACGCGTATTTCAGGAGTTCTACCAGATCGGCAATCCGGAGCGCGATCGAACTCGCGGTGTCGGACTCGGACTGGCGATCGTCAAACGCCTCACCACACTACTCGACCACCGGCTGGAGCTGCGGTCGTGGCCCGGCAAGGGAACCTGTTTTAGCGTCGACGTACCCCGCGCGAGCTCCCTGCCGCAGGTCAATCCTGCCGCAATACCCGCGGCAGGCCGCCCTGTCACACCGGGCTCAGGTCTGATTCTGGTCGTCGACGACGAAGGCGCCATACAAGCGGCCATGCGCAGCCTGCTCGAAAGCTGGGGTTACTCCGTCATCGCCGCCGGCAGCTTCGATGAGACCCTGGAACGCATCGCAACCTGCCCGGAACATCCGCGACTCATCATCTGCGACTACCGCTTACGCGACAACGAGACCGGCAGCATGGTCATCGAGCGGCTCCGCAACGAATACAACGACACCATTCCCGGCATGCTCATCACCGGCGATACCGCCCCCGACCGCATCAAGGAAGCCGAGGCCAGCGGCTACCTGCTCCTACATAAGCCGGTACCCAACGAGGTCCTGCGCGAAGCCATCGCACGCCTGACCCTCCCGGCCGAGGCGTAAAAAGCTCCCTACCCTCAGCCCGCAAACCCCTTCGCCACCATGTAAACCTCCCGCGAC
>DATMQL010000467.1:0-15269 GCA_035566815.1 Steroidobacteraceae bacterium | reverse complement strand
AGTTCGGGCGTCCTGCAGTTCAAGGCCGTACCGTATGGTGCCTCGACCGCCGGCACGAACCGCTTTCAGCGGCCGCAGCCTCCGACACCCTGGACCGGCGTGCGCGACTGCTTTGGCTATGGCCAGGTCTCGCCTCAAGTCCCCTACGATGTCAGTCATGAGTATGCGCGACTCATCCAGTTCGACTTGAATGTCGCACCGGGCGGCATGGGCGAGGACTGTCTGCACCTCAACATCTGGACGCCGGGGACCGGCCGCCAGGACAAGCGCGCGGTGCTGTTTTGCATTCACGGTGGCGGCTTTGCGATCTGTTCAGGCAACCATCCGATGTACGACGGCGCCAAGCTCGCGAGCCTGGGCGATGTGGTGGTCGTCGCCGTGACACACCGCTTGTCGAGCTTCGGATACCTGGATCTGGCCGGCCTGGATCCGTCCGGCCGGTGGGCCGAGGCGGGCGCCGCGGGCATGTTGGATCTGATCGCGGCGCTGGAGTGGGTTCGCGACAACATCGAGAGCTTCGGCGGCGATCCCAACTGTGTCATGGTCTGTGGACAGTCCGGCGGGGGCTGGAAGGTGAGCACGCTGCTCGGCATGCCGGCGGCCCGCGGCCTGTTCCACAGAGCCGCCGTCCAGAGCGGGTCGCTCGTGAGCCATGTGCCCCGGGAGGTCTCCGCGCAGGTGGCGCAGGCCTTCGTTCAGCAGCTCGGCCTGACTCCGGCGACTATCGACCGGATTCAACACCTGCCGTGGACGCAACTCGTCGCCGCACAGACAGCGGTCGGCGCGCACGCGTTTGCGCCGGTAGTCGACGGCACATACATTCCCGCTCATCCGTCGGACACCCAGGTGGCGTCGCTGTCGGACCATGTGCCCCTGATCGTCTCGACCACGTTGGATGATGCCGGCTTGTTCTTCGATCGATTCGCGATGACGGAGGAGGAACTGGGCGATACGTTGTTGGCCAGCTATGGCGCCCGGGCAGCCGCGCTCAAGCAGGCGTATCGCGAGCACTTCCCCGGCAAATCACCCTACCTGCTGCACGCGCAGATCGTCACCGACGCCGGTTTCAGGCGGTTTGCTCATTCGCAGGCCGAGAGCAAGGCCGCGCGTCGAAGCGCCGCGGTTTACGCGTATCTTTGGGAATGGGGTTGTCCCGCGTTCGACGGAAAGTTCGGCGCCGTGCATGCCATGGACGTGTCGGCCTCGATGCACAACGAACGCGACGCCATTTTGGGTAGCGGCTCGGTCGATGCGCGCCGCATGTGCGATGCCCTGGCCTGGACGTGGCTGGCCTTCGCCAAGACGGGAGACCCTAACAACCCGCACATTCCTGACTGGCCGCGCTTCGATTCGTTGCAACGTGCCACCCTGGTGTTCGATCGCAACACCCGGGTCGAGCGTGATCCTCACGGAGCACTGCGCAAGTTATGGTTGGACATGCCCCCGGCAATGAGCGTGCTGGGCTGAATCAGGGCGGCGATGAAAACTCCGATCGAATTCCCCAGCGCCGATGGCACCCTGCGGCTCCATGCCGAAACCTGCGGGCCCCCGGATGCCCGGCTGACCGTTCTGTGTCTGCATGGGCTTACGCGCAATGGCGCGGATTTCGGGGCGCTGGCCGAACACCTGTCGGCGCGCTATCGAGTCATCACCGCGGATCAGCGCGGCCGCGGTAAATCGCAATGGGACCCGAATCCGGCCAACTATCGGCCCGCCACCTACGTGAGCGACATGTTCCAATTGCTCGATCGACTGCAGATCGCGCGCGTCGTGCTGATAGGCACCTCGATGGGCGGCATCATGTCCATGATCATGGCAGCAACTCAACCCGCGCGGGTGCAGGCCATCGTCCTGAATGACATCGGCCCCGAGGTACCCAATTCGGGACTGGGGCGACTGCGCGACTCACTGAACGCGCCGGCGCGGATCGCCACCTGGCAGGATGCCGCCCGCCAGGCCCAACGTGTCAACGGGCTCGCGTTTCCCGACTACGGCGCGGCCGACTGGGAGGCATTTGCACGGCGCACTTATGTGGAGGACCCTTCAGGGCGTCCCATCGCCGCCTACGATCCGGGCGTCCTCAATGGACTGAATGCAACGGATCTGTCAGCCGCTCCGCCAAACTTGTGGCCGCTGTGGACGCAGCTCGGCTCTATCCCGACACTCGCTATACGGGGTGAGTTATCGGACATCTTGAGCGCGGAAATCCTGACGAGCATGGCGGCACAGCACCCGAAACTCATCACCGTGAGCGTGCCGCAGCGGGGTCATGCGCCGATGCTGGATGAGCCGGCGGCGGCATCGGCCATTGACACATTCCTGGATGGCATCGAGCCGTGACGACAGAGCTCAAGGACAGATCCGTGTTGGTTACTGGTGCCGAGCGCGGCATCGGCAAAGGCATCGCGCGCGCTTTCGCCGAAAAAGGAGCCCGCATAGCGGCGCACGGATTGGCCAGCCCGGATGAGGCTGTGAGGTTGATCGCGGAACTGCGGGCGGCGGGCAGCCCCGATGCCCGTTTCTTCGGCGGCGATCTGCGCGATGTGGGTCAAATCGACGCGTTGATGGCACAGGTCTTCGCGTGGGGTCATCTGGATGTCCTGGTCAACAATGCCGGCATCCAGCATACGGCTCCCCTCACGGACATCACCGTCGAAGTGTGGAATGACATCATCGCGGTCAATTTGTCGGCGGCGTTCCATACGATGCGACACGCCTTGCCGCGCATGGGTCAGGCTAACTACGGGCGCGTGATCAACATCGCCTCGGTGCATGGTCTCGTCGCCTCCGTAAGCAAGTCGCCTTATGTTTCCGCCAAGTTCGGACTCATTGGGCTGTCGAAAGTCGCAGCGCTCGAATACGCCGCGGTCGGCAGCGCCGCGACCGGCGGTGTGACGGTTAACTGCATCTGCCCGGGCTGGGTGGACACGGCGCTCGTGGCGCCCCAGATCGCCGAACGTCGTGAGCAGTTGGGTGTGTCCACTGAAGAGGCGATCGAGGCGATGCTGACCGAAAAGCAGCCCTCGCGGCGCCTCTCGTCTCCCGTAGAGATCGCGCGGTTGGCAGTCTGGCTGTGTGCCCCGGAAGCGCACAACATAACGGGCACCGCTATTCCGGTCGATGGTGGGTGGACGGCGCAGTAACACCGTCTCATCGGTTAGCGGCGGCTGACCAGTGCCGCGGGCGATTGGTCCAAATTTTCTCCGCGCGAAGAGCTTTCCCAGTACGAATGAGCGAGCTGTGGGCCTTTTGGGGCAGTCCGCCGTGTGTCGAGGCGAACGGCCGCGAGACGGATGCATTTGCATGCCCCTTCCAGCTCAGCAAAGCAGGACGCATCGGCTTGTGATACTCGTATGCCTCCTCAAAAAGAGAGCAACCGGGGTGCCTGCCGATGGCCTTTCCTTCCAAAGCAGTTTCGCTGGCGTTGACCGTATTATTGGGGCTCGCCCTGTGCAGCAGCGGGTTCGCGAAGGACGACGCTGCACGGCTCGCGGCGCTGAAGGCACGCGTCAAGGCGATCGCAGAGGAAATAAGCTACGTCGAGTCCATCACGAAGGTTCAGCGGCTGGGTCGCGCCTTCGGCTATTACACTGACAAGGGCTTCTTCGGCGAGGCCGCGGACCTTTTCACGGACGACGGGACATTCCAATGGGGTGTCGACGGTGTGTACAAGGGAAAGGCCCGCATCCGGGAATTACTGACTCGTCATGGTGGTGGCAGCCTGACCGACGGTCCTGGGTTGCCGTTCGGTCGCCTCAACCTGCGCATGCAACTGCAGCCGATGGTGACCGTGGCCGCTGATGGCAATAGCGCTCACGCGCGCTGGCGCGAATGGGGCCTGCTGGGCCAATACAAAAAGGAAGCTCTCTGGGGCGATGCCGTAATCGAAGACGACTATGTGAAGGAAAGCGGCGTGTGGAAGATTGCCGCGCGGCGGTACTACCAGAACTTCGAGGCGCCGTACCAGGGTGGTTGGGCTGCGCTGAAGCCCGTCACCGGCAACTGGCAAACAGCGGTTGCGAAGGAGTTTCCGCCCGATGCGCCGGCACCCAAGCAGTACCAGCCATTTCCAACCGTGTTCGTGCCCCCCTATCACTATGGGGACGGCACACTCAGGGCCATTCAGAGCAGACCTCCCGCCGATGCACCCAAGCGTGCCGACGACGCCCTGGGAAAGCTCGAAGCGCTGGCCGATGCGAAGGAACTGCAATTGGCGCGCACGCACTCGGTTCGCGCGCTGGAAAACCTGCAGGCGATGTACGGCTACTACATCGACAAGGGTCAGTGGAAGAAGGCTGCTGCCTTATTCAGCCGCAATGGAACCTATGAGTTCGGACAGAGCGGTGTTTACATCGGCAATGCCCATGTTGAGCGCGCCCTGTCCCTGATGGGGCCGCCAGGGCTGGTGGAAGGTCAGCTCAACAACTACGTGATGGTGCAGCCGATCATCCACGTGTCCGCGGACAACCGCACCGCCAAGGCACGCTGGCGCAGTGATGTGCAGCTGGCGCGGGACCGCAAGGGTCGCTGGGGCGGTGGCGTCTACGAGAACGAATACGTCAACGACAAGGGCACCTGGAAGTTCAGCAAGCTGCATTACTACGTCACTTTCTGGGGTGACTACGAGCAGGGTTGGGCCGCGAAGCCGATTGCGATGGATCCTCCCAGTACCGCTATTCCACCGGATCAGCCACCGACTCTTGTCTATCAATCTTTCCCGAAGCTGCAGGTCGTGCCGTATCACTACGCCAACCCTGTCACCAACAAGCCGAACGCGGGGGAGTAGGTCCATGTTCAATCATGCGAAAAAGCACGCGGGCTCTCCGGGCCGTTGCGTTTGTGCCGTGGTGTTGGGTTTGTTTTGGGCGGCGGCCGCCCAGGCGCACAGCGTTGCCGACCTGCAGGCGGTCGAGAAGGACCTGGGCTCGCTCGGGGATCGCATCGAGCGCCTGCAAGACCTCACCGAGGTCGAAATCGTGCAGAACGCCTACGGCTACTATGTCGATAAGGCGCAATGGCGCTCGCTGTCCGATCTGTTCGCCGAGGACGCGACGCTGGAAATCGGCGGAAAAGGTGTCTTCCTGGGCCGCCAGCGGGTGTTCGAATACATGAACGTCGGTCTCGGCCCGATCGGACCCCGGGACGGCCTGCTGATCGATCACCAGCAGTTCCAATGCCTGCCCACCATCAATGAGGATGGCGTCAGCGCCGAGGTGCGCTGTATCGCCTTCGTGATGAGCTCGGGGGGCTGGGGGCACAATTACTACGAGGACCGCTTCATCAAGGAAAATGGGGTGTGGAAGTTCAAGAAGCTGCACGGCCCCTTCAACATGTACGCGGGGTACAAGGTCGGCTGGCTCGACAACACGATCCTGAATACTTACCCGGAGAAGTGGCCGCCGTGGCCAGACTTGCCGCCGACGATCATCTATCTGACCTATCCGAACTACTACATCGAGCCGTTCCACTATCCGAACCCGGTGACGGGGAAGTCGATGCCGCCGCCGAGTCCGAGGGCGGGAGGGGAGGCGTTCGGGAGGTAGCAAAATCAAAGACTTGTGCTGCGCTAGAAAATAAATCTGCGCGCTGAGGTAACCGAATTGGCGCGCAACGCTCTTTTACTGAACTAAACGCGAATCCGGGAGCAGTCATTGGGGGCGCTGGACGGGCAGACTCTTGTCACCAATCTCGTCGCCAGCCATGGCGCGCAGCTGCAGCGCTTTTTATTGGCGCGGGTGCGTAATCTGGCGGACGTGCCCGATATCGTCCAGGAAGTTTATTTGCGAATGTTGCGCATTCCGCACATCGAGTCGGTTCGAACCCCCGAAGCGTATTTGTTCACGGTCGCGCAGCATGTCGTGCAGCAGCACACGCTGCGCCAGTCCGCGGTACCTCCTTCGATCGAGCTGGCGCAACTGCTCAACTCACCGCCAGTGGCCACCACGGGTGATCCGGCGCTCGAGTTGGATGCGCACCAGTGTCTCGAGCGCCTGCAGAGCGCGCTCGAGGAGCTGTCGCCGAAAGTACGAGCGACTTTCCTGCTACATCGGCGTGATGGACTGTCACTCGATGAAATCGCCGGCCGGCTCGGGATCTCGCGTCCCATGGTGAAAAAGTACTTGATGAAGGCGTTGCTGCATTTTCGTCAGCGGCTCGAGCACATGGAGTAATGGGCGATGAGGCAGGGGGGACGATCCAAGCTCAACATGCAGATCCGCGAGGAAGCCTGTGAATGGTTCATCGAAAGTCGCGCGGGAGATATGGATGAGGCCATGCGCGCCGAATTCGATCGATGGCTGCGTATGTCGCCCGAGCATATGGGCGCCTATCTCGAGATCGCGGCCATATGGAACGAGGGCGCTGGGCTCGATGCTGCCGCCAGGTACGACTCCAGCACACTGATCGCCCAGGCGGGAGAGGATCGCGACAACGTGGTCGCTCTGCCCCAGCAGATCTCAGGCGCGCGACTAGAGACTGTTGACGACCCGCTCCCGCGAGGGGTTCACAAATACAGGCGCTGGCAGGCCGCGGCGGTTGCCGCTTCGGTCGTCGCCCTTGCCCTGGGTATCGGCGGGTATGTATGGATCGGCCAACTGCGCGCGCCTTACTACTCCACGTCGATTGGCGAACAACGCTCGCTCGAGCTCGCGGATGGAACCACGGTGGCGCTCAATTCGCGCTCCAAAATCCGGGTTCGCCTCACGGCTGGTGAGCGTGACGTCGATCTCCTGCAGGGCCAGGCGCTCTTTCATGTTGCCAAAGACAGCGCGCGTCCCTTTATAGTGTCCAGTGGTACCACCCGCGTTCGCGCGATCGGGACTGAGTTTGACGTCTACCAGAAATCGGGCGGTACCGTCGTCACAGTGGTCGAGGGCCGCGTGGCGATCGCGCCGGACCGTGCGGGCAGTGTGTTCGCATCCGCCGGTGAGCAGTTCATTGTCACTCAACAGCGCATTCAGAAAGATGAGCACCCGAGCATCGCCGGCGCCACGGCCTGGACCCAGCGCCAGATCATCTTTGAGTCGGCTTCGCTGAGTGCCGTGGCGGAAGAGTTCAATCGCTACAACAAACGGCAACTGGTTCTGCAGGATCCGGGCATCGATACGTTTCATATCAGCGGCGTCTTTTCCTCTACCGATCCGGCCTCGCTAATCCGCTTTCTGCGGTCGCGGCCCGGCCTGACCATTGTTGAAACGCCGAACGAAATTGTGATTCAGAAAAATATCTCACCAGGCAGGTAACCGATCGCAACAGAAACGCTCTTCTCCTGCATGAGACCGTCACGAGCATCGAAGACGGCCATAGACAGACTCCTAATGGTCAGGGGATATCTCATGCGTTTGAGCGTCGCGATCGCCGCGGTTTTCTTTTCAATGGTCGGCCTTTCCATGGCCGACAATGTCCGTGCCTCCATTCGTAAGCCGACCAACATCCCGGCCGAAGCACTGGGTCCCGCGCTCCAGGCGCTCGCCAAGCAGCGAGACTTTCAAATCGTCTATGTCTCCGAAGAGATCGAGACCTTGCGTACCGAGGGCGCCATCGGTGAGTTCACGGCAGAGGAAGCGCTGCGGCACCTGCTCAAGGGCACTGGACTCACCTACGAATACCTGGATGAAAAAACCGTCACCATAGTGAAGGCCGTGCATTCCGGAGCGACCACCTCCATACCAACATCCACGGAACTCGAGCTCGAATCCCGTCCTGTGGCGCGCGAAAATCGCAAGGGTCTACGGCTCGCGCAAGCCACCGGTGCCGACAAATCCACAGCGTCGAGCATTGTCGCGCAAGCAGGACCGGACGAACAGGTGCGCGGCGCCCTTGCGGAGGTCGTCGTTACGGCACAAAAAAGGGAAGAGCGCGTAAGCGAGGTCCCGCAATCCATTACTGCAATTTCCGGAGAGGCACTGCGGTCCTCCGATGTGCAAAGTCTGCAGGACCTGGCAGCGGTGGTGCCCGGGATGACCATCACCGGATCAGGCGGTGCAGGGTCGAATCAGATCATTTTGCGCGGAATCACCAGTGGCTCGGATATCAGCCCGCTGGTCGCCGTGTACGTAGACGATGTTCCGTACGGGTCCGTGACAGCGCAAAGCAAATTCACCAGTATTGCCTTCGAGATGGGGAGTTTCGATCTGCAGCGCGTGGAAGTTCTGCGCGGGCCTCAGGGCACACTCTATGGCGCGTCCGCCTTCGGTGGACTCGTCAAGTACGTCATGACGCCGCCGTCCCTGGACCGCATTGAGGGCAAGGTTCAGTTGGATGGATCGGGGACGGACGGCGGAGGCTTCAATAGCGGTGTGCGAGCCGCTGTAAGTGTACCTCTCATAGCCGACACCCTGGCGGTGCGAGTATCCGCGGTTCGCAATCACGACGCCGGCTTCATTGATAATGTCTTTACCGGCGCATCAAACGTCAACGCGAGTACGACCACCGCGGGGCGTCTCGCGGTGCTAGCCAGACCCGCGGACTGGCTGACGCTGCGCGCGACAGTGCTCGGGCAGGACATCGCGCGGGAGGGAACTGACAGGGTGGACTTCAACGGTGCGTCAGGTATCCCTGCGTACGGTGACTTGCAACAGTCGAGTCGCATCGCGCAGCCCTTCAATCAGACGTATCGACTCTACTCGCTCGCCGGTGATGCGGACCTGGGATTTGCAACTTTATCCGCAACGGCTGGCTATCAGACCGATCGCTCATCGAACGTCCAGGAGGCGCCGCTATACACCCACTCGTTAGGTGGGCTCCTGGCGTCCCACGGCCACCCCATCGATGACACGGCCCTGGTGCCCATTCCTTCCGGCAACATCACGACCGGAGAGATCCGCCTGGCATCCAAGCCTGAAACGACGCTCGAGTGGCTCGGCGGCCTCTACTACACGAAAGAGGACAACTTCTATACCAACAACATCGTGGGTTATCTGCACGGCACGCCGATCCCCTTCGACATAGCGACCTTCACGGGACCCACCGCCTACAAGGAATATGCGGTGTTCGGCGATCTCACCTATCACTTCAGCTCGAGTTTCGACGCACAGGTGGGGGCTCGCTACAGCCGCAACAAGCAAAGTATTTCGCAAACTTACGGCGATGGTCTCTTAACCGGCCCGACGGTGTCGAATCTGCAGAGCTCGGCCGGCGTGGCGACCTACCTCGGCACGGTGCGCTATCACTTCAACGACCGCAACCTGGTGTATGCCCGCGTCGCCAGCGGGTATCGGCCGGGTGGACCCAATACACAGGTGACCGATCCGGTGACGGGCACCGTCCGCGGCGCGAGCTCATTCGCGCCGGATTCGATCTGGAATTATGAGCTTGGCGTCAAGCTCTCCCCCAATCGGATGGTCAGCTTTGACGCGTCCGTGTTCCACATCAATTGGAAGGATATTCAACTCGTCAGCGTGGTGGATGGCCTTACGGCTTTCGTGAACGGTGGCCGCGCCAAGAGCGATGGCGTTGAAACGGCGCTGGCCTTTCTGCCGGTCAGGGAGTTGACCCTGTCCGTTACGGCGGCTTACACGAACGCGCGCTTGTCGGATGCGGTGCCCTCGATCAAGGCACTCAGCGGCCAGCGCTTGCCCAATGCTCCGCGCATCTCATCCTCGTTGCAGGCTGAATATCGCACCGAGCTCGGCGGGGGATGGATCGGCTTCAGCGGGGCCGGCTGGAGTTACATTGGCAATCGGAATGTGAGCTTCGACGGAAGTACTTCGCCGTTGCAATATGAGTTACCGGCATATCAGCGGATCGATCTGCGGGCGGGCGCCGAGCGTGGCGACTGGAATCTATCGTTGTATGCCAAGAACGTCGCCAATAAGCGCGGGGAGATATCCGCGGATACGTCCTTCGCCTTGCCCCTCTATCGGATTTCCGTGATCCAGCCGCGGACCATCGGCGCTCTGCTGACATTTACGTTCTGAGCGAAGATACGCCAGGAGCTCGAGGACGCGACGCTCGTCAAGGAGGGCGTTCGGTCGATCGAAACGCGCTGCCGACCCGGAGGATCATGGCGAAACCGTGATCGCTCGCGCTAAGCTCGCACTGAAGCCGGGGAGTGGCCGCAAACTAAGGGGAGGGGTACGACTTTGCAGAACGACGTAGTTTCCGAATTGGCGCAGCGGGTAGGGGCGGATGTTGTTGTTGAGCCCGACGTGGAGAACGTTAAGCGTCACTCACAAGACTTCGGGGTTCCTGGCAATGCGAAGGCAAATATTCTTGCGCTCGCGTATCCGCGCAGCACCCAACAGGTTGCGGCGATCCTGAAGTTCTGCAATGAGCGGCGGATTCCCGTTCAGCCGCAGGGTGGCATGACGGGCATGGCAGGCGGGGCTGTTCCGGTCGGCCCTTGCGTCGTCATTTCGCTGGAACGCATGCGTGCCATCAAGGAAATCGACGTCGCCGCCGGAACGATCACGGTCGAGGCCGGCGTCGTGATGGACACCGTGCAGAAGGCCGCCGATGCCGCCGATCTTTTCTTTCCGCTCGATCTCGGCGGGCGCGGCTCCTGTCAGATCGGAGGCAATGTATCGACCAACGCCGGAGGCAATCGCGTGTTGCGCTTTGGCATGGCTCGCGACCTGGTGCTCGGAATCGAGGCGGTGCTGGCCGACGGAACGGTCATCGACTCGCTCAGGAAAGTGATGAAGAACAACACCGGGTATGACCTGCGGCAGTTGTTCATCGGTTCCGAGGGCACGCTCGGGATCATTACGGGGGTCGTGCTCCGTCTCTTCCCGAAGCCCCGCAGTGTCTGCACTGGAATGTGCGCGCTGGACGATTACGATGGGGTGCTGGAGTTGCTCAGGCGCGCGCGGGTGGGGTTCGGTGCTCAGCTCACCGCATTCGAGGTCATGTGGCCCGACTTCTATGAGCTCGGCACCCTCGGCCTGGGGCGCAAGCCGCCGCTAGCGATTGGCGCGGGGGTGTATGTTTTGCTCGAGACGATGGGGCAGGATCCCGACGTCGATCAGCAACGCTACGAGGCTGTGATGGGCGAAGCGCTGGAGGCCGGCGTCGTCAAGGATGCGATCGTGGCGAAGTCGACTCGCGAAGCGACCGAGTTGTGGACCGTGCGCGACTCCCCCGGTGAATGGCAACGTACGCCGCACTGGCCACAGTTGGGGTTTGACGTGAGTGTTCCAACGGGTGAGATTTACGGGTTGATGGGCGAGATCGACGCCGAGCTGACATCGCGTTGGCCGGAACTCAAAACAGTTTACTTCGGTCATGTTGCGGACGGAAATCTTCACGCGTCGGTGAGAATGAGCGGGCACCCGGTGCCGGAGCTCGAGATCGAAGATGCGGTGTACAGCATCGTCTCCCGGCGCAGGGGCTCGATCTCGGCGGAGCATGGAATCGGCTTACTCAAGCGCAGTTTCCTGCATTACTCGCGCAGTCCGGAGGAACTCGCCCTCATGCGTGCGATCAAGAGGGCGATGGATCCCAACGGAATCCTCAATCCAGGGAAGATTCTTTAGCGTGGGGCGCTAGCAACCACCGGCCTACGGCGTGGCCCGCGCGCGGGGAGCGGGGGAGTCAAACCCGGCGCACGAATTGCGCGAGGTCGGCATTGAAGCGCTGTGGGGATTCCCAGAAGGGCATGTGGGCGAGGTCGTTGTAGCGAATCAGCTCCGCGCCGCGCACCTGTTGCGCCGTGTAAGCCCCCATGGCGGCAGTAGTGATGGGGTCCAGCATTCCCTGCATGACCAGCGTCGGTACGCTTAGCGAGCGCAGCACGCCTTCGTAATCGGCCGGGCGACCGGCCAGGTTGGCGCGGACCGTTGGTGGGACGCTTTGGTTATAACGCAGCATGTAGTCAAACTCTTCCGGAGAGAGAGGGTTGGCGACACTGGCGCGTAGGAGTGCCTTCGTTCCCTCGAGGGCCACGGCGGCATCCGCGCTCGTCATCTCACGCAGCAGTCCGGTCGCAGGGCCCATCAATGCCGGGTCGGATTTCGCCATGGCGTTCGCCATCACCAGGGCACTGATACCGGAGTCACCGAATACGCCGAGGTAGTCGAGGACAACACGTCCTGCATACGACCACGCCACGAGAATAGGACGTTGCAACCCGCTCTGGTCGATGACCGCCTTCACTTCGTCCGCCCAGCGCTCCTTGTCCCGGTAGAAATGCGCAGCCGTTGGCTTATCGGAGTCGCCGTGGCCGCGAAGATCGTAAGTCACCAGCCGGTATTCGGCGGCGAGCGGGCTGGTTACCTGGCGTAACCAGGCACCATGCGACTGCGAAAAGCCATGGAGCAGCAGCAGCTCGGCTTTACGAGGCGCGCCATCATGGACCCAGTCCTGGACGGCGACTGTCACACCGTCCGGCGTCGTTACCCGTCGGGCGCGGTAGCGTAACGCGAGTCCGAGCGCCGACTCGTGCGTGACAGCTCCACTCAAGGGCTATCGATAGGTGTTGTTCGAAGTGTGGTCGCCGGCGAGCCACCGCTTCAATTCGGCATGTGCCCGCGAGCGCCGCTCCTCCGACACCTCGAGTGCCTCGGGATTATCGAGGGTGAATTCGAGAATCATGTCGTTCGGGTCGGTGACGTAGACCGACCTGCAATACCCGTGCTCCAACACGTAGGTCTGCGGTTCCTTGTAGCCCGCCGCCGCCAGGCGCCGCTCGATGCCCTGCTGCGTTTCCGCATCGACATGGAGCGCGATGTGCCGAAATGGCGAGGGCGGCAGTTCCGGGCCGAAGAGTTGCTGGTCCTGGGGCTTGGCGAAGTTGAAGAACGCCAGGGCGCTGCCGTCACCCAGTCCGAAGAACAGGTGGCAGTAAACACGCTGCGCGCCGAACAGCTCATCCACCTCGCACCACGTCGCAACCAGTGGCAGGCCGATAAGGTCTTCGTAGAATCGCCGCGTGGCCTCGAGATCCTTGGCGACGTAGGCGGTGTGATGCAGCCTGGAGGGAAGTTTCGCGCCTGTCGACATGGAAGTTCCTCGCCGTCTATTTCGAATAGCGAAATCTAATTCGAACTTCGAATATCGTGAGCCTTGGCACCGGCCGCGTCAAGCCGGCGGAACGTCACGATTCGATGGGTAATCCCGCGCTCAGCGACAGGTTGGGGAGGGAGGCAAGATCCCGGGTGATCTGGCTGCTCACGGCCCGCAACATGTCCAATCGCTCCTCCACCAACCGTGCGACCGTGATTCGAGCGGAGTGGCTCGAGCTGTTGAGCGCGGCCACTACGCGGCCCTGCCGGTCGTGCACCGGGACCGCCAGTGCCACCACGCCGTAATCCAACTCATCCTTGACCGCGGAGTAGCCGTTGCGCCGGCATTTTTCGACGGCGCGGCGCAGCTGTTCCGCGTCCGTGACAGTGTATTTGGTCAGCGGCTCGAATTTCGCGGTCTCGAAGTAGCGCTTCAACTCGGCCGCGCCTTGCCCCGCCAGGAGCACGCGGCCCACCGAAGTGGCATACGCCGGAAAGCGGCTGCCGACATGCGCTTCCAGGCGCATCAGGGTGCGAATCGAGGTGCGGGCAACATAGACGATGTCCGTGCCGTCGAGCACGCAGAGTGCCGCTGAATCCCCGGTGTTGCGCGCCAGTTCCTCCAGGTGCGTCTTGGTCAGGAAGTCGATATTCATGGAATCGATATAGGCGGCGCCCAGCTCCAGTACTTTCGGGCGCAGGAGAAATTGCCGCCCGTTGCGCATGACGTAGCCGAGCTCTTCCAGGGTCATCAAACAGCGCCGCGCCGTAGCCGCCGGCATCGAAGTCAAGTTAGCCACTTCGCTCAGGCTCAGCGTCGCGCGTTCCCGCGTAAAAGCACGGATGACGCTCAGCCCCTTGGCAAGACCGCCCATGGCCTCGCGACGGCCGCTACCCGGGGCGACGCGCGCCGCCACGACATTCTTGGTTCGATTGTTGCTCAACGAATATTCCGACATTCGCCGTAACCTCTTAGGCGAGCCCCGGCATTATAAGGGCGAGGGCTGTTTTTCGCTATGCGAAACGCCCCGTTGCTTACTTCGCGCGACCCGGATATCCGAACGTGAGCGTGGGTATGGCAAGGATGGCCGCGGCCTGCGCGGGTGACTTGCCGGTTTCCGCGACCGCGTAGAGTGTTTTCTTGCCCGGTCCGCCGAATGTCAGGCTGATCACCGGGTAGGGTGTCGGAATGACACCCAGCAACTCACCCTTCGAGGAGAATACGTCGACGCCGTCCTCCTCCCCGTGAGCAGTGACGTAGACGCGCGCCTTTGTATCGATTGTCGCGCCGTCAC
This sequence comes from Steroidobacteraceae bacterium, assembly GCA_035566815.1. GTDB lineage: Bacteria > Pseudomonadota > Gammaproteobacteria > Steroidobacterales > Steroidobacteraceae > 13-2-20CM-66-19. Next base: position 1,033 of record DATMQL010000467.1, on the reverse strand, counting down.
CCAACCCTCGCAGCTTGCCGAACTCGCGCTGGTTGGTCAGCGACCCGTCGGGCCGCACATCGAATGCGGCGACGGTGTCTCTATTGGTTACGTAGAGCGTCTTCTCGTCCGGGCTCAGGATGATGCCGTTGGTCACCAGATTCGTGCCGTACTGCGTGATGACGCCCTTGGCATCCGCGTAGAACACGCCACCATCCGTAAAATAGACGCCGCCGCGGCTGTCGGCGGACAGGTCGTTGATGACGGTGCGCAGGCAGTCCAGGGGATCGCCCATATACCTGTCGGCGAGCAATTTGCGTTTCGGGAGCAATTGCCATATGGAGGGGTAGAGGCCGCGTTGCACGATGAACAACGCGCCGCTTTTGCTCATCGACAGGGCACCACCGGTGTTCGTGTCCTTGAACAACACGCGCTCCTTGCCATTTTTGTCGAGCTCGATCACCGCGCTGTTGCTGTTCTGCGCGATCAGCAGGCCGCCGTCCGCGGTGGCGACGATGCCGTCGGCATTGTTGCCGTCGACGCTCCATAGGCTCTTCCAACGCGCGCCGGCCGCAACTACACCCGGGATCGCACTGACCGAGTACTCACGTGACTCGCCCGATGGCGCCTTGAATCCCGGTGGCGGTTTGAAAGTCGACGGCGCGGCCGGGTGTTTGCAGGTGGCCAGTACTTGCGGCTCGCGTGCATCCCGGGCGGATTGCACACCCGGACCCTGTAGCGGCGCGACGGCAGCGGGTGCAGTCTGCGCGATCGACACCGGCATAGCGGGAATGAGCAACACCGATACGCTGAGTACGAGCAGCACCGGCAACTGCAGTCGGTTGAATTTCATGTCGGCGCCCCCCTCAATGTCCCGCGGATTTTTCTTGCAGCCCCGCGCTTGCCGGTCAGGTCATGTCTGCAGTAACGGCGGATGTTCCGCGGCAGGCCATCCCGGATCACCCGCGAGAGCCGCACGAATCACCGCGCCGTGCTCGTCCAACAGGGGAGCGGCACGCACCGAACTGAAACGGCCGCCGGAGAACTGCACGGG
>DATMQL010000466.1:0-16728 GCA_035566815.1 Steroidobacteraceae bacterium | reverse complement strand
GTAGAATGTGAACAGGCCGCAGGCCGACGCATCTCCTGCGCCGCAGCTATTCTCCGCGATGGTGACGGACGCCTGCTCGATGGCGTCCTTGATCTTGATGTGGAAGTAGTCGGCCGAGAAGGAGAACCCGGGCAACGCGGTCGGCGTGAGGACGATGCCGACGGTGGTGGTGTCCGAGGTCTCCGGCTTCAGGTTGGGATTACCCAACAGGTTCCAGGTGCAGGGGTCGTTGCGGCTGCCGCCGTTGTTCGGGGCGGAACAGTACCCGAAGAGGCCGCCCGCCGAGATGACCTGCGAATAGTAGAGCTCGCGGAAGTTCGCTGCACGCGAGTCGCGCGACTGGCCGGCGCGCAGGCGCACGCCCTCGATCGGCTCCCAGTTCAGGCTCGCCTTCCACGTGGTCAGGTTGTGTGAGAACTCCTGGCCCACATATGGATTGAAGGTGTCGATGCCGGTGAACTGAAGTTGGTTCGTATAGCGCGCTTCGCGTCCCGCGATGTCGAGCTCCAGCGATTTCGCGAAGGGCAGATCCTTCGCCAGCGGGACGATGGTCTCCAGGTAGGCTTCGTGGACAGTCACCTTACCGCCGAAGGATTGCCCGTATTGGGTCGGATAATCGCTGCCGATATAGCCGGGCACGCCGGGCTGATCGATGTTCGCGCCAACCTCCTGGCGGAACTCGTAACCCACGGCGGACGAGAACGCACCGGCGCCGATGCCGTCGAAGTAGTCGCCCGAGGCGTTGATGTTGGCATCGGTCTGCTCGTAGCGCAGTTGTTCCACCAGGTTGCCGAACGCGTAAGCCAGCTGCTGCGGCGATAACGGCTGGTTGCCGAACGGATTGAGAGGCACGCAGCCGTTGGCGATGAGCGGGTTGGCCGTTGCGTAGTTTGCCCCTGGACTAAAATACTGGTTGGTGGGATCGAGAACGCCCGCCAGGCCGCCCGCGGCCGTTACACGGCACTCCGGCTGGCCATTGGGACCCACAACCGTATCCAGCGCCATCGCCGATGCGTAGTTGTGGATGTTGTTGACCACCAGCTGATTGTGGTGGGTGAGGCCATAATCGTAGTTGGCATCCCAGGTCCACGTCGAGGAGCCGAACTTGCCGTTCAGCCCGAAGGTGGCGCGCTCTACCCTGGTGGCGAACTGCGTCTCTCCCGGTACCTGCGAACTCCAGTCCTTATTGATGGCCGCAGTGCCCGGGAAAAGCGCCTGCTGGTTGCAAGCTGCATTCAGCGAGGCGCTGGCCGAGGCCGCGGTATAGGCATTCTGATTGCAGTTGAGGAAGTCGAACGTGGTCGAGCCACCTGCGGTGGAATTGTCCGAGCTCACCTTGCCGTAGTAGAGGCTGCTCTTCCAGTGGATCCCACTGACGATCTCACCGTCAAACAGTCCCATGATCACGCCACGGCTCACCTGCGACATGAGGTTGGTGTGCTGATAGATGGGCTCGCCACCACCGCCCGGCATGGTATTGATGAAGGCTGCGCCGGCGCCCGCATACGGCTGCACCAGACCGTAAGGAAGAACGCCCGTGCCCGTCGTGTTGCCCTGGTAGGTGTTGCCGGGGAAGTTCGGGAACCCGGTGCCCGAGACGAACACGCCGTACGGACTGCTGAAATTGCGCAGGTTGTTTCCGGTGTTATAGACGTTGGTTCCACCACCAGCAGTGTTGGTTCCCTGGTAGACACCCATGTTGTTGGCGCACCAGACGCGCACGTTCTCGCAGCCCACACTATCCTGGCGCTCGACTTCACCACCCAGGGTGAAGTGGAACTTGCCGTCGAACATGCTATGGCCATACGCGGCACCAAAGTGGTGGTCGCGCGCATCGCTGTGGCTGGTCTGGAAGAAGTCGCCGTTGACCTTGCCACCTTCGAGCTTGTTGTCGAGGATGACGTTTTCCACGCCCGCGATGGCGCCAGAGCCGTAGGCCGCGGACGCACCGCCGGTCACGACGTCGATTCGCTGCACCATGATCTGCGGGATGAAGTTCAGGTCGATCTGGTCGCCCTGCTCCGTCTGCACGAAGCGCTGGCCGTCGACCAGCGTCAGGGTGCGGCTACCGAAGTAGGGATTCAGGCCGCGCAGGTCGGGGATGTACGCGCCCGTGAAAAAGTTCGAGTTACCGGTGTTGGCGGGCGTGAAGGTGGAGGCGTTCGCCGGCGTGAGCTGCAGGGTCTGACCGATGTTCACGACACCCACGCTGTCCATGGCCGAGGAGTCGATGACGGTGGTCGGTGTCGGCGTGTTGAAGTCGTTGGTTCGCTTGATGCGCGAACCGGTTACCGTGATCTCCTCGAGGGTCGCCGGTGCTCCACCTCCGGCGGCAGTTTCATCGGCTGGTTTTTGCTGCGCCTGGGCCGTCGCGCCCAGCCCGATAACCAACGTCGCGGCCCATAGGCTGCGCGTCAGCTGCTTGGGCATCTTTGTGTCGAATCTGCCCGACGTGGCAATAACCGCCCGAACGGCAGCTCGAATGCTGAGACGTGTAACGCTCATCTTAGGCCCCCTCCCTCGAGAACGAATGACTGTGAGTCAATGTGGGTTAATGAATGATCGAAAACTGTGTGATCGGAAAATGCCGACAACTGGCGTCCACCACGGCCGTCGGCCTGGTGACTGCGAAAACGGTGGCGCGGGTGCCGCGCAAGGCAGGGATCGTGGATTCCCGGGCGCGGCGCGCGGCGGGAGATTCGTCGGCTGGCTTTTGCTGTGCCTGGACGGTGACGCCCGGCCCGAAGGCAGGCGCCGCTCCTGCGGCAGCATCGATAGGACGAATCACGGTCATCTAAAGGCCCCCTCCCTCGAGAACGATTACGCGTCGGTCAACTGAAAGCTCAAGCCGGGTTGTGTTGCATCGGAGTGACGGTGTTGGACAGCGTCAAGTTTGGTTTGAGAAGGTGACAAAAGTCAGCAGGATACGAGTCAAGGTACTTGTGGCGTTCTGGAAAAGATGCGCCGACGCAACGCTTTTGGAACCTCGGAATTCGTGCCCGTCAGAGGTGCGCATACCTAGCACGTATCCCCCCTCGGCGCCGTCCCTGCGAGGCGCGATTGTGACGGCAATCGCATCTTTCGGGCTTCACCAGGCCCCCCGCCAGCCCCGTCGGCAGATGTTATTGAGGCTGTGACCCTCGACCTTCCAGATCCCGGGGACCCTTGTTGTCGGTCACATGCAACACCAGGCGCGTGTGCGGATTCGCGACACGGATCTCCTTTACGCTACCCCGCATCTCGGCCGGTGTTTTGAAGTGGTACTGGGCGGCCGAAGGGTGTGTCTGGGTAGGTGTTACTGCCAGTACCCCCTTCGCATCGCGGCCGAGGCGACCCTCCCGGGTAGACGGCGGGTCGGCGGGCCATGCGAGGTCGAAGCGACCGGGACCCTAGGTAAAACCGATCCAACGACCGGTGGCCACAATGATGATCCACAACGTCAGGGAACAGGCCGCGGCGAACCGGGCGGCGGGTGGAGGCGTGCCCCTATCCCAAGCCGCCATCCCGCGCGCCGTGGAGAAGTGAAAGACCAGCATGTTCACGGCCGCGAGCGCGAGGCACACCATCTTTATCCGGAACGGCAGGTTCAGGTAGTACGTCGCCGCCTTCGAGCTGAACAACAGTGATCCCGCGGCGAACGCAACCGCGAATGCCGTCCACGCCCACGGAAGCGAGCTCGCAATTACCTCCGACACCGAGCGATTTCTGCTCCCAAACCCAAGGAGCCGCAAATCCATCATGGCGACGGACCCGACGACAACGGTCAGAGCGAGAACGTGCAACGTCTCGACGATAGGGAACAGCCAGGTCGATTCGGCGATAGCGATCGCGAAAGAGCGATGCTCCAGCCAAGTCATCACTGCTGGCGCGGCCATCGAAGTGGTGCTCATACGTAAGCGATCAGGCGTCCAGCCGCGACAATACTCACGCAGAGGACGAGGCTTGCGACACCCAACGCCCCGCCGAGCCGGCGCCGCGCGGGCGAGGCATTCCAGTAGCCCGGCTCCCGGGTGGTTGCCCTCTGAAATACGAAAGTCAGGATGACCAGCACCGCGACCAGGAGCATTTTCAGACGGAAGGCGTCATTCATCAGCTCGCGATTCGGCTCGGTGATGATCAGCAGAATGCCGCTCACCAACAGCACGATCAGCGCGCGCCAGGTCCACGGAATGAAGTTCCCCGCCAGCGTTGCCAACGGCGGCCCGCTGCGTATCAGTCGCAATAATCGGAAGTCGAGCATCCCCAGGGTCGTCACGACCACCGCGATGCTGAGAATGTGGACCGTCTGCACGGTGGGCACGAACCAGTCCAGCCCGGCGAACAACTGACTGAGTGAGGTGGCGGCCAGCCAATCGGAAAACTGCTGGATCATGAAGTCGTCATTCCTTCTTGAAACCCGTGTCGCCGTTAGCGTCGACGGGGTTGCGGTCGTTTTCGGCGCAGATGAATTCGAGCAGCGTCCACTCCCTGGAACGTTTGTAGGTAAAGCTGTGCAACCAGGGCTTCGCCAGCGCCGTCGGATCCTCCGCGGTCAGCTCGTCGACCAGGGTGTCAGGATCCGCTTTGTCGAGGTGAATCCGCTCGGTGAGGTGCAGCTTGTCGCTGTGCTTCATGCCCATCCCGAGCGCAACACTCTCCTTGATGCCGATGGTATCGACAACGAGTGTCGCGCCTTCCCAATGACCGACGGAATCACCCGCGAACGTCGCCTCCAGGTCGTCGGGGTGGCCGCGGCCGTCGGTATAGATATTCCGCCACTGCATCCACGCCTCGTGGTGCGTGGTGACTCTGCCGGGCGTAAAGAGGAATTCCATCGGGTACTGCCCGACCCCCATGATGCCCGGCATCCCGGGAGGTGTGCAGTAGGACCCCTCGTGGGGGACCTGGCCACCCTTCGTTTCCACAGCGTGTTGCCACGCTTGGTAGTCCTCGAGGTATTTGCCTTTGAGCGCCGGCTTCTCAGGCGCTGGCGAGCCCGGTGTCGGCGGACCGCCGGCCGGACGACTCAACACCCAGACGCCGCCCCAGTCGGGCAATGCATCGAGGGAGGTGTAGTGACCTTTTGGGTGGGCGGTCACGGGGACCTTGGTTGCGGGGGCGGCCGCCTGAGTTTTGGTGCCCGTGCCGGGTGCCGCCTTTGCCGCGGCTGCCGGCGCCGCGCCCGTCGACGCCCCCTGGGCCAACAAAATCGGGCTCACACCGAGGCACACCCCGCCCAGGGCACCTAACAACACAACCGGTATTTTCATGCGTCGCCTCACCAACACGATCAGCCGTGATCCGCGGCGGGAGCCGACTCGCCACCGGTGCCCGGGTCGCCGGCACCACCGAGTGTCCTGCCGTCGGACAGCGTGATGCCCAGGTACCAGCCTCCCGGCCGGCCGTCACGCAGGGGATTGACGGTAACGGTGACCTTGTCACCCGCCTTGATGGTGGTGCGCTTCCAACCCGCGCGCACCAGGTTGTTGGGTCCGTTCATCTCGATGGACCACGTCGCGGTCTTGCCGTCGTCGCCGAGCACGTCGACCTTGAAGGAGGCGTGCGGATTCGTCCATTGAAACTCAGTGACCGTACCGGTGATCTTCGTTTCCCGGGTCCGGTCGAACATGGCCCCGGAATGGTGCACGTAGGCCGGCGTCGACAGCGCCAGCATGAGAATGGTGAGCGCTACAACGGCTGCGGATCGCATCTGGAAACTCCTGGTCACGCGTCAGTGCGCCGACGGAACGTTGATCGGACCGCCGTGGGCGCGGGTCGGGTCTCCGAGCACCGAGCCGTCTGGCAGCGTGATGGACACGAACAAACCGCCCTTCGAGCCGTCCTTAAGCGGATTCAGCACCAGCGTCACCTGGTCGCCGGCCTTCACGCTCGTGGACTTCCAACCCTGGCGCTTGAGGTTGTTCGGGCTGTTCAACTCCACCTGCCACGAGTCGTTGATGCCGTTGGCGCCGGGCACATCCAGGTGGATCCAGGCGTGGGGATTGGTCCACTGAAACTCGTGCACCGTACCCTTCAGGGTGACTTGTTGAGCCTGATCGAACATGGCGAACGAATGATGGGCTTGGGCCGTCCTCGCCCATGTCGAGATTGTCGCCACGGCCAGGGCCATCGCCAGGGTCAGGAGTGTCCGTGTTCCGACTCTTATGACTTGTCTCATGATGTGTGGCCCGCGAGTTATTTAGCGCCCGTGCCCGAAGGCTGGGTACTGGGCAGATGCTCGTTCAGATTCGGCAGGCACTCGACTTCCGGGATGTCGCTGTAATCCATCCGGGTCCAGCGATGAGTACTGTGCCACTCCCCTTTCCAGTTCTTGGGGTCCGTCATGATGGTCTCGATCTCGAGCGTAGTGCCCTTGTCGAGCAGCCGGATCTTCTCCACCATCGCGAGCTCGTCGCTGATGGGAATACCCATGTCGATCCAATGCTGGTTAGGCTCGAAGTACTTCGTGTCCACCACGAGGGTGCTGCCTTCCCAGTGACCGATCGATTCGCCGTTGTAGGTCGATATCGCAATGTCGGGATCGGTATGCGGGCGGCCGTCCAGATAAATGATCCGCAGGCTGTTGGTGAAGCCGAACATCATATAGATGACCGTCGGCATCTGCACCATGCTGATCGGCCAGACACGGGTCATGATCATGGGCATGCCCGCGGGATAGCACTGCCCGATGCTGTCGCGGTAAGGCCGGCCCGCCTTGCGCGCCTCCGCCGCCTCCTTCAGCGCCGTCTGGCCCGCCTCGAGGAACTCCGGATACGGCGGACCGTACATGAAGTCATTGAAGGCGCGCCGCAGGTCGACAAACCAGGTGCCCGTGAGATTGAACCCCGGCTTCGGCCGATGCTTGGAGAGGTTTTGCGGTGCGAGGGCCCCGTAATAACCGTCGTGCTTGTGGGACAGCTCGTCGATGCGCTCCTGCGTGAGACCTGGGCGGGGTGCCTGCTGCGCCGAAGCCAGAACGGCCACCAACGCGAACGCTGCCCCGAATGCGATCTGGCGACACGTACGATTCATCATTTGTGTTCTCATGGGCTGCGAATGAAATCCAACACTGGCGCGCAGAGCGACTCGTCACCGGTACCGACGGCCTAGGTCAGTCTCGTGCACGGGCGGGCCGTGCGACAAGGAATAAGAATAGTGACAATTCGTGAAAGGTGCAGGGGCGGCGCGCGCACCGCAAGACTGGCAATCACGCGCTCACCATCATAGAGTCGGCCAACCAAACAAGGGGGGCGGGAATGCGAGCATGCCTTGCGTGGCTGCTGTTTGTCGTGATGCCGTGGGTTCACATCGAACGCGTAGCGAGCGCCGATGCCGCACAAAAATCAAGCGCTCCCGCATGGAGCGCCCGCCTGTTGGTCTCGCCGCCCACCGACGCCTGGGCGACCAACGGCGGGAATATCTATAACCAGCGCTACTCCCCTCTGCGCCAGATCGAACGTGGCAACGTAGCGAAGCTGAAGGCCGAGTGGCGTGCCTCGCTGCGGGGCTCGGGCCTGGGCGCCAGGAGCGGCAACCAGGCGCAGCCTATCGTCTATGACGGCGTCGTTTACATCATGACGGGGGATAACGACGCCTTCGCCATTTCCGTCGACAGCGGCACCGTGCTCTGGGAGTACAAGGCCAACATCGACCCGAAGCTCGCCCGCCCCTGCTGCTCCTGGGTCGGGCGCGGTCTGGCGCTCGGCGAAGAGATGATTTTCGTCGGGCAGCTCGACGCGAAGCTGGTAGCACTGGATCGGCGCACCGGAAAAGTCGTGTGGTCCGTCCAGGCCGAGGACCCGAAACTGGGTTACGTCATCGCCAGCGCACCACTCTATTACAACGGCATGGTGATCACCGGGTTCGCTGGTAGCGATATGGGCATCCGCGGCCGGCTGAAAGCCTTCGACGCGCGCACCGGAAAGTTACGTTGGACGTTCTACACCGTACCGGGACCCGGCGAGCCGGGCCACCAGACCTGGCCGGCCGACACCGATGTCTGGAAGCACGGCGGCGCTGCCATCTGGCAAACGCCCGCGGTCGATCCGGAGCTGGGGCTGATTTACTTCTCGACCGCGAATCCAGGCCCCGTGCTCAACGGACGCATCCGCCAAGGCGACAATCTCTTCAGTGTCTCGATCGTGGCGCTCGACGTCGCGACCGGCCGCTACCGCTGGCACTTCCAGCAGGTTCATCACGACATCTGGGACTACGACTCGCCCAATCCGGTAATCCTTTTCGACGCGACCTATGGGGGAATACAACACAAAGCCATCGCCGAGGCGGCCAAGACGGGCTGGGTGTACATCCTCGATCGTGTGACCGGCAAACCCTTGGTGGGAATCGTCGAGACCCCCGTCATGCAGGAACCGCGTCAATTGACCTCGCCAACGCAGCCCTTCCCCGTAGGCGACGCTGTAGTGCCGCAGTCCATCGACATAGCACCGGAGGGATTCGACCTGGTCAACGAGGGCCGGATCTTCACGCCCTTCACCAAGGCTCCGGCGATCTGGAAACCTCTTGCAGCCGTAAACTGGCCCCCGAGCTCCTACGATCCTGACACTCACCTGATGTACATCTGCGCCTCGGACTCACTGTGGGGCGCGACCGGTGGCGATCCTGACTACCCAGTCGAGCCCGGCGCGTTGTATTCCGGAAGTGTCGTCGCCCGATTTCCAGCTCCACGCCGCGGGGTGTTCGCGGTCATCGACCTGCTCACCAACCGGCTCGTCTGGCGCCAGCAGTGGGTTGACCAATGCTACAGCGGCTCGCTGGTCACAGCGGGCGGACTTCTGTTCGTGGGACGCAACGACGGCCGTCTCACCGCACTCGACAAGACTACGGGACGGAAACTCTGGGAATTTCAAACGGACGGTGGAGTCAACGCGCCCGCCTCCACCTTCGAATACCACGGCAAACAATACGTCGTCGTGTTGGCTGGCGGCACCGCGCTCGCCGGAAGTAAGCGCAGCGACGGCCTCTGGCTGTTCTCGTTGGATGGAAAGATGGACCCGCTGCCGAAGGGCTCGGCAGACCCCACAGGACAATTCCCCAGGCCAGGGCCACCGCCAGGCGCGGCCGCAAACCCGGGCGCCCCCGCCGCCGCCAATGCCACGACTGCCCCCTCTGCAGCCGCCGCCGGCGCTCCGAATGCACACTCGCGGGCCGCCGACATCGAGCGTGGCAAAGACTCCTACACAACCGCCTGCGTAGTCTGTCACGGCGTGAACGGCAAGGGCGGCACACACGGCGGTCCCGCATTCACGCGCGAACTCACGAGTGAGGCGATCTTCAATGTCGTCACACGCGGCCGCAACGACATGCCCCCATTCGGCGCCGCCTTCTCAGCAGACCAACTTCAGGATCTCAGCGCCTATGTTCTGGAACTCGCCTCGCACTAGGGCGGCCCTGGTGCGAGAATGGCGGGGATTTGAATCACGGCGGATCTTCTGCAATGGCCAAGTTTCCAGCGAGCCCCAGCCACACCATGACTTCCTACTCCGAACTGAAGCTGCACATCGATGGCGAATGGATCGGCGCTGGCGGCCGCCGCACCCACCGCGTCATCAATCCCGCCAATGGCGCGACGCTCGGTGAGTTGCCCCTGGTCGATACGGCCGATCTCGATCGCGCCCTGCAGGCGGCCGAGCGCGGTTATCGGCTCTGGAAGCGCTCGACCGCGGAAGAGCGTGGCCGGGTGTTGAAAGGCGCCGCGCAACTCATCCGCCAAAGAGTGGAGCACATCGCGCGTGTGGCGACCCTGGAGGAAGGCAAAACTATCGCCGAGACCCGCATCGAGGCGCTGGTGACGGCCAACCTCTTCGAGTTCTACGGGGAAGAATGTCGTCGCACCTACGGGCGGGTGCTCGTCCGCCCGACCGGAACGCGATCCATGGTGGTGAAGGAGCCGGTCGGACCGGTTGCGGCCTTCGCACCGTGGAATTTTCCGATTGCCAACCCGGGGCGCAAGCTCGGGGCGCCGATCGCCGCCGGCTGCTCGGTGATTCTCAAGCCGGCCGAAGAAGCGCCGGCCGCGGCGATCGAGGTCGTGCGCGCACTCCTGGATGCCGGATTGCCGCCCGGCGTCTGCCAACTCGTCTTTGGCGTGCCGGACGAAGTGTCGCGGCACCTGCTGGCTTCACCGATCATTCGCAAGCTGTCGTTTACCGGCTCGACCGCGGTGGGTAAACACCTCCTCGCACTCGCCGCGGCAACAGTGAAGCGGACGACCATGGAGCTCGGCGGCCACGCGCCCGTCATCGTCTTCGATGATGCGGACCTCGGACGCACGGTCGAAATGCTCGCGACCGCGAAATTCCGCAACTCCGGACAAGTGTGCGTCTCCCCGACCCGCTTCTACATCCAGGAGGGCATCTACGACCGGTTCGTGGCGGCCTTCACCGAGCGTGTACGCAAAGTGAATGTCGGCGACGGGTTGCTCGACACCAGTCACATGGGACCGATGGCGAACCCGCGGCGGCCCGCGGCCATCGAGAAGTTCATCTCGGACGCGACATCCCACGGCGCCAAGGTGCACACCGGCGGCGAGCGTCACGGCAAGGAGGGCCTGTTTTTCCAGCCCACCGTGGTATCCAACGTCCCACTGCAAGCGCGCATCATGAACGAGGAGCCGTTTGGGCCGGTCGCCGTCCTTGCGCCCTTCGCCACTTTCGACGACGCGGTTGAGCAGGCCAATCGCCTTCCGTACGGACTTGCGGCCTACGCCTTCACCGAGTCCGCGAAGCGGGCAATGTTGATTGGCGATGCGATCGAGTCAGGAATGGTAGGCATCAACGCGGTCACCCTGGCAGCGCCGGACGCGCCGTTCGGCGGCGTGAAAGAAAGCGGCTTCGGTTCGGAGGACGGACCTGAAGGCCTGGCGGCCTGCCTGGTGACCAAGACGATTCACCAGGCATGACCCAATCCCGCTGGTTACGCCGGCTTGATGTGGAAAATTCGCTCAGCGTTCTTGTGATAGAGCTTCGCCTTGTCCTCATCGGAAATCGGGGCGGCATCCATGAACGCCACGGCCGGCGCGCTCGGCTGATACGGATAGTCGATCGCCCATAGAACGTTGTCGGCGCCGAGCTTCTTGATCGAGTACTCGAGCGCCAACGGATCCTCCACGCCGCTCGTCGTGATCACGAAGTTCTGGCGGAAGTACTCGTCCATGGACAGCTTCGTCTTGGGCGCACGGCCGGTCTTCTGCGCGCGGGAGTTCATGAAGCTCAGCCGCCAGAGCCAGAAATGCACCGCCTCGCCCATGTGGCCGATGCAGATCTTCAGCTTCGGGAAATGATCGAACACACCCGAGGCCATCATCCGCACGACATGGGTACCGACCTCCATGCCATAACCCCACATCGCGGAGTCCATACCGTAGTCTTTCAGCGGCCCCTTGAAATTGTCGGAAGCCGCGCGGGGGTGGATGTAGATGCAACCATTCAAGGCCTCGGCAGCCTCGAGCACCGGCCAGAACTTCGGGTTGTCGAAGTACTCGCTGTTGGTATGGGAGTTGACAATGAAGCCGTTGAGTTTGAGCTTGGTGATGGCCCGCTCCATCTCCTGCGCCGCCCGCTTGGGCGCATGCGGGGCAAAAGTCGCCAGCCCCGCGAAGCGCGTCGGATGACGGGAGATGACTTCGGCGAGGCGGTCGTTGGCCAGTGTTGCCAGCTCGCAAGCCGTATCCGAGTCGAACATCTGCACGCCCGGCGCCGTGAGGGACAACAGCTGCATGTCGACGCCGTTCTCATCCATGTCGCGAAGGCGCGCATGCTCCATGTCGAGCAAACCCTCGAGGAAATTCAGGACGCCGTAACCGGGGTGCTGGTCGTAGATCCCTCTCACCAGCTCGAGGTCGAGACTCTCGCCCGGTACGCGCGCTACGGACTGCAACTCCGTGGCCACTTCCGGGATGGAAAAGGCTTCTTCGGTTGCGATCTTGCGGAATTTGCCGGCCATGCTGACCCCTTGAGGATGCGAAAGACTGGAGCATAGCGACAGCGCGCGTCATCCAGGGTTCGGGCGGATCGGCTCGACCGCCTTGCGGCCACCGCAAGGTCAGACGCCGGAGGACCGTCCAGCGTATTGCACGAATTCGCCGGTCGCGGCGACGATCGTGAGCGGCGTGAGCTCGCTCGGCTGACCGAAAAGGACGACTCGATTGCGCCCGGTACGTTTGGCCTCGTAAAGAGCGGCGTCGGCGTGCGCAAGCAACTGCCCGAGCTCATGGCCCGAATGACTCGTCGAGGCGATGCCAAAACTGGCCGAGACCGTCGCCTTGGTGGTGCCCTGGTAGGCGGTGATTCCCGCGATGGTCATTCGAAGTTGCTCGGCTCGCTGCCGCGCCTCTTCCGGACCGCACGCCGGCAGGAGCACACCGAACTCCTCGCCGCCGAAGCGCCCGAAGATCTCGTTCTTGTCCAAAAGCACCTTGCACGCCGACACCGTGCGCTTGAGCACGAAGTCTCCGGTGGCATGACCGTACTTGTCGTTGATCGATTTGAAGTGGTCGAGGTCACAAAGAATCATGCACAGGTGCTCGCCCGTACGACGGCTCGCCTCCAGCGCCCGCTCGGCCTGTGCGATGAAATGTGGCCGGTTGCAGATCCCGGTGAGCCCGTCGAGCTGCGAAAGGGTCTGAAAATGCAACTGTGACCGCTTGGTCCGATAAGCCCACAAGCCGATGAACACGACGGTCATGGTCAACAGCACGATGTAGAGCCTGCTGGCCTCCACGGCCTTGCTGCCGAGGGCTCTTTGCAGCTGCAGGACGTGGTTCTGCTTGTTGAGGGCGTCCACCTGCAGCTTGTTGGCAATGTTCTCGTGACTCACCTTCTGATAGGCGAGGTGCCGTGCACTGAGATCATCCAGGTAAGCCTTGTCGGCGGCGAAATACTGCTCGTGAAATTCGAGCGCGGCTTTGAAGTCGAGCTGATCCTTCGCGATCTCATACAACACGCGATAGGCGGTGACCAGCGGATCGTTGTACTCCCGCAGCGCACTTCCCGTCACGTTCAACGCAAATTGCCGTGCCAACGCCGGCACACCCTTTCTGCGATAGGCATCCGCCAACAGGGCATCGAACGTCGAGAGCAGGCGCGGATTACGAGTCGCCTGCACCTCTTCGTAGTGATCGCGCAATAATTTGATGGCGTCGTCGAACTTGCCCTGGTCGACGAAGACCCGGGCCGCGGTGAGCCGCACGACTTCGGCGTTGCCGAGCTCGCCCACTTTCACACAGTCATCGATGGAAGCCTGCAGGGAAGATCCTACGGCCTTGATGCGGCCGCTCTCGTAAAGGGCGCGCTCTTTGACCCGGTTCCCCTTACACAGGCCACGCCCGTCCGTATCCTCGTCGATGACGGTCTGTGCGTATGACAGGGCGAGGCCGTACTGGCCAACATCGGTGTATAACTCTGCCGCATCCAACAGCGCCTGTTGGCGCGCCGCCTTATCGGAAACCTGCGGGAGGAGCACCAGGATTCTGCTCAGACGCGAGAACGCCTCTTCGTAGCGTTTCGCGAGTTCCAGAACGTTGACGGCCGTCGCGCCTGCGCGCAAGCGCAGCGTAACGTCGATCGGCTCGTCGGCAAGAGCGTTGAGGCGGGCAATCGCGGTCTCGTTGTCACCGTCGTATGCGTTCTTCCAAGCCTCCAGGTAACGCAGATAAGCATGCTGGGATGCCGTCAGGTTTTCCGGGTGCTGCTGGATGGAGTGCAGGATTTCGACGAATTCCGCGAAGTTCACCGTCTTGGTGTCATCGGCCTGCAGCAAAAGCTGCCCGGTATCTTCCGCCGGAGCAGGGGCAGCGGCCGCGAACCGCGCGAACGACACGCACAAGCCCACAAGCCCGCCCAGCAGTAACCGCCGGGCGAAGCTCGCTGGATCGGCGCGCGAGGCGGATCGATCAGGCCACACGTTCCACGACGCGGTTGAGAGACTTCATGTTCTCTTCTTCCTCGTCCTCGTCCTCGTCCTCATCCTCGTCGTCGTCCTCATCATCATCCTCGTCGAACTCGTCATCCTCATCCTCGTCCTCGTCCTCGTCTTCCTCGACGTCGTCGTCTTCCTCTTCCTCTTCATCGTCCGGCTTGTTGATGAGACAACACACGTTCGTGTCCGCCCCCAACAACCGCTCGAGGGCTCCCTGGTCCTTGCCGACAATCGCCAACCGCACAGCCGGCTCGATCCCGGCCTGCTTCAGCGCGGTCTCCACATCCTCATCGGAGGCGTGACGCAACTCCGCATCCCGCCCAAACCGCTCTAGAAAATCAATCACATTCGACACGGACGCTTCTCCTCGTAGTTTTACAAAATCGACGCCAGGCAAGCGCCGCATCCGATGAATGGCGCTGTCTGCAAATCCTGACCCATTCCTTCCAGAAAATCGATCACGTTCGCCATGATCTTCCGACAATCCTCGAACGGATCGCCCTCAATGACTCGCCGCGGCGTCCAGGGAGCTCAAACGCTCGCGGATTTGCAGGTCCGGCTCCAGCGTTCGGGCCGGCGGAATCACCAGCGTGTCGTGCATGTCGACTTCGGCTTCCGGCAGCTTACCGAGGGGGAGACGCTCCATACGAGGCTCGTGCATGGGTAAGGTCGCCGCCCTGTAGACAATAACCTCGTGCTCGAGGTCGTAATCGCGCGCCAGCACGTCGACGAGCACTCGCCGGTATTGCGCATTGGTGGAGAATCGCGCGAACGACTGATCGCCCGCCACTCCAATCTGCCAGAGGATCAAGTACGCGGCAGTGTCAATGCGACGCCGATAGAACATGAACTGGCTCGCCTCGTAATGCTGGCAGCCATAACGTCCCGGGTCGAAGCCCAAGTCGGCATACAGGCAATCCTCGGCCGAAACACCTGGCTCCATATGGGCCGGGTACCCCTCAGCCCGTGCCATTTCGATTGCCTTGTGCGGCGGCAACGCGAATACGCCCGGGTGCCCGTAAAAAGCGCCGCAGACCCGCTTGCCCGCACGGACCTCGGTCAGCAAGGTGTCGATCATCTGACGATAGGTGTCCGCGCGCGACTTGCCCTCTTTATAGAGTGGCTGAAGGCTGCGCACGTTCGGGTTCATCCGCGCCAGCCAAAGCTCGATGATGCCGTCCGACAAAGCGGTAAAAACAACATCGGCCTTCTCGATGTAGCTGCGCGCCAGGGGCGTTATATGAGAGCCGAGCGTCATGCCCACTCCAACGCAAACGAGACTGCCGCTGGAACCCATGTGTCCCGCGATTACGGCTAACGAGCCGCGATCAAACCTATTTCGACCGCATAAGCCGGCGACGCCAGCTTCGCCTCCACGGTCGCCCGGGCAGGGGTGGCGCCCGCGGGGATCCACTTGTCCCAGACGCTGTTCATGTCCTCGAACGAGCGCATGTCGGCCAGCCAGATCGTGACCGAGAGCAGCTTCGTTTTGTCGGTGCCGGCGGCAGCCAGCAGCTTGTCGATGCGCTCCAGGATGTTCCGGGTCTGGTCTTTGACCGGGGCCCCCTGCGCATCGGAGGCCACCTGGCCCGCGAGGTACACGACCCCATTGTGAACGACCGCCTGACTCATGCGCGGGCCGATCTCGAGACGCTCGATGCTCGTCATGCACTCCCCTTGAAATGGATTCTTCAGACCTTGGTCTTGGGGTCCAGTGGTCGTGTCGAAGCGCGCCATCATGGCACTCGAATGAGCCCGCCAGCAGTCGACCATGGGTACATGATGTGGCGAACTTAACACCCCCGAGACGCGGTGCAGGTTAAGCGCAACACCGCGGGTGGGCAAGAGCGGGGAGCGCAGTAGGTGAAGTAAATCGCGACCGCCGAATAAACCGTGCGATACCTCAGCGAAGATAGCGAATTATCTGCATGGAGAATTTGCAACGACATGCGCCTGTAACAATGCGTGCACTGCGAAATGGCGCCCGACGCACTACAGCGTGATCGTCCCGCGGCCCAGCTCGATGACCTCGCCGCTGACGCGGATGGTGCGATCGATGCCGACCTGCAGGAACAGCGTCGACGGCCGGCCGGCGTACTCGCCTTGCGAAATTTCAAATTCCTGCGGCAGCGACCGGCCCATCGCCAGGTACCAGCCCCCGAGATTCGCCGTCGCAGAGCCCGTCGCGGGGTCCTCGATGACCGCGCCACCCTGCGGGAAAAAGAAACGTGACAATAACCGCCCCGGGGTCTGCAGCGGGGCGAACAGGTAGGCCATTCTTTCACCGCCATCGCGAGTGAGGCGCGCGAGGATGTCCGCAACGGGCTTGGCGCGACGCACCGCCGCCTCGTGAGTTACCGGGATCACGAGCTGTTCCGTCCCGGTATCCACCCACAGCGGCCGCTCGCCAATCTCGCGCTCATCGATACCGAGCATGCTGGCGAGCGTGGCGCGGGGCTCGGGTACCTCGCGCCAGCTCGGGGCATTGGCCTGCAGGGTCCAGCGGCGGCCGGAGGCCTGTACCGGAATGACCCCGGCGGGCATTTCCAGTGTGAGCGTGTCGCCGGCCCATCCCAGCTCACGACACACATGCGCCGTCCCGAGCGTCGGGTGACCGGCGAAGCGCATTTCGTAGTGAGGCGTGAAAATGCGTACCCGCGCGCTCGCGCGGTCCGATGGCAACAGGAAGGTCGTTTCGGACAGGTTGAACTGCAGGGCCAGCGCCTGCATCGTTGCCGCGTCGAGAGATGCGCCGCTCTGGAAGACACACAGGGGGTTGCCACTGAAGCGATCGTCACCCCGGGTGAACACGTT
>DATMQL010000465.1:0-7291 GCA_035566815.1 Steroidobacteraceae bacterium | reverse complement strand
CCGCGCGACGCATGCGTCGCGCCCTCATGCGCAGGCACTGCCTGCTCCGCGTCGATCCGGGGGCATTCCTCGCGGACTGCCCCGCGCGACGCATGCGTCGCGCCCTCATGCGCAGGCGCTGCCTGCTCCGCCTCGATCCGGGGGCATTCCTCGCGGACTGCCCCGCGCGACGCATGCGTCGCGCCCTGATCCGAAAAGACGCGACTCGCCCTGATATCCGCCGCCTCCAGAGTCATGAGATCGTCCCGGGAGACCGCCCCGCGAGCGTCGCGGCTCAACAGCCGGCTCGCCTGCCTGAGGCGTGCACGGTCGAGTGCGTTGCGCACCGAGCGCGCGTTCGCAAAATGCGGCCGCCCTTTGCGGCGCTCGATGTATTCCCGAAAAGCCACCTCCGCCGCCGGGCTCAGCCGGTACTGCATCCGCTCGAGCATCAGGCGGGCAATAGAGGCCAACTCATCCGGCGTGTAATCCGGAAACTCGATGTGATGCGCAATCCGCGACGACATGCCCGGATTACTGCGGAAGAAGGTACTCATCCGATCCGGGTACCCCGCCAGGATCACCACCAGGTCCTCGCGTTGGTTTTCCATGACCTGCAGCAGGATCTCAATGGCCTCCTGGCCATAATCCCGCTCGTTCTCGGGCCGGTAGAGGTAATACGCCTCGTCGATGAACAGCACACCGCCCATCGCCCGTTTCAACACCTCACGGGTCTTCGGCGCGGTATGCCCGATGTACTGACCTACCAGATCGTCGCGAGTCACGGCCGTGAGCTGGCCCTTGCGTACATAGCCGAGCCGGTGGAGGATCTGCGCCATGCGCAGGGCGACGGTGGTCTTGCCGGTTCCGGGATTGCCGGTAAACGACATGTGGAGGGAGGGAGCGCCGGCGCTGAGCCCCAGGTCCCGGCGCAGACGATCGATCAGCAACAGCGCGGCAATATCCCGAATCCGGCTCTTGACGGGGGCGAGACCGACCAACTCGCGATCGAGCTCCTCCAGCACCTCGCCGACATGCGAGTCCCGGAAAACGGCGTCGAGATCGAGAGTCTGCGCCGCCTCTGTGACGCCCTGCCTTGGATTCAGCGATGCATTCATACGCCCGCCCCCCTCAACGCCGGCTCTTGCCTTTAGTAGCGCTCGCCTTCCGGACGATCGGTGGAGTAGGAGTGAGTCGTGTACCGCACGGCTCGCCCGGCCCCTTCCTGCCGCTCGAGCCGGAATCCCGGCTCCCTGGCAGGGCGGCCCACAATGAACGAGAGGCGCAGCGACTCGCGGCCATGCGTCGAATCAAACGCGTTCAGCTTGATGTAGTGCTCCGGGAAAGTCTGCCGGCAAGCGCGTAGCTCTGTCAGAATGCCGGCAGCATCCCGGATGTCAAACATCGGCGTCCCGAACATCTCCCAATACGAGTTACGCGGATGCGGATCGTCCGTGTATTCGATCGAGACTGCCCAGCCATTTTGCAGGCAATACTCCACCTGGCTGCGGATCTGCTCGTCGTTGAGGTCGGGAAGAAACGAGAAAGTGCCTTGCGTCAGTTTCATGTGATGCTCCGTAGGTCAGGCCGCGGCGGTTGCGGTGGGCACGAAGTCCGGCGTGTCGGTACTCTCATAGTTGAAAGTAATCTCGCCCCAGACATCGAGCGCTGCCCGCAAGGGTGCGCAGTGCCGGGCCGCCTTGACCAGAATGTCCGGACCTTCATTCCAGATGTCCCGGCCTTCATTACGAGCCAACACCATCGCCTCGAGTGCCACTCGATTCGCAGCCGCCCCGGCGGCGATGCCCATCGGATGCCCGATGGTGCCGCCGCCGAACTGCAGCACCACATCCTCGCCCAGGTAATGGAGTAACTGGTGCATCTGTCCCGCGTGAATCCCACCGGAGGCAACAGGCATCACACCACGCAAACCGGCCCAATCCTGCTCGAAGAAAATTCCGCGTTGTAAATCCACCGGGTTGTGTTCCTCGCGGAGCACGTTGTAGAACCCTTGTACCGAATTTGGATCGCCCTCGAGCTTACCGACCACCGTGCCCGCATGGATGTGATCGACGCCCGCGAGGCGCATCCACTTGGAGATCACGCGGAAGGACACCCCGTGGTTCTTCTGCCGCGTGTAGGTGGAGTGACCCGCGCGATGCAGATGCAGGATCATGTCGTTGCGGCGGGCCCAGTTGGACATCGACTGGATCGCGGTATAGCCGATGACCAAGTCGATCATGACGACCACGGAGCCGAGCTCCTTGGCAAACTCGGCGCGCTCGTACATGGCCTCCATGGTCCCGGCGGTCACGTTGAGGTAGGTCCCTTTTACCTCTCCGGTCGCGGCCTGTGCCCGGTTCACGGCTTCCATGCAGTAGAGGAAGCGATCGCGCCAGTGCATGAAGGGTTGGGAATTGATGTTCTCGTCATCCTTGGTGAAGTCGAGCCCACCCTTCAGCGCCTCGTAGACCACCCGGCCGTAATTCTTGCCCGACAATCCCAGTTTCGGCTTTACGGTGGCGCCCAGCAGCGGGCGGCCAAACTTATCGAGACGCTCTCGCTCCACGACAATGCCGGTGGGCGGGCCGTTGAACGTCTTCACATACGCGGCGGGGAAGCGCATATCCTCGAGCCGCAGGGCTTTCAGGGGCTTGAAGCCAAACACGTTGCCAATGATCGAGGCGCTGAGGTTGGCAATGGAGCCGGGCTCGAACAGATCGAGGTCGTAGGCGATGTAGGCGAAATACTGGCCGGGTGAGCCCGGGACCGGGTCGACCCGGTAAGCCTTGGCGCGATAGCGGTCGCAGGCCGTCAACCGGTCGGTCCACACCACCGTCCAGGTGGCCGTGGAGGACTCGCCGGCCACCGCCGCCGCGGCCTCGGTCGCCTCGACCCCGTCCTGGGGCGTGATCCTGAACATCGCCAGGAGGTCGGTATCCTTTGGAACATAGTCGGAGTCCCAGTAGCCCATCTGGGCGTACTTCAGTACGCCGGCCTTGTAGCGTGCGGCGCCCGTTTTGGCGGTAACTCGCTCGTCGGTGGCTTTCATACCGTCATCCTCTCGGCATTGGTTTCGCGTGCAACCATCGTGGCTCTTGATTCTCATTAGGTCTAGTTAGATATTGTTCGCCTCTGCATAAGATTCGCTTATGCAGGGCTTACGCCCAACTTTCCTGCGGGTCGTGGCGACCCGCTACATTTGGCGGCGCTTCGCGCCGGGCGGAGGAAGAGAGGGCTTACGCCCAACTTTCCTGCGGGTCGCGGCGACCCGCTACATTTAGCGGCGCTTCGCGCCGGGCGGACTAAGACGGGGCTTACGCCCAACTTTCCTGCGGGTCGGGGCGACCCGCCACATTTGGCGGCGCTTCGCGCCGGGCGGACCAAGACATGCGCGGAATTACTTTGCGGCAGATGCGGGTGTTCGCGGCGGTGGCGCGGCACCTGTCATTCACCCGGGCGGCGCGCGAGCTGCATCTCACGCAACCCGCGGTATCCCAGCAGGTGAAGCTCCTCGAAGCGGAGGTCGGACTGCCGCTGTTCGAGCAGATCGGGCGCAAAGTGCACCTCGCCCCCGCCGGCGTGGAGCTGCTGCGCTACACCGAGCAGGCGATGGAACTGCTGCGGCAGGCGAGCGAGTCACTCTCCGCGATGCGCGGCCTGAAGCGTGGAGTATTGAAACTCGGGGCGGTCAGCACCGCCAAATACTTCGCGCCCTCGCTGTTGTCGGCCTTCACGCCCGCCTATCCCGAAGTCACGATCAAGTTTGCCGTCGGCAACCGTGAAGAGATCATCCAACAGTTGGCCGCGAATGAAATCGACCTCGTGATCATGGGACGGCCGCCACGCGAGTTGGAAACCGTGGCCGAGCCGTTCGCGAAGCATCCGCTCGTGCTCATAGCGTCACCGACTCACCCGCTGGCCGGGAAGCGCCGCATCCGGCTCAACCAGCTCGAGGCGGAGCATTTTCTCATCCGCGAGGAAGGCTCCGGAACCCGCGCCTCCATGGAACGGGTCTTTGGCGAGCGTGGCTTTCCCTTCCGGGTCTCGATGGAAGTCAGCAGCAACGAAACCATCAAGCAGGCGGTCATGGCCAATCTGGGCATCAGCTTCATCTCGTCCCATACCGTGGGGCTGGAGCTTGCCGCCGGGAAACTCGTGATTCTCGACGTCGTCGGCCTGCCCATCATGCGCGACTGGTATGTTATCCACCTGCGTGACAAGACCCTGGCCCCGATTCCCGCCGCGTTCCGCGCGTTCCTGCTGGAGCACGGCGCGGGAATCATCCAGAAGGCGGTTGGCGAGCTGCCGGCGCGCGTGCGCCGTGCTTAAGGACGCTGGAAGACACTTATGAAAATGACACTCCTCGCTTCGATCGCCTGGTGCGTGGTGATTCTATGGACCGGGCCCGCGGGGGCCGCCACGACTGAACTCAAGGTCGCGGGCGCAGACATCCAGGTCGATGTCGATGGGAGCGCCTTTCGCGGCGGAACGCGGCCGATCTTGGCGTGGATCACGCGTTCGGCCGAAATCGTTGCGCATTACTACGACAGGTTTCCAACAGCAACCCTACGGCTGCACGTCGTGCCCGAAGACGGTGGCGGCGTGCGTACCGGCAAGACATTCGGTTACAACGGCGGCGTCATCCGTGTGCAGGTGGGACGCGACGTCACCGAGGACGAGTTGAATAACGACTGGGTGCTGGTCCACGAGATGACCCACCTCGCCCTTCCCTATCTCGGAGATGATCACGCATGGCTCTCCGAAGGACTCGCGGTCTACATCGAAGGTGTCGCGCGGGTGCAGGCGGGTAACCGCACTCAACCGGACGTCTGGTCCGAAGAGATCCGCTCAATGCCGCGCGGACTGCCGCAACCGGGTGACCAGGGGCTCGACCACACGCACACCTGGGGGAGGACCTACTGGGGCGGCGCGATGTTCTGCCTGCTGGCGGATGTGGAGATCCATCGCCGCACCCGGAACCGGTTCGGTTTGCAGGATGCGGTCCGCGCCATTTTGCGCGCGAGCGGAGGATTGATCGCCGAGTGGCCCATCGAGCGCGTCATGAAGACCGGGGATGCTGCCGTCGGTACCCCTGTGCTCGAGGACTTGTATGCGCAGATGAAGGACGCGCCCGTGACACCCGATCTGATGGGACTGTGGCGCAAGTTAGGAGTGGAGCCTGACGGCTCTTCGGTTCGACTGATCGATGACGCGCCCCTTGCGGAAATCCGTCAGTCCATCATGCACTCGCGGGCCTCTTTCATTCCGGTGAGAAGAACGTCGTCATCACCGCCGTAACGGCCAATACGACGACCATGATGGAGTATTCCGCAATCACGACGCGGCGAAAGCTGCGCCCCGCCTGCGGATCGCCGCTCCCCAGACCCGGTCCGAGACGCCATTTGTTGAGAGCGGCGCAACCCAGCAACACGGCGAACAGGCCGGTCTTCGCGATCAGCAGCTCACCATAGGGCTGCCTGAGAGCCGCAAAGTCCGGCAGCAGAATAGCCGCCATGGCGACACCGGCGACCAGGATCAGCGGCACCAGCCAGAAGGCCGCCAGGGAAAAGACCGCGACCACGCGCGCCACCCGCTCCCGGGACTCCCGCAGGGTGACCTGGCACAACGGCCACAGGGCACCGAACCAGAAAGCAACAATGAGCAGGTGAGCCAACAGCAGCTGCGCCAATATCCCACGGTGACTGTTCGTCGAGGTGTGCCCCATGAGCGTGAAGGAAACCGCTACGAGAACGGCTCCGGTCACGGCCACAATCGTAAAACCGCGCGCCGACAACCGCTGCATCACGAATGCGACCGGCGAGCCGCTCACCGAAGAAGCAAAAAAGCGGCTCGCCGTGACTTTTGCGGACACTGTCCGCATTCCGGCGATGATGAGCAGCAGACCCAACACCCTGACCGTGAAGGCACCTCCGAAGTTCGAAGTCCACGCGAGGCTCTGCAGAGAGCTATCGAGCACGCCGGACATATCGCCGGCCATGCGCGCGGCTTCGATGATGTAATGCCCCGCGGCTGTGAACAGTGCCGCGAGCGCAGTCATCCGGGCCAGCGTACGAACTCCAGGCAGAGAGACCGTCAGCGCCGGCCCGAATGCGGCTACGAAAAACACGGTGCCGGCCGCCTGAAGTTGCAACACGAAACTCAGTGCGCGCAGAATAACTGACAGGATGTCCGGCATCGATCTGTATCAGTGCTGTGCCGGAGTGCCCGACACCGTGAAATGGATTTGCCCGGGAACGACATGGGTATCGTCGCCGACCACGTTCCAACTCAACACGTAGGTGCCCGGCTCGAGCCGTGGTAGGGGAACCGTGATATCGGGCGACGCCGCGGTGGGCAATCCCGTGATCTTCCGCTTGGGCCCATCGGCCTTTTGAATCCAGCAGGCCGTCAGGTGCGCGGGCTCCGAAAAGCTCAGCACCACGTTGGCCGGCGCCGTGCTCACCACACCGCCGTCCGCGGGAACCGCCTTTTTCAGATGCGCATGGGCCAGCGCCACGGTCGCCGCCAACGACAGCATCACTCCAGTCACTATTCTCATATACCGCATAGTTTAGTCTCCGGATCGAATCGCCATTTTAAAACCAGACGTGCAGACCCGCGACGAGCTGCACTTCATCACTGCCCTCACCGGCGGCTCGTGCCAGCCCGGCGGTACTGCCGAACCGCTTGAACCACCCCACCCCCAGGTACGGCGCAAACTCCCGGCGCACCTCGTACCGGAGGCGCAGACTCAGCTCGAGATCAGACAGACCCGAGCCGACCTCCCGCTCGGCATCCGATTTGCCGTAGATATTGACCTCACCGTAAGGCTGCAGGATCAGTCGTTGTGTGAGCAGCAGATCGTAATCCGCCTTCAGCCGCACCGCCGTCCGGCCCTCCTCGCCGACGTAGAAGGTCGCTTCCGCATCGAGCCAGTAAGGCGCGAGTCCTTGCAGCCCAAGCGCCAGCCAGGTGCGAGCCGGGCCCCTGCCAAAGTCCTGCCGGACTCCCCCTTGCGCGTCCCACCAGCGCGCGATCACGCGGTCGAAAAGAACGTCGATAGAGCCCTCGAGGCCCACTTGTTGTACCGTCCCTGGAGCCGCAACCCCACCCGCCATCCATGGCGGGCGCTCGGCCCCGGTGTGCGGGGCCTCGCCCCGAATGTGATCGGGCCGTAACCGTTCTATAACCGGGGCGTAGCCCGTCATAAGTAACCATTCGTTCTGTCATGAGGGCGCCCCCGCCTATAGTTGCGGTCACTATGGGAGAACTGCTGAACCTCGAGCTCGAACAGAAGGCTGCCGCTGTC
>DATMQL010000464.1:0-19770 GCA_035566815.1 Steroidobacteraceae bacterium | reverse complement strand
GTCCACGCCCTATCCCCCGTCCACGCCCGGTCCGCCGTCCACGCCCGGTCCCGGCGCAAAACCCGCCAGATCCCCAAGGGGAACACCAGCCCGCCGGCGACGTCCAACATCGACCGGCAGCGTATGAGCCGAAGGTAGCGTCCTGCCGAGGTCGCAGCGGATGATGTCAAACGGGCCTGCCCGCTGGCCGGGGGCCCCCAGACGCGCACTTGCACTGGGCAGTCTCTATACCCATTGTCACTCTCCTGGACCCCAGATTGATTCCCCATGAAAAACCGTTTTACCTCATTTTTCATGAGCTTAGGCTCACTGTCCGGCGCGGCCAAGGCCGCGGCACCGGCTGTGCCGGGCCGTGGGATGGTGCGTGAGGCTACGCTCGCGAACGGCATGAAAGTGATCGTCTGGCCGGTCCACGACATCCCGAACGTGGCGCTCTACAACTGGGTGCGAGCCGGCAGCCGCAACGAGGCACCGGGCATCACCGGGCTCGCCCACTTCTTCGAGCACATGATGTTCAACGGCACGACCCGCCGGCAGCCGGGTGAGTTCGACCGCCTCATGGAGGCGCAGGGCGGCGCCAATAACGCGTTCACGAGCGATGACGTTACGGTCTACCAGGACTGGTTTCCGCACGGCGCGCTGGACCTCGTGTTCGATCTCGAGTCCGATCGCGTCGCGAATCTCGCATTCGTGCCAAAAGTGATTGAAAGCGAGCGCGGTGTCGTGTCATCCGAGCGCCGCCTGCGGGTGGAAGATAACAACCCCGGTTTTCTCGGCGAGCAGGTACAGGCCGCTGCGTTCGTCACGCACCCCTACCAGTTTCCAACAATCGGCTGGCCTGCCGACATCCAGGCGTGGCAGATGTCGGATCTGCAGAAGTTCTTCAAGACCTACTACGCGCCCAACAATCTGACATTGGTGTTGGCTGGTGATCTCGAGCCCGAGCGCGTGTTTGAGTTGGCCCGTAAGTATTTCGAGCCCATTCCACGGCAGGTGCCCCCGAGCCCGGTTTCGGCACGCGAGCCCGAGCAGTTGGAGGAGCGCGTTCTCGTCGTCCGACGCAAGGCACAGACCCCGCTTCTGCAGTATGCGTATAAGGCGCCCGCGGCGGCCGACGCGCGTGCACCCGCGGTAAATCTGCTGCTATCGATTCTTGTGGATGGCGATGCCTCGCGCTTGCACCGCTCGCTCGTCGAGGAGAAGAGAGTCGCGATCGAAGTCGGCGGTCATTGGCAGGAGGGTTTCGATCCTGGCCTGTTGTGGCTGTACCTGACACTTCCCGAGGGGTCTGATCCTGACGAGGTGCGCGAGCTGGTCGATGCGGAGCTCGCCGCTATCGCCGACAACGGTGTTACGGCTGCCGAACTGTCGCGTGCCAAGAATCTGAGCTCCGCCGGCTTCTGGAAAAAGCTCGCGACTATCGACGGCAAAGCGCAGTTGCTCGGGGAATACGAAATATTCCACGGCGACTGGGCGAAGCTGTTCGATGCCCCGGCGCAGTTCGAGACAGTGACGCGCGAGGACATTCATGCGGTGGCGCGTGAAATTCTGGATCGCCGCCGCCGCACGGTTGGCATTCTGCTGCCGGAGCCTGAAGAGGAGGCGTCAGAAGAAGCTGTGCTGGAGGATCTCGAAGCATGATCGGCCGCTTCTTCCTGAAAATGGCCGCCGCAACCTCGATGATGACACCTCGCGGGTCGGGCAATCTGTTGGCGAAAGCCGGCGGCGGAGTGCAGGTCCCGGCGCATGAGCGTTTCGTGCTCGACAATGGCATAACGCTCGTCATCGTGCCTCGGCGGGACGTGCCGTTGGTTGCATTCAACGCGGTGTTGCGCGGCGGTGCCCTCGGTGACCCGGCGATGAAGCCTGGAGTTGCTTCGTTGGTCGCGGGGCTATTGGAAAAGGGCGCTGGCCAGCGCGATGCGTTTGCCTTTGCGGATGCCGTGGAAGGCGTTGGCGGCAGCTTCAGTGCCGGCGCCAGCGCCGAATCGATCAGCGTCAGGGGCCAGTTCCTGGCGCGTGACCAACAGCTGATGCTCGAGCTGCTGGCCGATGCTTTGCTGCGCCCCAGTTTCGAGTCCGAAGAGCTCGAGACGCTGAGCGCGCGGCACATCGAGATGATCAAGGCGGCGAAGGATGCCGATCCTTCCGAGCTCATGAGTCTCTATGCCCGGTCCTTTCTGTTCGACGACCATCCTTATGGTCGTCCGGTGATTGGCAGCGAGAGTTCGCTGGCAAACATCACGCAGCAGGATGTGCTCGATTATTACGCGGCGCAGTTTGGCTCTGATCGTCTCACGCTCGTCTTCGCCGGTGATGTCGACTCGGCGTGGCTGCGGCGTATGGTGGCGAAGCTTTTTGGTGGTTGGAGGAAAGCCGCGACGCCTGCGCCGCGGCTGGCGCCCGCCGCACGAATGCCCGGTCGACGAGTGTTGCTCATCGATTCGCCCGGCTCCGTGCAGACGCATTTCTGGATCGGCAATGTTGGCGTCGACCGTCGCTATTCGCAACGCGCCGCGCTCGACCTGGTGAATACGCTCTACGGAGGTCGATTCACCTCCATTATCAACACCGAGCTGCGCATCAAGTCGGGGTTGTCGTACGGCGCCCGCTCTGGATTCACCCGCGGAACCGTGCCGGGCGAGTTCGCGATCCACTCGTTCGCTGAGACGGAGAACACCCGCAAGGCACTCGAGCTGACATTGCAGACGCTCGATCGGCTGAAGAGAGACGGTGTGACCGCCGAGATGCTCGAATCGGCACGCGCCTACGTGCTCGGCCAGTATCCGCTCAACTTCGAAACGGCAGCGGACTGGGCGGCGGCGCTGGGAGAGATTGAGCTCTACGGGCTGGGCCCGGAGTACATCGATAACTACGGCACCGCGTTGCGTCAGGTCGACTTGCAGGACACGCGGCGGGTAATCGACGAGGCGTTCCCTGCGCTGGACTCGCTCGCCATTGTGCTCATTGGCGACGCCGCGAAGATCCGGGACCAGGTGAAAGGCTACGGCACGATCACCGATATGACACTCACTCAACCGACCTTCGAGCCAGCGCCGCAGACTCTCGCGGCTGCGTAGGCGTAATGCCGGAACTGCCGGATATCACTGTCTACATCGAAGCGCTCGAGCGGCGTCTGTTGGGCGCCCGGCTCGAGTCGACCCGGATCACTCATCCCTTCCTGCTGCGGACGTTCGATCCGCCGATAGCGGCGCTCTATGGGCGTCGCGTGGTAGCGTTTCGGCGGGTGGGAAAGCGGATCGCCATTGGCTTCGAAGGCGATCACTGGCTGGTGTTGCATCTGATGATTGCTGGCCGGCTCCATTGGATCACGCCTGCGGCGGCGAAGAAGGGGCGGGCGGCGCTGGCTTACTTTGTATTCGACACCGGCACGCTCACTCTCACCGAAGCTGGCGCGAAGCGGCGTGCCTCGCTCCATGTGTTCTCATCCAGCGAGCAGCTGGCCAGCGCCGATCCCGGCGGCCTGGAGGTTCTCGAGGCATCTCTCGAGGAATTCAGCGCCCGTCTACGCGCGGAAAATCACACGCTCAAGCGCTCACTGACGGACCCGCGGACCTTCAGCGGCATCGGGAACGCCTATTCAGATGAGATCCTCCATCGCGCCGGCCTGTCTCCCGTCGCCCTGACCCAAAAGCTGGCACCGGAGGCGATAAAACGTCTCTATGACGCCGTGCGCGTGGTGATGACGGAGTGGACCGGGAGGTTACGTACCGAGGCGCAGGAAGAATTTCCGGAAAAAGTCACCGCGTTCAGGCCGGAAATGGCGGTACACGGTCGCTTCGGCAAGTCCTGCCCGGTCTGCGGCACGACGGTGCAGCGCATCCGTTACGCGGAAAACGAAACCAACTATTGCCCGCGCTGCCAGACCGAAGGCCGGGTTCTCGCGGATCGCTCGCTGTCCCGGCTGCTGAAAGACGATTGGCCGCGGACGGTGGAGGAGTTGGAAGCTTAAGCGCCCTGGGGCCGCCGTTAGCTCACCGGAAACGGGGGACGTCGCGCGTCCTCGAGGGGGTCAAGTAGCGCAACATCCCCCGCTCCAGTAAACCGTTCAAGACTTCAGATGAAGGCGGGAGACGAGACTTCTCTCGAGGGGGTCAAGATCCGCCCCGTCTCCCGCTCCATAAACCTTCAAACCAAACCAGCAGGCGTTGAAGGCGTATCGTATCGCTCCCACAACCGGCCCACTTTTCGCTGGCAAAAACCACGCTTTTTGCCGGCGTCGTGCTACGCCTCTCTAGGCGTGCTCGCTGAAAGCGCCGCAGGCGACTTTCAGCCAATCAAAGAGGGAGGCGAGAGACGAGACCTTTCTCGAGGGGGTCAAGATTGACCTCGTCTCCCGCTCCTTCAGCTCGTTAGCGCTTCGGAGCCACCGACACCTGTGCAACGGTGCTGTGACTCTGCAGGGCCGTTACATTGCGGGCCACAAACTCAGCCTTCGGGGCTGCGGCAGCGGCTTTCTTCAGGTCAGACTGCGCGGCGGCCGTATCGTTCGACATCCAGTTGAATACCGCGCGATTCGAATAAGCCAGCGCGAGGTAGTCGCGATAATCCGAGCGGTCGAAGGACATCGCAATCGGCAGGGTCGCGATCTGCTGTTGCGCGTCGCGGACGGCCTCGTTGCAGGCGATGCGAGCCGCTTCGACCTGGCGTGTGACCACGTAGGCGACGCAACGGTTCGTGTTCACGCTGTCGCTGTTCACGCCATTCACGTGTGTGCTGAGCGCGCGGACTGCGCCGTTGTAGTCACCGCTCACAAGTGCCGTTCCGCCCGTACCGTTGCTGAACGCGGTCAGCTCGAAGGTGCGGGGCTCATCGGCAGCGTGGGCGGCGGAGCCGGCCAGCAGTGCGACGGCTAAGGCAAGCTGCAGTGCCTGGGTCGGCTTCCGACTGTTACGGCTGTATGAAAACATTGTTGCGAACTCCTGTCAGATTCGGTTGGCGCCCGCTGCATGCTTGCAGCGAGTGATCACACAATAGGAAACCTGACAGCGCCCGACAAACGAAAAGAATTGGGCCGATGAATGATTCGTGTTCACTTGGTAGCTGAATTCACGTGCTCACTCTAACAGCAAGCCGGAAAAGCAGGTCTATATAACTACCATCAGCGTAGCCGATAGCTGAAAGTTACGAATGGGTTACAAAAACGCCGTGACGGCTACGCTGTATAACAGCTATCAGTTCTGCGGATGGTTGCGGAACTGCGTGCGCGCCCAGTGGGTGATCGCTTTGACCTCGGGTTTTTCCGAGTCTTTCGGCCTGCTCACCAGAAAATATGTGTCGTTCGTCGCAAGTTCGACTGAAAAGATTCTCACCAGCGCGCCCGAGCGGAACCACGCGTCGCACAGCACAGACGGCACGAGTGCCACGCCGATGCCGCGTTCCGCGGCGCGTACCACGGCAGACATCGTATCGAGCTCGATCACGTTCTTCGGCTCCGGTGTCGCCAGGCCGACTTCGTCGGCCCAACTCGTCCACGCGAACGGCCGCGCCTTGTGAACGATGAGCGCCATCTGCCTGAAGACCTCGCTGCCCAGACGAGCGACGGTGGGCGCATGCTCCTTCGAGCACGCGGCCGTCAAATTGAGTGAGAAGAGGCGGCAGCTCGTGAGTCCTTGCGGCTCCGTGTCGGCGAGCAGAATCGAGACATCCGCGGTCGGGGGATGGATCGACGGCCGCGGATCGCTGGTGTCGATCTGCATGTCGATTTCGGGGTGGTCGGCACAGAAGCTGGTGAGCCGCGGAATGAAGAGCTCACTGGCAAAAAACGGCGGTAGCAGCACCCGTAGCGTCTGCCGGCCGTTGCGACGCGCAATCTGCGCCAGGCTGCGATCGAGCGCCTCCAGCAGCGGCTCGACCTCATCCAGCAGCGTATGACCGGCGGTCGTCAGTGCGAGGGCGCGCGTCTTGCGCTCAAACAGCCGGACTCCCAATGAGTCTTCCAGCTCACGCATCTGGTGACTCACCGCCGAAGGTGTCAGGAACAGCTCGTCGGCGGCGAACTTGAAGCTGCGATGTCTCGCAGCGACGCAGAACGCACGCAGGTTCCTCAGCGGTGGAGGACGGGATAAGCGCATTACGGAAGTCGTGGTACCGGTATCAAGCATGATGACCCGGTGGTGCAAAATCCGTGCCCTCGCCATAAAGCGCTGCAGCGCGTACTGGGTCACATTTTCACGGCCCGCGGCGCTCGAGTTGCATCGTCTTGGCCCCGTGAGGGTCGTTCCCGCACCGAGTCGGCGCATGTGTCATATAGCCGTCATGTGCGGGCGATGGTAACTCGACTATTGTCCGAGCACGCTGTCGAGCCAGCGCGTCAGCCTCCCACCATCCACCGCGCCCGACTGTCTCGCGAGCTCGCGTCCGTCGCGAAAGAGGATGAGTGTCGGAATGCTGCGGATATTGAAGCGACCCGCAAGCTCCTGTTGCTCGTCAGTGTTGATTTTCCCTACCTGCAATGTCGCCGCGCGCTCCTGGGCCGTTCGGTCGAGCACGGGGGCCATCATGTGACACGGGCCGCACCAGGGCGCCCAGAAATCCACCAGCACCGGAAGGCTCGTGCGTTCGACGTAAGTCGCGAAGCTCGTCTTGTCCAGCGCAACCGGTTTACCCGTCAGTAGCTCTGCCTTACAGCGAGGGCATTTCGGATGTTCGTCCGAACGCTCGGAAGGCACGCGCACGACCGCCTGACATTGCGGGCAGGCGGCGAGAATAGGATTCGCAGCGGCGGCGGCGGTGTTCATAGGCTGCTCGAGGTCTGCAAGTGTGTTTCTCCGAGACTGGGGTCGAGAGCACGAGTTTCAACGCCCCTCTTCCGAGGCACTTGCCCGTCGTAAAAGCGTCCCCATCTTGCGGGGGAATTACGAGCGCGCGTACCGTGCGCTCTTCAGGCACGCGCTCGTCTCGAAGCGCACGAACCGAGGACTATGGAATACCGGGATTACTACAAGATTCTGGGCGTGGCGCGCACGGCCACCGCGGATGAGGTCAAGAAATCTTATCGGCGCCTGGCGCGCAAGTTCCATCCGGACGTCAGCAAGGAGAAGGACGCCGAAGCCCGTTTCAAGGAGGTCCAGGAGGCCTACGAGGTCCTCAAGGATCCGGAGAAACGCGCGGGCTACGATCAACTGGGCAGCAATTGGAAGTCGGGCGAGCAGTTCCGGCCGCCGCCAAACTGGGCCGATGGTTTCGAATTCCGGGGCGGCCCGCGTGGGGGAGCCGGACGGCGCGGCGGCGGCCCACAGGACTCCCGATATGGCTCCGAAGACGTCTTTGAGGAAGAGGGCTATAGCGACTTCTTCTCCTCGTTGTTCGGTGGTGGTGCAAGCGGTCCTTTTGCACAGGCGGGCACCCGTCGTCGTGCAGGGCGCGATCATCACGCCGGAATCGATATCGATCTGCAAGAGGCGTTTGCAGGGACGACGCGGACGCTCGAACTCAAGCGCCCGCAAGTAAAGTCGGACGGTACCCTGGAGGTGGAGCCTCATACGGTACGGGTCACCATCCCGGCCGGCGTCACCGAGGGCCAGCCAATACGCCTCGCGGGACAGGGCGAGCCTGGCCCGGGCGGCGGTCGTGCCGGAGACCTGTACTTGGAAGTGCATATCCGGCCCGACAAGCTGTTTCAGCTGGAAGGCCGCGACGTCACGCTCACTTTGCCGGTCGCCCCTTGGGAGGCCGCACTGGGAGGTCCGGTAAAGGTTCCGACCCTCGCGGGCACCGTTGAAATGAACATTCCCGCCGGAGCGCAGTCTGGTCAGAAGCTGCGCCTGCGGGGACGCGGCCTGCCCGGCCAGCAGCCGGGAGACCAGTATGTGCAGCTCAAGGTCGTGCTGCCGCCGGCCAGCTCGCCAGAAGCCAAGGCGGTGTACGAGGAAATGCGCAAGACACTCGCGTTCGACCCGCGCGCTGATCTCGAGAGGTGAGTCCATGACGGATGGCGCTGATCTGCAGGCCCATTTGCTCGACGAGCACGATTGGATCGGGGCGACCGAGATTTGCCGGGTGTGCCGCATCGAGCTGACCGCCGTGGTGGAGCTCACCGATCTGGGTGTCGTTTCTCCGCGCGGCTACGCTCCGGAACAGTGGCAATTTCCGGCGACAGCCCTACCGCGTCTACGTACGGTGGGGCGTTTGATGCGCGACCTCGGTGTGAATGCGAGTGGCGCGGCGCTGGCGTTGGAGCTACTCGAAGAGCAACACGATCTGCAGCGGCGCTTGCGCAGACTCGAGCGGCTCATCCACGAGTAGGCTCGTTGTGTTTGGGCTCATCCGCGACCACGACTCTGCCGCCCAGCGCTCACTGCCCCATTCGGTCCCCGCGCGCGCTTAGCCACGCTTCCTCCTCCCGCGTGCTCACCCGCTCGAGGGCGCGGTTACGATGCGGAAAACGGCCGAAGCGCTCAATGATCGAACGATGCTTCTCGGCGGCTTGCAGCGCGTCGTCAAATGCACTGCGCAGCTCCTGTGGTGCCTCCATGAGCAGGCGTCGATAGGCCGCGACAGATTCTTCCTGCACCTCACGGACTTCGCAGTGCTGGAGCGGCATGTAAAAGAAGATGCGCTCGACAATATCGAGCGCCCCATCGGCGGCCGATTCCATACCGGACAACGTGATAGCGACTGCTTGATCATCACCGGCGAACGCGCGCGCGGTGCCTCTATAGATGTTGCGCGGAAATTGATCGAGCAGGATGAGGAGACTCAGGCAACGTCGTGGGCTGTCAGCCCAGCTTGCGAGCTCGCCCAGCATCGCGCGTTCGACGAGGCTTCCGAAGCGTGCACGAATGGCCTTGTCGCGGTTTTGCCGGACGTCCGGCGACTCGTCTTCGGGGAACCAGAGCTTGAGGCGTTGGTCGAGCGTCTGCGCCGTCATCGGCAGCTTGCCGAACCAAAAGTCGCGGACCTGGCGTGCCTCATCCATGCGTCAAGGATATCAGGGGCCCAATCGAACTAATGTTACTCCGTCTTCACTTCATCCGTTTCGAACAGCTTCTCCAGCTGCTGGGCGGATTCCTGTGTGGTGGCGCGGAACTTCGTCTCGTCTTCCTTCACCGCGTACTGCGCCGCAAGGGTCGCTTCGTCGTGTTGCCGGAATTTGCGGACGGCGCCGCGGGCCGATGCCTGGGTCTCCCCCAACTCCTGCAGCACCGACGCGGCGAGGTCGAGACTCGACAGCAACGTCTCGCGGATAATGTGGGTTACTCCAGCGTCCATGAGCGCAAACGTGTGCTGCCGGTTGCGTGCGCGCGCGAATATTTTCAGCTTGGGGAACTGAGCGCGCACCAGTTGCGCGGTGCGAATGGACGCGTCCACGTCGTCGATGGCGAGAACGAAGATCTTCGCCGTCTCGGCGCCCGCCGCGCGTAGGAGATCCAGGCGTGACGCATCGCCGTAGTAAACCTGGTTACCGAATCTGCGAACGAAATCGACGTGGGTCTGATTGCTGTCGAGCGCAGTGAAGGGAATCCGGCGAAGCCGCAGGATGCGCGCCACGATCTGTCCGAAGCGCCCGAATCCGGCGATGATCACAGGAGTTTCGCTGTCGTCGATCTCGTCGAACGGTTGCTTGGGGTCGGCCAGCCAGCGGCTTTCGACGATATCGTGGGCTATCAACAGCAGCGGCCCGAGCATCATCGATAAAGTCACCGCGA
This sequence comes from Steroidobacteraceae bacterium, assembly GCA_035566815.1. Lineage (GTDB taxonomy): Bacteria > Pseudomonadota > Gammaproteobacteria > Steroidobacterales > Steroidobacteraceae > 13-2-20CM-66-19. Next base: position 10,099 of record DATMQL010000464.1, on the reverse strand, counting down.
GGATGAGCAGATCAGCTGTCTCGGCGTCCAGGATGTTCTGACGTGTCGCCAGTGTGAACAGCACGAACGCAAACTCGCCGCCCGCGGGCAGCGTGAACCCGAGACGCCACGCTGAGGATCCCTTGTGATTCGCCAGACGGCCGAGCAGCGTGACCGCCAGGAGCTTGATCAATATCAGTCCGGCCGTGAGGCCGAGCAATCTCAGGGGTTGCGAGGTCAACAGTCCGAGGTTGGCCGACATTCCCACAACAATGAAGAAGAGGCCCAGCAGCAGTCCCTTGAACGGCTCGATGTCCGCCTCGAGCTCGTGTCGGAACTCGCTGTCGGCCAGCAGAACGCCGGCCAGGAAGGCGCCGAGCGACATTGACAGGCCCGCCAGGTTTGCCAGCAACGCCGTCGCGATCACGGTGAGGAGTGCTGCGGCGGTAAACACTTCGGTCACCCGGACGCGCGCGACGACTCGCAGCGCGGGCCGTAACAACAGGCGGCCGCCGATGATGACGACCGCCACGACGGCGACCAGTTTCAGCAGAATCGGCCATAACGCACCGTTGGCCGTCTGCGTCGTCGAGGCCGTGTGCGAGATGAGAGGAAGGATCGCGAGTACGGGTAATACCGCGAGGTCCTGGAAAAGCAGGATGCCGAATGCGGACCTGCCGTGCTGGCTCTTGAGTTGGCCGCGCTCGGCAAGCACTTGCAGGACGAGGGGCGTGGAGGACAGCGACAGACCGAAGCCGACGATGGCGGCGGTCACGGGCTGCAGCCCCAGCAGGTAGCCCGCCACGCCCAGCAGCACGGTACAGAGGGTAACCTGCGCGGCGCCCAGTCCGAAAACGAGTCGCCGCATGACCCACAAGCGTGTCGGCTGCAGCTCGAGACCGATGATAAAGAGAAGCAGCACCACGCCGAACTCTGCGATTTTCGTGATGTTGCCGATGTCGTGGATGAGGCGCAGGCCCCACGGTCCGATCGCGAGGCCCGCCGCCAGATAACCGAGGATCGAGCTGAGGTTCAGGAGTCGGAACAGCGATACCGCGAGTACGGCGGCGGCCAGCAGGACGGCGGTCTGGGCGAGTGAGATCATGAAAACGATACGGAGTGGGTCTTACTGTCGCCGATTCTGGCAGGAATCCGCCCTCTTGAGTTTGCCGGGATGGGTCCCCATCCCTGCCGAATGCTGGAAGAAACGTCTCCTATTGATGGCTCGCTGAGTGATCCCGCATCTGACGACGTCCTCGACGCCTACTCGAAGGCGGTCGTTGGCGCGGTCGAGCTCGTCGGTCCGGCGGTCGTGAGTATTTACGTTGGCGGTGATCCGGCTCCCGGCGACTCGTCACGCGAGCGCGGTGGTGGCGCCGGTTCGGGCGTCGTCGTGACTCCGGACGGCTACGTGTTGACCAACGAGCACGTCGTGCAGCGTGTCGATGAAGCGCGCGTCTCGTTTGTCGATGGCCGCAGTGTTCCAGCGGTCGTGGTTGGCCGTGATCCCGCTACTGATCTCGCCGTGCTCCGAGCGCAGGCGGCAGCACTTCCGTACGCCCGGCTCGCGACCTCAAGGCAGCTGCGTGTCGGGCAACTCGTGGTGGCGGTCGGTAACCCCCTTGGATTCGAGTCGACGGTGTCCGCAGGTGTCGTCAGCGCTTTGGGGCGTTCGCTGCGCAGCCGGCAGGGTCGTCTCATCGAGGGCATCGTGCAGCACACGGCGGCTCTGAATCCCGGGAATTCAGGGGGTCCGCTGGTCGATGCGCAGGGCCGGGTGGTCGGAATCAACACGGCCATCATCGCCATGGCGCAGGGGATTGGCTTTTCAGTGCCGGCCGCGACCGCGCAGTGGGTCCTGACAGAGATTCTGACGCAGGGGCGCGTACGGCGGGCTTATCTCGGAATTTCCGTCAGGGACCGGCCGATCGATCTGCGGCTCGTGAGGGCGCTCGGCCTGTCCGTGAAGCGAGCCACCGAAGTCATCGGTCGCGATGACGCAGGACCCGCGGTTGACTCCGACTTACGTCCCGGCGATCTGATCGTTGGCGTGAACGAGACCCCGCTGAACGGGATCGATGCGCTCCATCGGCACCTGAGTCGGTGGCCGGTCGGTTCGCCACTGACACTCGACGTGGTACGTCGGACGCAGAGTCTCAAGATCACGCTGACGCCGCGCGAGCCGCGATAAGGCGCGCCGCGCTACAGCACTAAACAACGCCGCGCAGGCCGTTAGGCCGGCGCGGCGTCACGTCAGTCACTCGCAGAGACTTTCCATATAACCCTGCGCCACGGGTGAGAGTCGCTTGAGCGCGAGCGCACGGGCTTTCGGAGCATCCACGATATATTCGAGCGGTCCGGAGACGAGCATTTCCCGGATACGCGGATGCCGCGCGGACACACGTGCCATCTTGTTCAGCACTGTGAAGCCGCGGTTAATTTTTTCTCGGGAGGCCCGGTTCTGCTCGATGGTGCGGGCCAGGTACTGGCCGAAGCGGGCGTAAAGGAAGTAATCGTCATCCCCGACCTGGAAACGGGCTTCGGCGAAGAAATCGGGGAAATTCTTCTCCAGATACTGGTTCACGCCTTGCAGGCGGGGTCCAGGGTCGCTGTCAGTCGACGCTTTGATGGTCTTCATCTAAGTTTCAAACACCTCTCGCGGGCCTTCGCCCTGCTCGAAATCCGGTACCACACCTCGCAACGCGGGCGCATGTTGAGGTCTGAGGTCGCTCGATGCAATAGGTTGGAAAAGAAAATGCGAAGTGAGTTCCCGCAGGCATTCGCCAGCTCGAAATCCGGGGTCGCCCCTCGCGGGTCGACCCGTGCAACATATATGTTGCACCCCGCAAGCCTGAATCCGGGGTGAACACTGTGTGAGCGCGGTGTGAGCACCGTGGCGAAAACGCGTCGGGGATACCACGGTCGAAGCACGCATTTCTGCATAAACACACGACATATTCAGGCTTGCAGGTGCGATAGCGAAGACAGCAGGATGTCGCTTCCGTTGCGCTTCATCCGGGGAAAAGCATGGGTCTCGTGTACGCCGATTTCACTCTCCGCAATGCCCGCAAGCGCGGGCTCGCGCCCAAGATCGTTCGCGCCCTGGTTGATACGGGTGCCAACATACTGTGCATTCCGCCTGCGCTGGCCATCGAGCTGCAGCTCGATGAAGCGGATAGGCGTCCGGTGACGGTCGCGGATGGCGCCACGCACCTGGTGCCGTATGTGGGGCCGGTGCAGCTTTCATTCGGTAAGCGCCATTCCTTCGGCGGAGCATTCGTGATGGGCGATGAGGTTCTCGTCGGCGCCATCGCACTCCAAGACCTCGATCTGATTGTCGTCCCCGCCCTTGAGACAGTCACCGTCCACCCGGCGAGCCCTCATGCCGCCCGAGGGGTTGCGCTTGGCTATCGGACTTGAGCTGTCTCGAGCAGGCCGGTGTATGCACGGCATATGCATATAAGTGGGCGCACTTGAAAGCGCCCCTCGGGCCGGTATTATCGGGAGCATAGTGACGGTGTAGACAGGCGACCAAAGCGCGGGATACAAGGCCTCGTACCCGGGCGATTTCGACTGCTTATTCCCGCGGTGTTGTCCGTGGGTCTCCTGACCGCAAAGAATTGCCGCTCGAGCTGATCTAGGCGCTATTGCCTGCAGCCGGCGGCCACGTGCGCCCTTGCGAATTGGGGGCGCCAGATAATGAGGCCATGACATGAGCGCTGCCACCCAAGGACTCTATAAAGACGCCTACGAACGCGATAGCTGCGGGTTTGGCCTGATCGCAAATCTCGACGATCAGCCGAGCCATTGGCTGGTCCGTACGGCGATTACGTCACTCAACCGCCTCACCCACCGTGGGGCGATCGCCGGCGACGGAAAAACCGGCGACGGCTGTGGTCTGCTGCTGAAGAAACCGGAAGGGTTCCTGCGGGCCGTGGCGGCCGAGGCCGGCATCGAGCTGGCCGAGAAATTCGCTTCCGGCCTGATTTTCCTGAATCGCGACCCGGCGCTGGCCCAGGCCGCGCGGACGGCCGTGGAAGCCCAGTTGGAGCGCCAGGGGCTCGAGCTCGCCGGCTGGCGTATTGTCCCCGTCAATCCCCAGGCTTGTGGTACGCAGGCGCTCAAGACCCTGCCGCACATCGAGCAGGTCTTCGTGAACTGCCGCCTGTCCGACATCGACGAGGCGTCGCTCAATCGCAAGCTGTACATGGCCCGCCGCATTGCTGAGAAGGAAATCCAGCAGAAGGACCCCGTCTTTTACGTGCCGAGCCTGTCGGCCACCACCATCGTCTTCAAAGGCATGGTGATGCCGCAGCACCTCACGCAGTTCTACCCGGACCTGCAGGACGAGCGGCTCGAGGCATCGGTGGCGGTTTTCCATCAGCGCTTCTCGACGAACACGCTGCCGCAGTGGCGGCTCGCGCATCCGTACCGCTATCTCGCTCACAACGGTGAGATCAACACGGTACAGGGCAACCGCAACTGGGCCCTCGCGCGGGGCCCGTTGTTCCGCTCGCCCCTGCTGCCCGAGTTGCAGGAGGCGATGCCGCTCGTTTCCCTGACAGGCTCGGATTCGCAGAGCCTCGACAACATGCTCGAAGTGTTGTTGATGGGCGGTCTCGATGCCCTGCACGCGATGCGCCTGCTCGTGCCGCCGGCCTGGCACGGGCTCGACTCGATCGATGCGGACCTGCGGGCGTTCTACGAGTACTACTCCGTTCACATGGAGCCTTGGGACGGTCCGGCGGGCATCGTGCTCACGGACGGCCGATACGCCGCTTGTACGCTGGATCGCAACGGGCTCCGTCCCGCTCGTTTCGTCATCACGCGCAACCGCTTCCTAACTATCGCGTCCGAGACCGGCGTGTGGGACTACGCGCCCGAGGACGTCGTACGTAAGGGAAAGCTCGGACCCGGCGACATGATCGCGCTGGATCTGCAGACGGGCAGGCTGCTCGAGTCGGCCGACATCGATCAGATTCTGAAGACGCGGCATCCTTATAAGACCTGGCTGAAGAAGGGGGTGCGCTATCTCGAGAGCGACCTGGTGGACCCGCGGCTCGCGGCCGAGCCGATGGACCGGGATACGCTGGGGCTCTACCAGAAGATGTTCAACGTCAGCTCGGAGGAGCGCGAGGAAATCATTCGCGTGCTCGCCGAGGACGAGAGTGAAGCGGTGGGATCCATGGGCGACGACACGCCCATGCCGGTGCTGTCGCACAAAGTGCGCTCGCTCTACGACTATTTCCGCCAGCAGTTCGCGCAGGTCACCAACCCGCCGATCGATCCGCTGCGTGAGTCGATCGTAATGTCGCTGCAGACGCAGATCGGCCCCGAGTGCAACATCTTCGTGCCCGCGCCTGAGCATGCGCGGCAGATCGTGCTCGGCTCGCCGATTCTCTCGCAGCGGAAGCTGCGGCAGATTCTCGCGCTCAAAGAGGTGACGCACGAATTCATCGACCTCCAGTACGACCCCAACGAGGGTTTGAAAAGTGCGATTGTCCGCATGTGTGAGCAGGCGGAGAGCGCCGTGCGCGAGGGTAAGCTCGTGCTGCTGCTGTCTGATCGCTACCTCGTAAAGGGGAAACTGCCCGCGCACGCGCTGCTCGTGACCGGCGCCGTGCATCATCACCTGGTCAAGACCGGCCTGCGCTGTAAGTGCAATCTCCTCATCGAGACCGGCACGGCGCGCGACCCGCATCATTTCGCCTGCCTCATCGGGTACGGCGCGACGGCCGTGTATCCCTACATGGCCTACCAGGTCCTGTTCGAGATGATGCGCAAAGGCCGGGTCAAACTCGATTTCGCCACCCGCCTCGAGCTCGGGCGCAGCTATCGCGCCGGGGTCAGGAAAGGGCTGTTCAAGATCATGTCCAAGATGGGCATCTCGACCATTGCCAGCTATCGCAGCTCGCAGCTGTTCGAGATCGTCGGCCTGTCGGACGAGATCGTGAACATGTGTTTCGTGGGTACCGAGAGCCGGATCCAGGGCGCCGACTTCGACGACCTCGAAGTCGACCTCAAACAACTCGCCGCGCGCGCCTGGAATCCGCGCGAGCCCCAGGAGCAAGGTGGGTTGCTCAAGTACATGCACGGTGGCGAGTACCACATGTACAACCCCGATGTCGTGGCTGCCCTCCAGGCGGCCGTGATCTCCGGGGACTACGAGCACTACAAGTTGTTTTCCCGATTGGTGAACAACCGGCCAGTGGCCACCATCCGCGACCTTTTCGCACTCCAGCCGGGACCGCATCCGATTCCCCTGAGTGAAGTCGAGCCGATGGCGGCGGTGCTGTCCCGCTTCGACAGTGCCGGCATGTCGCTCGGCGCGCTGTCACCGGAGGCGCACGAGGCTCTGGCCATCGCCATGAACCGGCTTGGCGCACGTTCCAACTCCGGCGAGGGTGGCGAGGACCCGGCGCGCTACCGCACGGAGAAGAACTCCAAGATCAAACAGGTGGCCTCGGGTCGCTTCGGCGTGACGCCGGAGTACCTCATCAATGCCGAGGTCCTGCAAATCAAGGTTGCACAGGGCGCCAAGCCCGGCGAGGGCGGACAGCTGCCCGGACACAAGGTGAACGACATGATCGCCTCGTTGCGCTTCGCGCGCCCCGGGGTCGGACTCATCTCGCCGCCGCCGCATCACGACATCTACTCGATCGAGGACCTGTCGCAGCTCATTTTCGACCTGAAGCAGGTCAATCCGCAGGCGCTGGTGTCGGTGAAGCTCGTCGCCGAGCCCGGAGTGGGTACCGTGGCGGCGGGTGTTGCGAAAGCCTATGCCGATCTCATTACCATCTCGGGCTACGACGGTGGCACGGGCGCGAGCCCGCTGTCCTCCATCAAGTACGCCGGCACGCCCTGGGAGTTGGGGCTGTCTGAAACTCATCAGACCCTGAGGATCAACGATCTGCGGCACCGGGTGCGTTTGCAGACCGACGGTGGGCTGAAGACCGGCCTCGACGTGGTCAAGGCCGCTATTATCGGTGCCGAGAGCTTCGGATTCGGTACCGCGCCGATGGTGGCGCTCGGCTGCAAGTACCTGCGCATCTGCCATCTCAACAACTGCGCGACCGGCGTGGCGACCCAGCACAACGTGTTGCGCTCGAAGTACTTCACCGGCCTCCCGGAGATGGTGGTCAATTACTTCCAGTTCGTGGCGCAGGAAGTCCGCGAGATCCTGGCGAGCCTCGGGGTTCGCAGCATCCAGGACATCATTGGCCACACCGAGTACCTGCGGATCCTCGAGGGCGAGACCCCGAAGCAGCGCAAGCTGGACCTGACGCCGGTGCTCTCGACGGCAGGAATGGCGCAGGATGTCCCGCAATTCTGTGCGACGCCGTCGAACGCGCCCTTCGATAAAGGGGAGCTCGCGGAGCGCATGGTGAGCGAGATGCTACCCGCGATCGAGGGCAAAACCGGCGGCGAGTGGAGCTACGAGGTTCGCAACTACAACCGCTCGCTCGGTGCCCGGGTGTCCGGTGAAATTGCCCGCCGTTGGGGTAACTACGGCATGGAGGATTCGCCGCTGGCGGTACGTCTCACGGGCAACGTTGGGCAGAGCTTCGGTGTCTGGAATGCCGGTGGCCTGCACCTGTATCTGGAAGGCGATGCCAACGACTACGTCGGGAAGGGCATGGCGGGCGGCAAGATCGTGCTACGTCCGCCGCGCAACGCCCGATACGTCGCGAAAGACACGATCATCATGGGTAACACCTGCCTCTACGGCGCCACTGGCGGGCACCTTTATGCGGCCGGTGTCGCGGGTGAACGTTTTGCCGTGCGTAACTCGGGCGCCATCGCGGTCATCGAGGGAGCCGGAGATCACTGCTGCGAGTACATGACCGGCGGTGTCGTCTGCGTGTTGGGTCGCACGGGTGTGAACTTCGGAGCGGGCTTCACCGGTGGTTTCGCGTACGTGCTCGACCTGGACCGCAACTTCGTCGATCGCTACAACCACGAGCTCATCGATATCAGCCGCATTCACGCCGAGTCGATGCAGTCCCATCTGCAACACCTGGAAAATCTCCTCGAGCAGCATGTCGCCGAGACCGGCAGTGCCTGGGCCGATGAGATCGTGAACGACCTGCGCTCGTACATCGGCAAGTTCTGGGTCGTGAAGCCCAAGGCGGCCTCCATCGATTCGCTGATCGAGAACCTGCGGCGCGCCGCATAACGCGCCCCGCGACGGACAAACATGGCTGACAAGAATCTACAATTCCTGGACATCCCGCGCGCGGAGCCGGCGAAAACGCCGGTGGAGACGCGGGTCACCAACTTCAACGAGATCTATGCGCACTTCGAGCCGCAGGGGGCGGCACAACAGGCCGGCCGCTGTCTCGCCTGCGGCAACCCGTTCTGCGAGTGGAAATGTCCGGTTCACAACTACATTCCCAACTGGCTGAAGCTCATCCAGGAAGGCAACCTGTTCGAGGCGGCGGAGCTGTCTCACAAGACCAACTCCCTGCCGGAAGTCTGCGGGCGCATCTGTCCGCAGGATCGCCTGTGCGAGGGCGCCTGTACGCTGAATGACGGCCTGGGCGCGGTCACGATCGGTTCGATCGAGAAATACATCACCGACGAGGCATTCAAGCGCGGCTGGAAGCCTGACATGTCGAACGTGCAGCCGAACGGCAAGCGGGTCGCCATCGTCGGCGCAGGTCCTGCCGGTCTCGGTTGCGCGGACATCCTGGTGCGCAGCGGGGTGACTCCCGTGGTGTTCGATCGCTACACCCGGATCGGCGGTCTGCTCACCTTCGGCATCCCGCCGTTCAAGCTCGAAAAAGAAGTCGTCGAAAAACGCCGCGAGATCATGGAAGGCATGGGGGTGCAGTTCCGGCTCGGCGTCGACGTGGGCAAGGATGTCTCATTCGAGAGTCTCGTCGACGAATACGATGCCGTATTTCTCGGCATGGGCACGTACCGCTACGTAAAGGGCGGTTTCCCCGGCGAGGATCTGCCGGGTGTGCACGAGGCGCTGCCCTATCTCATTTCCAACATCAATCACGAGCTCGGTCTCCCCGGCAGCGCCGAGGCGCTGGTGAGCATGCGCGGCAAGCGGGTCGTGGTGTTGGGTGGCGGCGATACCGGCATGGACTGCAATCGCACCGCCATCCGCCAGGGTGCCGAATCCGTGACCTGCACTTACCGGCGCGACGAGCACAACATGCCCGGCTCGCGCCGCGACTACAAGAACAGCAAGGAGGAGGGTGTTGAGTTCCTCTTCAACCGCCAGCCGATCGAGATCGTCGGCTCGGAGCGGGTCGAAGGCGTGAAGGTCATCGAGACGCGTCTGGGCGCGCCGGATGCTCGCGGCCGCCGCATTCCGGAGCCGATTCCGGGCTCGGAACAAGTGGTGCCCGCGGACGCCGTGATCATTGCCTTCGGCTTTCTGCCCAGTCCGCCGGAGTGGTTCCAGCGGCATGGGATCCGCCTGCATACCAACGGGCGGGTGCGGGTCACGGCGGCTCGCGAGACGCCGTTTCAGACAACCAACACCAAGGTGTTTGCCGGTGGGGACATGGTGCGCGGATCGGACCTGGTCGTCACCGCGGTGTTTGAAGGGCGCGAGGCGGCTAAAGGGATTCTGGGGTACCTGGGCGTCGGTTGACCCATAAAAAAGCCCCGCCTTGCGGCGGGGCTGGTAACGTTCTCATGCCATCGATGTCCCAGTGGATCGCTGTCAGCTCCAACCGGGTGTCGACGTTATCTAACGCCTCGTTCCCCCGGCGGGTCGCGCCATCACGAGCATCTATACTTTACGGCTGAAACGATGGAGCGTTTGCTCCGGCCTAATCGTAAGGCCCGCATGTCACTACCGCGCGTCCCGTTCCTGACAGTCACAGTAAGTTAGTGGCTGCCGTTACCCGTGCTCGCGTCGATCACCCGAGTTTCTTGTGCTGTACCGCTCCCTCCCCAACTCATTTCAGCTGTTGGCTTACACGCATCAGGGTGTAAGCGTTGCTGCACCGCAGAACCAAGCAAGTCGGGTGCCAGTTTTTGGGATTCCCAAGAGAAACCGGGACTTGCGACTGACAGCCTGGATCCTGATGAAGCGAGTCTACCGCTTTCGCACAAAAATGCCATGTAGTATTTTGACTACATTGAACACTTGTGCTTG
>DATMQL010000463.1:0-14120 GCA_035566815.1 Steroidobacteraceae bacterium | reverse complement strand
GCCGCTTGCGATTGCGTATGGGGTGCGCTCGCCCGGGGCGAATGTGGTTGCGCACAAGTTTGATTGGGCGATTGTGTTTCTACAACATGAGCGCGGGATCTCGCATGACGCGGGGGTCTTGCTGCAACACCTGTGGTTGCCGACCTGGGTGAAAGGCTTTTTCGAGGGCATTATTGCGCTCAAGGCGCACAACGACTCGGGACACCTGTCGTTTCTGTTGGGACAGCAGCGCTCGACGGGGTGGTGGTATTTCTACCTGGTGGCTCTTGCGGCGAAGACGCCCATACCGCTGATGATCTGCGGGCCGATGGGCATGGTGGTACTGGCTCGTGAGGGGTGGCAGGCGAGGGACGCGTGGCGGCTGGCGCCGCTGGTGTTGTTTCTAACCCTGCTGGCCTTTGCGAGCGCCTTCAGTCACATCAATATCGGGATCCGGCATGTCCTGGTGCTGTACCCGTTCATGGCGCTCGGTGCCGCGCATTTGCTGGCGCTGGCGTGGGGCGTTTTGCGCAAGGCGGCCCTGGGGCCGCTGGCGGTCGTGGGCCAGGGTGTGCTGGTGGTGTTGGTGGGCTGGCAGGTGCTCACGTTGTGGACGGCGTATCCGGACTATCTGCCGTATTTCAACGAAGCAGTGGCGCATCCGGAGCAGGTGTTGGTCGATTCGGATCTCGATTGGGGTCAGGATTTGCGGCGGCTCGAGCAGCGCGCCGCCGAGATCAGGATACCTAAGTTGAATCTGGCTTATCGCGGGACGGCTAACCTCGCGCGCGAGTCGCTGCCGCCGTTTGTGATCATGCCGCCGTGGAAGCCGGCAACGGGGTGGGTGGCGATCTCGGCGTTGGCCAAGGTGCATGACCCGAAGGGGTATGCGTGGTTGGACGCGTATAAGCCGTTGGAGTTGGTGGGGAAGACCATCGAGTTGTATTACGTGCCGCCGGCAAGGCCGTAGGGACGGCTCGCGCGCGCCGACGTGTTTAGGGCGCGCGTTTCGGCGTGGTGAACCCTACGTGGGATTCGCGTGGGAATTGCGCGCGGTGATCTACACTTCGGACTTGAGTGTCGCGATGCGGTCTGTATGCATCGATCGAGAGTGTTGCGCCTGCATAAGAGCTCGTGGGAAACTAACAGTGCGCTCATGATGATTCGGGTCAAACACGGCAGGCACCCCCATGACAGTATTCAAGCGCGACACGCACCACCACACCTACGCCGACTACCTCGTATGGTCTCGCACTTACGGCGATGAGCTCGTCGATGGGACGGCCTATGTCAGAGAACCGCCGTCACCGACACGGGCTCACCAGGAGATCGTCGGTGAGATCCATCGCCAAGCGGCAACTGCGCTCAAAGGTAAGTCCGGCCGCGCGTATGTCGCGCCGTTTGACGTCCGTCTGCCTAAGTCAACCGAAGCAGACGATCAAGTCGACACCGTAGTGCAACCCGATATCTTCATTGTTTGCGACCTTCAGAAAGTCGACGCACGCGGAGTGCGCGGCGCTCCCGACTGGGTGGTAGAGGTCCTCTCACCGAGTACCAGCCGCCACGACCAGATCGTCAAACTCCCCGTTTACGAGCGCGCGGGTGTCAGGGAAGTCTGGCTCATCGATCCTATCGATCGCACGGTGGCTATCTACCGGCTTCGAGCCGGATCTTACGGACACCCGACCATTCTCCCGCTCGAAGGACAAAAACAGCTCGCCGCCGTTCCCGACGTGATCATTGATTGGGACCAGGTTGTCGCCGAGATGTTGTAAAAGAGCGTGCTCTACGACGCAGCCGCGGCCTTCAGCCTGCTGATGCGCTCCAGCGCGGGCGGGTGCGAATAGTGGAAGGCTACGTACACCGGGTCGGGTGTCAGGGTGTTGGCGTTGTCCCTGTAGAGTTTCACCAGTGCGGCGGCGAGCTCGTCCGCGCTGGCGTGGCGGGTTGCGAAGCTGTCGGCTTCGAACTCGTGGCGGCGCGACCAGAGGGAGTTGAGTGGAGTGATGAAGAAGGTGAAGAAGGGGGCTGCCAGGATGAAGAGCAGCAGCGCCGCGTGGGTCGAGGGTGTTGGGACACCGAGCGCCGAGTAGAAGGACGGTTGGCCGGTGAGCCAGCCGAGGATGGCCAGGGCGATGAACGTTGTCGCGATGGACACCACGAGACGTTTGCGGACGTGTTTCAGGCTGAAATGGCCGAGCTCATGGGCCAGGACGGCTTCAACCTCGGGGTGCGCGAGGCGCTCCAGCAGGGTGTCGAAGAAGACGATGCGCTTGTTCGTGCCGATGCCGGTGAAGTAGGCGTTGCCGTGGGAGGAGCGGCGCGAGTTGTCGACTACGAAGACGCCCTGTGACTTGAAGCCGCAACGGGTCAGCAGCTCTTCAATCCGGGTTTTGAGGGTCTCGTCTTTCAGGGGCGAGAACTTGTTGAACAGGGGCGCGATGAAGGCGGGATAGGCCCAGGTCATGATGAACATCACCGCCAGCCACAGCAGCCACGCCCAGACCCACCAGAATTGTCCCGCGCGTTCCATCAGCGCGAGAGTTGCAAGGAGCATCGGGCCACCGAGCAGTACCGAAAGCAGGAGGCTCTTCGCCAGGTCGGCAATAAACAGTGCCGGAGTCGTGCGGTTGAAGCCGAAGCGGGCTTCGAGCCTGAAGGTGCTCCAGATAGAAAGCGGCAGGTTGATGATGCCCGTGAGCATAAACACGCTGCCAATGACGACGAGGCCCAGCCACGGCTGGGACCAGCCGGTGCGGCGCCAAAGGGCATCGATGGCGGCGATACCGCCGCCGACGGTCAGGGCGAGGGTGACCACGGCGTTCATGATCTCCGCGATCCGTCCGAAGCGCGCTTTGGCGATCGTGTAGTCGGCGGCTTTCGCGTGCTCGACGGCGGAGACGCTAGCGGCGAAGGGCTCTGGGACGCGGTCGCGGTGGGTGGTAACGGCGGCGATCTGCCGCTGCGAGAGCCATAGCTCTAGCGCGGTGCTGACGGCGACGGCGGCGATGAAGAGTGAGGTTAGCCAGTTCATGGTGGGCGGCGATGATGCCAAAGTCGGTTAGAAGGGGGAAAGGATTCTCGTGCTCGTGGAACGCGAGGCGCTCAGGGCCAAGTCGGATGCTCAGGGTTTACCGGGCGACATTCCCACCTCTTGCATGACTTCGGCAGTGTGCTCACCAAGGCGGGGGGACGGCCGCCGCAATGCCAGGTCTGCGTCTGAAAATACGATCGGGGTGCGGACAGAGGGAATCAAGTCGCCGGGCGCATCGGACGCGGGCAGATCGATGCGGACGCGGCGTGCGAGGACCTGCGGCTCGGCGAAGGCTTCGGCGATGGAATTAATCGGTCCACAGGGGACACCGCGGGCTTCCAGAGCAGCAAGCAGATTGGCGCGAGTGAAGTCACGCAGGGCGAGACTGATCGCCTCTATCAAAGTCTGGCGGTTGCCGACGCGGTCGGCGTTCGTCAGGAACCGTGGGTCGGTGGCCAACTCCGGCCGCTCGATCACAGCGCAGAATTGGCGGAACTGTTGATCGTTACCGACGGCGACAATGACGTGGCCGTCGCGCACTTCGAATACCTGGTAAGGCACGATGTTGGGATGAGCATTGCCCAGCCGGTGCGGTACCTCCCCGGAGGCCAGGAAATTCAGGGCCTGGTTGGCGAGAACGGCCACCATGGTGTCGAGCAATGCCATGTCGATATGTTGGCCCAGGCCGGTGCGCTCGCGTTGGGCGAGTGCTGCCTGGATGGCAATGACGCCGTAGGTGCCCGTGAAAATGTCGGCAAAAGCGACGCCCATCTTTTGCGGCGGTCCGGCGGGATCGCCAGTGAGGTCCATGATGCCGCTCATGCCCTGGATCATGAGGTCGTAGCCGGCGTGGCTGGCTTTAGGACCCGCCTGTCCGAAGCCCGTTACGGAGCAATACACGAGGCGTGGATTCAAGGCGTGCAGGGATTCGTAGTCGAGGCCGTATTTCGCCAGGCCGCCGACCTTGAAATTCTCGATGAGAACGTCCGAACGCTGCGCGAGCGCGCGCACGAATTGCTGGCCCCCGGGATCCCGGAGATCGGCGATGACCGAGCGCTTTCCCCGGTTGCAGCAATGAAAATAGGCTGCATCGAGGTCCTCGCCGCGACGGATGAACGGCGGTCCCCAGCGACGCGTGTCGTCGCCTTCGGGGGCTTCGACTTTCACGACATCGGCGCCCAGATCAGCGAGTGTCTGGCCGATCCACGGGCCTGCCAGAATGCGGGCGAGCTCGAGTACGCGAAGTTCGCTCAGCGGCGCTGTCATGAGCGAACGATGTGTTCGGCGGCGGCCGCGCAGCGAAACAGCTGTTGGTCGAGGCCCCCGGCGCAAGCCAACATCAGGCCGGTAGGGGGCTCGCCGTCCTCGTAATTCGGGATGGAAATCGCACAGCCGTCGAGCAGGTTGATGACCGCCGGATTGCGCAGCACCAGCCCATTCACCCTGAAGAATTCGTCATCGCCCTGGAGTGCGGCGATCCGAGGCGGAATGACAGGTGTCGTTGGGAAGAGCAGCGCATCGAATCGCGCGATGCGGGATTCCACCGCTGCGATGAAAGCTTTCCGCGCGGCCAGCAACTCGATGTAATCCGCGGCGCTTTGTGTGGCGCCACGTTGGATTCGGGTGAGCACTCGCGGATCATAGGCGCTACCGCTGGACTCGATCAGGCCACGGTGCCAGGTGTAGCTCTCGGCGGCGGAGAAGCCGCCTTTCGCATTGATCGCAGGAATTCCCGCAAACTCAGGGACATCGATCCGTTCGATTCTCGCGCCCGCGGTGGAAAGGCGTGACAGCGAGCGTTCAAAGTGCGCGGCGACATCCGAGTCCATATCTTCGAGTACGAAAGTCTTGGGCACCGCAAAGCGCATCCCCGACAGCTCGACCGGGCCAGGCGGGGTGTCGTTCGCTAGTATTGCGTCCAGCGTCGCGCAGCACGCCACTGAACGCGCGATGGGTCCTATGGAATCGAGACTCGTCGATAGGGGAACGGCGCCGGCGCGCGGTACACGGCGCGCGGTGGGCTTGTAGCCGACGAGGCCCGTGAACGCAGCCGGGATCCGGCAGGACCCGCCCGTGTCCGTTCCGAGGGCTCCGTGAGCCATACCGTCGGTTACCGAGATCGCGGCTCCCGAGGAAGAGCCTCCGGGAATGTGGCCCTCGGCGCGCTCCCAGGGATTGCGTGGGGTGCCGTAGTGGGGGTTCAGGCCCAGGCCGGAGAACGCGAACTCGCTCATGTTCGTGCGGCCGATGAGCACAAAGCCAGCGCGCCGCAGACGAGCGACGCTCGCGGCGTCCTGGGTCGCAGCCGGCCGGTTCGTGAGCACGGTCGATCCCGCCCGGGTCACCTGGCCCGCGATATCAAAAAGATCCTTGATCGAAATCGGAATCCCCGCGTAGGGCGAGGGGGCGGCACCGCTGGACCGCAGCAGATCCATTGCGTCGGCCTGTGCGAGTACCGCACCTTTGTCGACGTGCAAAAAGGTCGTACGCCCTTCACCCGCGGGATCTGCGATCCTTTCGAGGCAGGACTCCACCAGGGAGCGGCTCGAGGCACGTCCGGCAGCGAGAGCGGCCGCAAGGTCGGCCAGTGTTGGCTTTGACGTCATGGGGGAGCGCATTATGGACACTCGAGCACCTTTTCCGGTCGTTAACGTTAACGAATTCGGCGGATAACAGTAAATTACGTGGCACTGCGCCTGGAAGGCGCCAATGTGATCCCTAGGCTGAGACTGTAGCTTGAATCTGCTGGTGAAGACCGGGCTGATACTAACGGCGATCCTCGTGCTCGGTTTAGCGGTTGGTGGCGCCTTCGTGGCACACACGCATACCGTGCGCGCACGCTTTCTGATGGTCCCCGCCGACAGCATTCCCGCCGACGCCGAGCTGATGAGCTTCGCGATGTCGCGGGGTGCCTCAGCTTATTCAAAGCACTGTGCTTCCTGCCATGGCGCGCAATTGCGGGGCGATCCCGCTCTCGCGGTTCCCAACCTGACCGATCATGACTGGCTCTACGGCACCGGCCGCGTAAGTGAAATAGAGCGGGTCGTTCTTTACGGCATCCGCTCCGGAAATTCAAAGGGGTGGGACCTCGCCCACATGCCGGCGTTCGCTACTGCGCGTCCCTATGACCTCTATGCGATGGCGCCTCTCACGCCTGGCGACATTGACGACGTCACCACGTACCTCCTGTCGTTTCGGCAGCCCCAGGCCGATGCCGTGGCGGTTCAGCGCGGCAAACAGATTTTCTATGACACGAACAAGGGCGTTTGCAACGACTGTCATGGCTCCGACGCCAAGGGTGATTCGGCGATCGGTGCTCCGGATCTGACCGACGCCGTCTGGCTGCGCGGCGACGGATCGCGCCAGAGCATCGAAGGCACTATTGCGCACGGCCTCGCCGGCCGCTGCCCGTCGTGGGCTACTGAGTTGTCTCCGGTCACCATTCGCGCGGTGGCGGTATACGTCTATGCAGCATCCAGGAGCCTGAGTGACCCATGATCGCCTACTGCGGCCGCCCCAGATCGGCATCTTTCTGCGATCCTTTCCCTTACATATGCGTCGGCTATGCGCGGGAAACGATCGCTGAAAGCTGGCGGCCGGCTAGGCCTCGATCTGGGGCGCCCTCGCTACGGCGATCATGGGTCACTCAGGCTCCGAGGGGGAAGCTTGAGTGAAGTGAAGTCGGCGGCGTCGCAGATGAATGTGACGCGATCATTGGTTCTGTGCGCGATCGGGGCCGTGGTGGGGCTGGCGATCGCCGGCGTCGGGCTTTTCTCGGCGCGCGGGACGGCCACGCACAACGTACCGCCGGAAGACATCGCACTGGTGAACCAACGTCCCGTGCTCCGCAGTGACTTCGTGACGCAGTTGGAAAGCGAGACGGGTGAGACATTCGAGCAGGCGACCCGGGCGGAAAAACTCAAGGTCCTGGGTGAGATGATCCGGGAAGAGCTGCTCGTGCAGCGGGGCCTGGAGTTGGATTTCGCCGAGACGGACCAGATGACGCGCAACGCGCTGGCCATGGCGATGGATCAACAGGCGCTGGCCGAGGTCATCACCAGCCAGCCCTCGGAGCAACAGTTGCGGGAGTTCTTCGAAAAGAACCCGTCGCGTTACGCCAGCGACGGCATTCTGACCGCACGGCACCTGGTGCTGCCCGCAGGTGGCGCGAATGCCGAGCAGTCGATGCAGAAAGCGCGCGATGCGGTAAGTGCATTACGTGCCAACACGCCGGTGGAGGCGGTGATTTCCAAGTATGGGCTGACGGAGCCCCGCAATGACGGGGATGAGTTTTATTTCGCCGCCAAGATTCACCTGGGGGATGCGGTTTACGCCAAGGCGTTGCAGTTGAAGGAGGGCGAGGTATCAGAGCCCCTGCAAGCCAACGATGGCATTCACATCGTCAAGGTCATCAAGGATAAGGTGCCCGTGCCCCTGTCGTACGAGCATGCCCGGTTGCAGGTGCTGACGGATCTGAAGAACGCGCAGCAGGAGCGACTCATGACGGCCACGATGAGGTTTCTGCGGGAGCGGTCGAAGATCATGGTGGCCCCTGATTATTCTGATTACAAGCCATGACATCGGGTTGTAGTTCATGAGGTCGGGTTGCGGGAACAAGAGATCGGGCGGGGCTCGCAGGCAGTTTGGGGGAACGCTGCTCATTCTTATCCTCGCCCTGGTGCTTGGCGCGCCCGCGCCTGTCCGCGCGCACACATTGAGCGAAAGCCTTTCGGCGTGGCGCGTCGACGGGGACACCGTTCGCCTGCAGTTTACGGTACCGGATCTCGAAGCGAAGCGAGTGACGCCTTCCGGTAAGGATCTCCCGTCGAGTGCGCAGCTCGGTCACTACCTCGCCGATGGAGTGGGGGTGACGGCTGCGAAACAGAAATGTCCGCTCGCCGAAGGGCCACGCGCGCTGGCCGCTTCAGTGGGTTATTCGCGGTTCGATTTTGTCTTCAGGTGTCCGGGCGCGAGCGATATCGAGATCCACTCCGCCGCGTTCTACGACCTGGTGAAGTCACATACCAACTTCGCGCGTATCGAGGACAGCAGCGGCCGCTTCTCCGAGCAGATCCTCACGGTGGACCATCAGCAGGTCGCGGTAGCGGCGGATGACGCCGGGGGCGGTGGCCTGGAAAACGCCGGGCTGCTGCAGTACGTGCAGATGGGGATCATGCACATCTTCACCGGCATCGACCACATGTCGTTCATGTTGGGACTGGTGTTGATCTCGCGGCGGGTGCGCGATCTGTTGTTCGTGGTGACCGGCTTTACGCTCGGCCACAGCTTGACGCTGGCGTTGGCCGTGACCGGAATTCTGCGGCCGGAGGCGCAATATATCGACGCATTGGTGGCGCTGACGATCGCCTTGATCGGGGCGGAGAACATCGGTGACGGGACGCATCGGCCGCTGCCGGTCGCCGTCGGGCTGGGCGGGATCCTGTTCGTCATGGCCCTGGGCCGATATTTCGAGTGGGGCGTTACGCTCCCGACGCTGTTGTTGGTCGGGGGCGGGATTTTCTCGGTGAGCTATCTCATGTTGACCGGGCAGATGCGCGACGCGGGCCGGGTGCGCTTGCTGGTCACGCTGGTGTTCGGCTTGATCCATGGGTTTGGGTTCGCATCCAATCTCCTGGAGATGAAGTTGCCCGCGAACCGGCTCGTGGAGCTGCTCGTTGGCTTCAACATTGGAGTGGAGATCGGGCAGGTCACCGTGGTGTTGGGCGCACTATTGGTCGCATGGTTGCTGGTGCGGGCCAAGCTTGCGATTCCACGGCCTTTGTTTACGGACATTGCCGCAGCCTTCCTGGTTGGCGAGGGGCTGTGTTGGTTTGTGGAGCGTAGTGTGACGTTGGGCTAGGAGCCGGCACAGCCTTCGTGCCGTGGTCTGCTGCAAGCTTGGAATTTAATGTACTGAAGGAGCTGGCCACAAAAAAGGCGGACCGCTTGGCGTATCTTCGCTCACCGGAAGAGCGATTCATGGAGCGGTATCAATGGACAAGGAAGAAGACACTCGCGAGTACCAGGTCCTGGTGAATTCCGAGGAGCAATACTCGCTCTGGCTGGCGGGCCAGGCGATTCCCAACGGCTGGCGCCAGGTCGGTCCGACGGGGCAGAAGCAGGTCTGTCTCGATTACGTCAAGGAGGTTTGGACCGACATGCGGCCGTTGAGTGTGCGCAAGGCGATGGAGAAGTACCAGGCTGAGCAGGCTGCGAAGAAGGCGGAGGGGGCTGAGGGCGCCGTGAGCGCAGAAAAGGCCGAGAGCGTGGAGACGGCCGAGGGTGCGGAGAGCGCTCCGCCGACGACGGCGAGCGGCGGGGAAGAGGCTGGGGCTCCCGCGTGAGCGGTGGAGCTTCCGCAGCCTTAACGCTGGGGCTCCGCGTGAACATCCAGCGTTGCTAGGGTGTCTTCGAAGGTGCGGCGGCCTTGCTACCGGGTGTCGTCCGCAACGCCGGGAAAGCGCCGGCGCATAGCGCGTTCGTCCAATCCTCACACAGCGCTACGGCCGTCGCGGGCTTGAACGTGCGTGGATTCAAGCTTGCCTCAATCCAAAGTCCGTCCAGGAGCGCCGCCAGTCCGATGGCGGCCGGGCGCAGTTTGAACGCGGGGATTCCTTCGGTCAGACGCAACTGTCCCAATAACGATTCCAGGGTGGCCCGATAGGCGCCGTAGGTCCGGTCGTGCACGGCGCGCATTTCCGCGTCGTGGGAGACCATGCTCCAGAACACCAGCCACGCGCTGAACAAACCAGGGTCGAGTAGCTCGGGAGCGAAAGAGGCGTCGAAGAACCGCCGCAGTCGCTCGCGTGGGGCTTTCGAGAGGTCGTGCGCCTGGCGTCGGATGGAGTGGAGGAGTGAAGTCGCCAGAGTGTCGTAAGCGGCGGCTACCAGGGCGGTGATGCTCGGGAAGTGGTGGTTGATCAGGCCGGCGGAAACACCCGCCTGGGCGCTGATCTGCCGTACTGACATGCCTTCGTGCCCGAAGCGCCGCAGGCAGACGAGCGTAGCTTCGACGAGTGCCTCGCGGCGGGCCACCGGCGGCTCGCGGCGAAACTTGGGACCGATCTGGGCCTTTGCCATGGTGGAATTCTAACCTCTGCGATCAGCTCTCGACGGCGATTCCCGCCGCTATCAGTTGGCGGCGCAGACCTTCGAGCTGTGGCGCGTAATGGCGCCACTGCGCGATGGAGGAATCGTACAGTGACTGGCGGACCTGCGTGGCGCTGGCTGTCGTGGTGGGCGCGGGGTTGCGATGGAAAGACAGGCAGGCCTCTTCCCAGTCGAGTCCGCAGAACTCCAGCAGCCGGCGCGTCTCGCCCACCTGGTCGGTGACCAGTTGCTCGTAGTGGAGCTCATGGATCACCCCGGGCAGGGTGGCACGCCAGTGGTCCATCAGCTTTCGATAAGACACGTAGTAGCGGCCGATCTCGCCAAGATCGTAGGAGAAAGGGTAGCCATCCTTGAACAGGGTTTTGTAGATCGCGTAGCAGACCGCGAGCGGATGGCGTGTCAGGTGCACGATTCGCGCATTCGGCAGGGCGCGCCGGATGATGCCGCAATAGAGGTAGTTGAGCGGCATTTTGTCGGTGAAGTGGGGCGTCTTACCGGTTGCGGGCCGCGTGCGCTCGAGATAGTCGCGGCCCAGGGGCTCGAAATCGAGTTTCGCCGAGCGCGCCACCAGTTCCTGGCGAGGGATTGAGCGCGTGCCGGCGGCAGTGATCACCGCATCGACCAGTGCCTGCGAGAAGTCATTCAGCTCTCCCGCGGAATAGACCGACGAGTGACTTCCGAGGATGCGTTCCACGAGCGTCGTGCCGCTTCGGGGGAGGCCGACAATAAATATCGGCTCCTGGGTCGGAAACCCCTGCACCGTCGGCGCGGGCCCGTCGGGGAATGCATCGATGATCCAGCTTACGGTCTCGACATCGCGCTCGATGTCATATTTCAGATGGCGGCGGCGTAGTTTCGCCGCCTGGTCGAGGAAGGTCCACGAGCGCTCGTACTCGCCGATATCCTCGAGCTCTTTTGCCAGGGCGTACCGGATCTGGACCTCGCCGCGCCAGTCGGTGATGCCACGGGCCAGCAGCCGTTCGAGCTCGGCTACATGGTTGCGCTCGCGGGTCTGCTTACGCAGGTCGGACCGGTTCTTATAGGCCTCGTAGTCGTTCGGGCGGCCGGCGATCACATGGTCGTAGTCTTCTTCCGCCGCGGCGAGCTGACCGAGGAAACGGCGTACGGTGGCCCGATTGAAGGTAATCGGGACATTGCGGGGAGCCAGCTGCAGCGCCCGGTCGTAAGCATCCAGCGCCTGCCGCTGGTCTCCTGAAAGGCTGTAGAACGTGCCCAGCAAGTCGAGTGCAGCCGCATCGTCGTTGAGGAGTGGGCGGACGTTGTTGGCGATTTCGAGCGCCTCATTTTGGCGGCGCAGCGCCCGCAGGGCGTAGGCCTTCTGCAGAAGGGAGCGGCCATCCTTGGGGGTGAGCGCCAGGGCGTGCTCGACCATTGTGAGCGCCGCCGCGGCGTCTCCCATCTGCAAGGCGATTCCGCTGGCGGTGCGCCATCCCGAGGCGAACTCAGGGTGCTTGGTATTGAGAGCGCGGCAGACATCGGCGGCCGCGCGAAGGGAACCGTGCCGTGCGAGTCGTAGCGCTTCCTCCTCCATGCGGGAAGCTGTCGGATCGGCGGCGGGTTTGGGCATCAGCCAAGCGTAGCGCGAGTTCAGGCCCGAACGCTATCCAGATGCCGAGTGGGGTCCACCAGAAGCCAGGCGGCCGCACTCGCGAACGCGAAGCCACTTCCCACTACAAACGCCGCCGTCCAGGAGTGTTGTCCCGAGAGATAGGCGACAATCGGCGTGGCGACGAGGCCGCCGATGTTGCCTCCGGTGTTGAGAAGCCCCGACGCGGACATGGTATCGCCACGGGCGACGTGCATGACGGCTGCCCAGTAGGGCCCTTCGTTCAGTTCCACGAACGCAAAGCAAAGCGCCAGGGCGCCGACGGCGAAATAAGCGTTGGCGGCATGGACGGCGATCAGCAGGAGGATGCCGGCGGCAGGCAGGGAGATGAAGGGGATGATGTGCAACCCTCTCCGTGTTCCGTAACGGACACTGAAAACACTTCCGAGCTTCCCCCCGATTCCCGCGCCGAGAGCGGAGGCCAGCGGCGGGGTAGCGGCCAGCCAGCCTCCCTCGAGCACGGTGAAATGCCGCTCCTGGACGAGATACAGGAAACACCAGTTGCCCAGCAGGTAGTACACGTAGTTCATGCATCCATACGACACTGTTAGCGCGAGCAGATCGCGGCTTTTGAGCAGTGTCGACAGGCGGCGCCAGGAGATCGAACAGTCAGCGTTGCTCGCTGAGCGGGTGTCGAGCTCGGATAACTCGGCGGGACTGACGGCGGGGTGCTCCGCCGGAGTGTTACGTGCGTACCAGGCCCACACCGCAGTCAACAGAAGAGCGGGTAGCGTCGTCCAGGCAAGCGCTCTTTGCCAGCCGAAGGAGGACATGAGCCAGGCGACGACCGGCGGCGCGACGGCTGCCCCGAGCCCCAGCCCCAGGCTCAACAACCCCTGTACCAACGACCACTGGTCTGGTTTGAACCAGGCTTCGACCACGCCGGCGGTCACTGGGAAGATGGGGCCCTGCGCCAGGCCGAGCAGCAGTTGCACGCCGAGAAGGACCGCGAACAGCGCTGTGCCGGTCAAAACCACCGGCGCCAGGGGCGTCGTTACTGTGCAGATCAAGGAGAGCAGCCCGATCAGGACGAAGGTGCTGCGGGCACCGAGTCGTTGCCCTAACACTCCGCCGGGGAACTGAAGCGCCGCATAGCCGAGCAGAAAGGCCCATTCAAGCCAGCCGATTTGCATCTGGCTGAGGTTCAGCGACGGCATCATCTGGTAGCTGGCGACGGCGAGGCTGCGCTGCTGCACGTAGGCCATCAGGCCGAACGAGAACAGCAGTGTGAAAATCTTCCAGCGAATACGCGTGCGCCGAGGCGCGAGAGAGGTGATGTCGGACGGCGTTGCCGTCACAAG
Organism: Steroidobacteraceae bacterium; assembly: GCA_035566815.1. Taxonomy (GTDB): domain Bacteria; phylum Pseudomonadota; class Gammaproteobacteria; order Steroidobacterales; family Steroidobacteraceae; genus 13-2-20CM-66-19. The sequence goes on along the minus strand of DATMQL010000463.1, from coordinate 1,069 downwards.
GAGTCGGCGACCGAGCGGCCAGCGAGGGAATCCCCAGCGGGGGCCGAGTCGCCGATCCGCTCGAGAACATAACGGCGGATGTCGAGGTTGAAATCCTCCATGGGAGCGTAGTATCCGCGCTCGTGCACCCGGGAGGAAATGCCTGCCTGCACCCTCTCGCAGATGGCCCAGTCCTGCCGGTTCACCACGTCCCAGAATTCGACGGTGTCGGACGGGTTGAAGTCCGGTTTCTGCAGTTCGAAGGGCTCGAACAGGAAATGGCAGGTGATGTCGGTCTGGCCCGGGGAGCGGGGGCGCAGAATGAAGACCGCCACGTGATCGCAAGCCAGACTTACGAAGAGGTTGGGATACAGGAGCTCGCCCTTGTGGCGCACCTGCTCGTCGTCGTTGAGTGTTGGAAAGGCGCGGCGGCGGGTCGTGCCGGATTTCGTGAAGGTATAGGCGCCCTCACGGTGGGGTATGCCGCGTTCCCAGTCGAGGTTCGAGCCGCCGCGGTCTGCGAATGCCGGGACGATGGCGCATAGCTCGGGATGGACGCCGGCGCAGTGATAGCACTCGTTGTAGTTCTCGCAGAGGACTTTCCAGTTCGCGGCGACCTGGTACTCGATCGTGTGGCCGATACGCAGGTCGCTCAAGGGGTAGCGGTGTGTGCGTTCGGGTATGCCGGCCGCCTGCTCGAGGAAGGGCTTGGCGGTGGCGGGTGTCAGGTTGAGGAATACGAACCCGCCCCAGGTCTCGACGCCCACCGGGTGCAGGCTGAAGAGGGATTTGTCGAAGCCGGGCTCGGTTGTCAGGTAGGGTGCGACGAGGAGATGGCCGTCGAGGTCGTAGGTCCACTGGTGGTAGGGACAGACGATGCGGCTGGCGGTGATGCCACCGGCCCTGGCGGGCGCGCTGGTCCCTTGGTCGCCATCGTCGGTGCGGCACAGGCGCGAGCCGCGGTGGCGGCACACGTTGTAGAACGCACGAAGTTGGTTTCCCCGGTTGCGCACCAGGATGACGCTTTCGCCGAGGACATCCAGCACGCGATGCGTGCTGGGTGAGGGCAGTTCTTCCTCGCGGCCCACGC
>DATMQL010000462.1:0-10172 GCA_035566815.1 Steroidobacteraceae bacterium | reverse complement strand
CCACCATGGCGTCGGGGTGTCTGCCCACGATCGGCGCCAACAGGCCGTTATCGGGCGCGAGAAAAACATGTCCCCGGGCCATGACGGCCACGATGTCGCGCGAAGTACCCACCCCCGGGTCCACCACCGCGACGTGTACCGTGCCCGGCGGAAAATACTCGAACGAGCGAGCCAGCCAGAATCCGGCTTCGGCGGGCCAGTGGACGACGATTTCGTGCGTGAGGTCGACGATTTTCGCCTCGCCGAAGCGGCTCAGGATGCGACCCTTCATCACTCCGACGAACGGACCCTGGTGCCCGAAGTCGGTGGTGATGGTGATGACGCCTGACGGCTTGGTTATTAAAGTCATTAGGAGTGCCCTCGCGCGCCAGAGGATAACGCATTATGGACCACCTTCCAGGGAGTGACGGGCCTTGACCTCCGCCTACGACAGACTGCCTTTGAACGCGCTGCGGGTGTTCGAAGCGGTGGCGACGCGTCTCAACTTCAGTGACGCGGCGGAAGCGCTCCATGTCACGCCGGCGGCCGTCAGCCAGCAGATCAAGGCGCTCGAGGACTACCTGCAGACGCCGCTCCTGCTGCGCCACGGCCGCGGGGTGCAGCTCACTCTCGAGGGGACGCGACTGCTGCCCGGTCTTCGCCGTGGACTGGATGAGTTGGAGGCGGCTCTGCAGCAGATCCGGCAGGAACGGGAGAGCGGGACGGTCAATGTCACGACACTCTCGTCCTTTCTGCAGAAGTGGCTCACGCCGCGGCTCGCCGACCTGCATGCACGGCATCCGGACATCGATTTTCGTATCCACGCCTCGTCCGAGATGGTGGATTTCGCCCGGACGGATTTTCACGCGGCGATTCGCCTCGGGACCGGAACGTACCCCGGACTGCGAAGCGAGAAGATTCTCGACGAGTACCTGGTGGCCGTCGCCTCACCGGCGGTCCTGGCAAAACATGGAACGATCGCGGATGCGGGGGGTCTGGCCAGATTGCCCCTGCTTCACGGCACCGAGATCGACTGGAACAGCTGGTGCGCGGGCGATGTGGATTGCCTGACGCGGTTGCGAGGCGCCTTCCTCGACGACTCCGCGGCGTTACTGAGTGCGACCGTCGAAGGGTTGGGATTCGGCATCCTGCGTTGGACGCTCGCGGCGGGGGAACTCCAGGCCGGGCGGCTCGTGTTGGCCAGCAGGCAGGTGCTGCCGTTTCGCTTCGCCTACTATTTCGTGTGCCCCGAGGCCTACATGACCTTGCCCAAGGTCGTCGCCCTGCGGGATTGGCTGGTAGTGCAAGCGCGGGAGTTCCCTGCACCGCCAGCGCGTTGACCGAACGGGTGCGATGTTAGGAGCGTTTCTTGCTCATGCTGTGGTGATGAGCAGTACAAGAGCGACGTGATCGACGGGCGGGTGGCGATGAGAACAGAAAGTCGATTCGATACGGATCTGGCCGGCGAGACCGTCGCACTCATTCTCGCCGGCGGGAACGGAACCCGGCTCGGAGAATTGACGCGCTGGCAGTGCAAGCCCGCGATTCCCTTCGCGGGTAGCTTCCGCAACATCGATTTCACCCTGTCGAATTGTGTCAATTCGGGCGTGCGGCGGATCGCCGTGCTGACTCAGTACAAGGCCCAAAGTCTCATCAATCACATCAGTGCCGGTTGGAGCTTCCTGGCCCGGCCGTTGGGCGAGTTCGTGGAGCTATGGCCGGCGCAGCAACGCCTCCACGATTCATGGTATGTCGGCACTGCGGATGCAGTTCACCAGAACCTGGATCTGCTGTTGGCACAGCGTAGTCGTTACACGTTGGTGCTCGCGGGTGATCATGTTTACAAAATGAACTACCGCCGGTTGCTCGAGCAACACGCCTCGACCGGTGCGGACGTCACCGTCGCCTGCGTGCCCGTGCCGATAGAAGAGTCGGCGGGGTTTGGTGTGTTAGGCGTCGACGAGCGTCAGCGGGTCCGCAGTTTCATTGAGAAGCCGCAGCCGTCGAGCCTCGGACTCAGCGGACCGCGGACGGTCCTCGCGTCGATGGGCGTATATGTGTTCAATACCAGCTATCTGGAGCAGCAGCTGAGGCGTGATGCGGGGGAAGAGTCCTCGACCCATGACTTTGGCCGCGACATTCTGCCGCGAGCCGTGCGCGATCACCAGGTTGCGGCCTACTCTTTCGTCGATGCGGACGGCGCTCCCGGCTACTGGCGCGACGTGGGTACGTTGGACGCCTACTGGCAGGCGCATATGGAGCTGCTTGCACCCGAGCCACCGATGGAGCTCTACGACCCCGCGTGGCCTATCCTGACTCTGCCGGAACAACTGCCCCCGGCCAAGCTTCTGTACGCGCCGGGACGGCATGGGTTTGTAGCCAACTCGCTCCTGGCCGGCGGTGTTGTGGTCAGGGGAGCCACCGTGACCAACAGCGTATTGGCGGGGAACGTCCGGGTTGCCGAGGGAACTCTGCTCGATGAGGCTGTAGTGCTGCCCGGCGCGCGGATCGGTGCCAATTGCCGCTTGCGCCGCGTCATTGTCGACGCCGAGGTGGAGATCCCAGATGGAATCTCCCTGGGATGGCAACCGGCGTCACCCGTCGAGACCATGAGAACCGGCGGACGAGTCACTCTGCTGTCGCAGAATTGGTCGCCGCCGGGTGATGACGAGATGAGGTCGGTGGCCTAGGCCAGGAGCGAAGGCGCCCTCCTAACTCGCCTTGAGCTTGATCCGACGCTCTTCGATCGACGTCTGCAGCTTGTCGAAGGGCTCTATGAACTTCTTCACGCCCTCCTTCTCGAGCTGCTCGGCCACCGCGTCCATGTTGATTCCCAGAGACTTCAGCCCCGCGAAGACCGCGGCGGCGCCGGCGATCTCGCCCTGCATCCGCAGCTCGGGCTTGCCCATCGTGCGGTAGGCGGCGATCGTCTCGCGTGGCATGGTGTTCACGGTTTCGGGCGCGATGAGCTCCTCGACATACTTCACCGGGCTGTATGTCGGGTCCTTCGCGGACGTCGATGCCCAGAGCAGCCGTTGCGGGCTCGCGCCGCGGCTGACGAGTGCTTTCCACCGCGACGAAGCGCTCAGCTCTTCATAGATCTCGTAGGCACGGCAGGCGCTGGCGATGGCAGACTTGCCCCGCAGAGTCTTCGCCTCTGACTTACCCTTGGCGGTGAGCTCGTCGAGCTGTTTGTCGACGAGCGTATCGATGCGGCTCAGGAAGAAGCTCGCGACGGAGGCGAGTTTGTCGATCGACTTGCCCGCCGCCAGGCGCGCTTCGAGGCCATCGAAGTAGGCATTCGCCACGGCGCGATAACGCTCGGGCGAGAACAGCAGCGTGACGTTGACGTTGATACCCGCGGCGATGGTGTCGCGAATAGCCGGCAGACCCGCTTCGGTGCCGGGAATCTTGATCATCGCATTCGGCCGCCCGAGCCGTGCCCAGAGGCGCTTCGCCTCGGCGATCGTGCCCGCGGTGTCGTAGGCGAGATGCGGCGAGACTTCCATGCTGATATAGCCGTCGCCAGCGGAAGTTCTGTCATACAGTTTGCGAAACAGATCGGCGGCGCGCTGCAGATCCTCGATGGTCAGCGTCTCGTACAGCGCGATATTGGAAGCTTCCTTCGGCAGGAGCTCCGCAATGGCGCGTTGGTAGATCGGCTCCTTGTTGATGGACGCCGCGAAAATGGCCGGGTTGGAGGTAACGCCGGCAATGCCATCGGCCTCGATGATTTTCGCGAGGCTGCCGTCATCGAGCATGGTGCGACCGATGTCATCCTGCCAGACACTCTGGCCCAGCTTGTTGAGCTTCAGCAGCGGATTGTCAGCGTTAGCGTTCATGCAAAAAATCCTCACGCGCGCTTCGCGCGTCGCTTCAAGAATTGTGACTCTCGTCCCGGCTATCCTGCCATACCCAGTCGCGGACTTCCGGCATGTCTTCGCCCCGGCGGACGATGTAATGGGCGTGCTCGGTGAGCTTGTCGCGCATGAGCTGCCTCAGGTGCGCAGCACGGTAGCCGAGCTTGGGTACCCGGTCGATCACGTCCATCACCAGGTGGAATCGGTCGAGGTCGTTGCGCACCACCATGTCGAACGGCGTGGTGGTCGTTCCCTCTTCCTTGAAACCCCGAACATGGAAATTGCCATGGTTGTGGCGGCGGTATGTGAGGCGATGGATGAGCCAGGGATACCCGTGGAAGGCGAACAGAACCGGCTTGTCGGTTGTGAACAAGGTGTCGAACTCGCGCGACTTCAGACCGTGCGGATGCTCCTCGTCGGGCTGCAGGGTCATCAGGTCGACGATGTTGATGACCCGGATCCGCAGCTCCGGGATATGCTGGCGCAGGATGCTGACGGCGGCGAGCGTCTCCATGGTGGGAACGTCGCCCGCGCAGGCCATGACGATATCGGGATCGCCGTCGGTGTCGTTGCTCGCGAACTCGAAAATGCCGATACCGGCGGCGCAATGTTTGATGGCCGCATCCAGATCGAGCCACTGCGGCTCGGGCTGCTTGCCCGCGATGATGACATTGACGACGTTGCGGTTGCGCAGGCACTTGTCGGCCACGCACAGCAGGGTGTTCGCATCCGGCGGGAGATAGACCCGCACGACGCTCGACTTCTTATTGACCACGACGTCGATGAAGCCGGGATCCTGGTGCGAGAAGCCGTTATGGTCCTGGCGCCAGACATGCGAGCTCAGCAGGATGTTGAGTGACCCGATCGCGCGGCGCCAGGGAATGTGGCGCGTGGCTTCCAGCCATTTCGCATGTTGGTTGAACATCGAGTCGACGATGTGGATGAAGGCTTCGTAGCATGAGAACAGGCCGTGGCGGCCGGTCAGCAGGTAACCTTCGAGCCAACCCTGACACTGGTGCTCGGACAGAACCTCCATCACGCGGCCGTCGGGCTTCAGATGGGTATCGCCGGGGATCAACTGCCCGAGCCAGGTTTTGTCGGTTGCTTCATAGACCGCGTCGAGGCGGTTCGAGCTGGTCTCGTCCGGACCGAACAGGCGGAAGTTACGCGATTGCGCCGTGTTCTTGAAAATGTCGCGCAGCCATTGCCCGAGAACGCGGGTGGACTCGGCCATCTTCTGGCCGGGCTTGGGAACGCTCACGGCGTAAGCGGCAATCGGTGGCAGGTCGAGGTCGGCGAGCAACAAGCCGCCGTTGGTATGCGGGTTCGAGCCCATGCGACGCGTGCCCTGCGGCGCGAGCTCGAGGATCTGCGGCCGGGGAGCGCCGCTGGCGTCGAACAACTCGGCCGGTCGATAACTGCGCAGCCACTCTTCCAGCAAGCGCAGGTGCGCAGGATTCGTGGCCAGCCCGGCCAGCGGCACCTGGTGAGCACGCCAGGTGCCCTCCACTTGTACGCCGTCGACAATCTTCGGTCCGGTCCAGCCCTTCGGGCTCTGCAGAACAATCATCGGCCAGCGCGGCCGGAACATCTTGTCGCTGCCGCGCGCACGCTCCTTGATCGACGCGATCTCATCGAGCACCCGCTCGAGAGTCGCTGCCATCTGCTGGTGCATCGATGCGGGCTCATCGCCCACCACGAAGTACGGCTGCCAGCCGTAGCCCGTCAGCAGGCTCTCGAGCTCGCTGCGGGGGATGCGCGCAAGAATCGTGGGGTTTGCGATCTTGTAACCATTCAGATGGAGGATCGGTAACACCGTACCGTCGCTGGCGGGGTTCAGGAACTTGTTCGAATGCCAGGAGGTTGCGAGCGGGCCCGTCTCCGCCTCGCCGTCACCGATGACACAGGCGACGATGAGATCCGGATTGTCGAACGCGGCGCCGAAGGCATGCGAGAGCGAATAACCCAGCTCGCCGCCCTCATTGATCGACCCGGGGACATCGGGCGCGCAGTGGCTCGGGATGCCGCCCGGAAAGGAGAATTGCTTGAACAGGCGCTGCATGCCGGCGGCGTCGCGCGACACCGCGGGGTAGAGCTCACTGTAGCTGCCCTCCAGCCAGGTGTTGGCCACGAGGGCGGGTCCGCCGTGGCCCGGACCGATGATGGGAATGATGTTCAGATCGCGCTTGATGATGACCCGGTTCAGGTGCGCGTAGAGGAAATTCAATCCGGGCGTGGTGCCCCAGTGCCCCAGCAACCGCGGCTTGACGTGCTCGAGGGTGAGTGGCTCGGTGAGCAGCGGATTGTCGAGCAGGTAGATTTGCCCGACGCCCAGGTAATTCGCCGCCCGCCACCAGGCATGCACGCGCTGCAGCTCGGTCTCGTTCAGGGGACCTTCGGTCGCTTTCAGCTCGGCGGACATCGGAAATTCCTTGGTGTAAGCGGCGCGAACCCCCCGTTTCAGGAGCCTGTCTGAGTAATGCTCGCCTACTGCGGCCGCCCCAGCTCGGCATCTTTCTGCGATCGTTTCCCTTACATAGTCCACGCTATGCGCGGAAAACGATCGCAGAAAGCTGCTCGAGCTGGGTCGCCCTCGCTACGGCGATCATTACTCAGACAGGCTCCTCGCAGGAACCATTCCGGCAGCGGGTCATTGCTGAGACGGTTTATTCTCCGCGGACGCGCCATTCAGGGTCTTGTACGGAATTATTGCGACAACCTCATGATCATCCTCACCCTCAACAGCGGCAGCACTTCCGTCAAGCTGGCCGTGTATGACACCGCGGCGGAGGGCACTCCAAGGCGTATCGAGAGTGAACACCATTCGGGCGGCGAAATCGAGCCGCGCGCGGTGCTCGCGGGATTTTTGCGGAAGCTGCGCTCGCCGCCGGATGTAGTAGCGCATCGTGTGGTTCACGGTGGTACGCGTTTCACCGGTCCGGCGCGTATCGATGACAGAGTCGTCGAGGACATTCGGAAATTGTCTGAGCTCGCGCCTTTGCACAATCCCAAGGCGCTGGAGTGGATCGAGGCTGCACGAGCCGAGTTCGGTCGCGATGTGGCGCAAGTGGCGGTGTTCGATACCGCATTCTTCAGCGGGTTACCCCGCCGCGCGGCCGAGTACGCACTGCCCGCTCGCATCGGGGTCGATCACGGCGTGCGGCGCTACGGTTTCCACGGACTCGCACATGAGGCCATGTGGCGCCGATGGTGTGAGTTATACCCGGCCTTGCGTGGTGGCGGGCGGCTCATCACGGTGCAACTCGGTGGAGGTTGCTCCGTCACGGCGCTCGATCATGGTCAACCGGTCGACAACTCGATGGGCTTCTCACCACTCGAGGGACTCGTAATGGCGACGCGGTCGGGGGATGTGGACCCGTCAATCCTGCCTTATCTGCAGAAGCGGCTCGGGATGTCGGCAGAGCAACTCGTCGGGCTGTTGGATAATGAGTCGGGGCTCGCGGGACTTTCCGGCAAGGCCGGGAACCCTTCGGAGCTGCTGGCCGATCCGGCGCCGGCGTCGCAATTCGCCGTTGAGCTGTATTGCTATCGGCTGCGCAAGTACATCGGAGCGTTTTGTGCGGTTCTCGGGGGATGCGACGGGATCGTGTTCGGGGGCGGTGTTGGGGAACACTCGCCGGAAGTGCGTGAGCGGGCACTCGCCGGGATGGCGTGGGCGGGGATTGAATTGGATGCCGCGGCCAATGGCGCGGCGCGCGGGACGGAGGTCGCCATCCACGCGGCTGCAAGCCGGGTGCGGGTGCAGGTGATCCCGGTGGATGAGGAATTGGTGATGGTAAGGGGTGCTCTGGCAGTGGTTGGCGACCGGTAAACGGTAAGTTCCTACCTTGCGGGCACGCCGCTTGCCACCAACCTGAGGGCCCTGATACCACTGGTGCCGCTCGCGAGCGCGCGGCGCGCGCGCAACGAGCCTGAACCCGGCACCGTTGGTGTACCCTTATGCCATCGCGGTTTTCCGGAAAATATGCGTAAATTCAACGAACTCTCACTTAGAACCCCCTGAGGAGCACCGCTATGAATCAATTTTTCGATGCAGGGAAACTGGCAGACGATCTGCACGCGCTGGTCAGCGACGCCGAGGCGCTGTTGCGAGCAACCGCCGGACAGGCGGGCGAAAAGGCTTCTGAGGCCCGCGAGCGTGCCGAGGAGTCGCTGCAGGCACTTCGTGATCGGATGTCTGGCCTGGAGGACGTGGTCAAGGGCCGTGCGAAGCAGGTAGACGGTTACGTCCGCGACAACCCGTGGCAAGCGCTGGCGATCGCCGGTGGTGTCGCGCTGTTGGTCGGAATTCTCATGGGGCGTAACAAGTAGTGGACGAGCGAGCGCCGCCTACCGATACCGACGCCATGGGAGGCGGCCCCCACGTTGGGGCGCTCCGCGGCCTGTTCGCTACGGGGCTCGACACACTTAAGACGCGGCTGGATCTGGCCGCGGTGGAAGTCGAGCTGTATCTGATACGGGTCGTGCAGATGCTGCTTTGGGCGGTGGCTGCGCTCGCGTGCGGATTGCTGGCGCTGGTGTTTGGGCTGGTCAGCATCGTGGTGGCGTTGTGGGATACCCATCGGATGGTGGGATTGGTGGGCGGCACTGTTTTGTTTCTGCTGCTCGCCGTCATTTGCGGCGCCATCGGGGCGCGCACGTTCCGCAGCCGGCCGAATATGCTCGATGGCACGCTACAGCAACTCGAGCATGATCAACACAGTGCCAGGGGAACGCCATGAGCCGCACTTCAGAGTTGGAAGCGCGTCGCCGGACGCTGCTGACGCGCTGTGAAGAACAGCGGGCGGAGTTGGCGTATCGGTTGGAACAGTTGCGGCCGTCGGCGCAGGTTGCGGGCTGGGGCGCGCGAGCGCCAGGCCTGGCCGCCAATCACCCGCTGGCGTGGCTCGCCGCCGTGGCGGGGATCATCAGTTTATTCAGGCCGAAGAAACTGCTGTCGTGGATGACGTTTGCCACGGGAGCAATATCGATTCTGTCGCGGGCCACGACCCTGTTGAAGTTGTTTGCGACCTTGCGGTCGTTGCGGAAGGGATTTCGCTAAGCGGGCCCCCTCGGCCGATCGTCGCTCTTTAAGGCTGAGGCGGTGACGCCGCGGCGGTTGGTGGCGCGGCAGGCGCAGGCGCTTCGGCTGCTGCCGGTGTTGCAGGAGCGGCGTTCGGCTCAGCCTTTGCCGGCTCCGAAGTCGCCGCTGCAGTAGGCGCAGCCGCCGCTGGACCCGCCGGCGGAGCTGCAGGATCGGCGCTCGAAGCGGGATCCACGTCAGCCTGCAAACCCACCACGGTGGGAATTCCATTCGCCGCCTGCAGCGCTTCCTTCGCGAAATCCCAATGAATGGCAGCCGTCGTGCTACCCAATGCCTGATCGAGCTTCTGTGACAGCAGGTCGAGATCGGGCTCGGCCGTGTTCTGGCCTTCTTCATCCACCGGTGGGTGCGCTTCCATCAGCAGCTCGCCATCCACAAACGCTACCTTCACCGGCTCATTGATGAGCCATACCTTCGTGCCGACGGGGATCAGCGGGAACAGCGCCGCGACGTCCTCGGGGTACATGCGAACGCAGCCGTGCGTGATGGCCATGCCGACGGCCATCGGGTTGTTGGTGCCGTGGATGAGGTACGTGCCGTTACCAGCGGCGAGGCGCATAGCGTAGTCACCGAGCGGATTGTCAGGTCCGGCCTTGACGACTGCCGGAAGCGGATCGCCGTTCGCAAGATGCTCCTTCCGGACGCCCTCGGGGGGATACCAGTTCGGGTGCTTTTCCTTCTGGATGACGTGAGTCTCGCCGATCGGCGTCTTCCAATCCATTTTGCCGATGCTCACCGGGTAGGTGATCACGACCTGGTTCTCGCCCTTCTTCGCCTTCGGGTAGTAATACAACCGATGCTCGGGAAGATTCACGACAATGCCTTCACGCGGACCGGGAGGCAGGATTCGCCGGCCGGGCAACATGATGTCGGTGCCCGCACCGGGCAGCCACATATCGACGTCTGGATTCGCACGGATGATCTCGTAGTACCCGAGGCTGTTACGGCGCGCGATGTCCAGCAGCGTGTCCTTGTACACCGCAAACATGTGATTGTCGGTGCCGACCACGGATGAGCCGTCAGTGGGAATGTCGTAGACGGTCGCCTGGCTGGTGCCGGCCAAAAGCAAAAAGCCCCAGGGCAGCAGGGAAAGCAGGAATCCACGTATCATGTAGTTTCTACCAAAGAGATCCATCCTCTTGATTTCACTCAGATCCGTGCCTCCGAAAGGCGAAACTGAGTGTTCCCATTGTAGACCTTTGGAGACCGCCGGCGTTCGAAAATACGTG
>DATMQL010000461.1:0-7878 GCA_035566815.1 Steroidobacteraceae bacterium | reverse complement strand
GTCTTGGCGCCCACCAGGCCGATCCGGACCGACGGGTTCGCTTCCTTCAGCAGCTCGGCGAAACGCGCGTCAGTGGGAAACGACGGCGTGCTGGTGTGCATGATCACGAGATCGAAGCCGCGCGCAATCGCGAGGCTCTGTTCAACAGTCAGCTCGTCAGCGGGCGCGTCCAGGACACGTGAGCCAGGCACCAGCGCCGCGGGCTGCGCCAGCCAGGTGGGGTACCAGAAGGATTTGACCTCGCGCTTCGCCTGGTAGCGCGACCCCGCGCCTCCGTCAAAACCATCGAAGGACGGCGCCTGCAGAAACAACGTTTTCAGCGCCCTCAGCGGCGCCGACGGTAAAGTCATCTATGATCTCGCAAGAGTTGGCGTTGGGCAGCAACTTTGTAAAGTAGCGGGGCAAACTAGAGCAGGCAAGCCTTTTTTTCTCCCCTGTAGTGTCGCGTCCGCGCGTCACCGTTCCGCCGCCGTTCGAGTTGAAAGCGCGCTGAAAGGAGCGGTGCAAGAAAGATGTAAGAGCCTTGAAAGGGTGTTGAAAGGGTGTTGTTGCCTCCAGCATGCGCTCCGCGCTACGCTTTCCGCTACGCCCGTGTCGAAAGGGGTCAATTGTTCAAGAGTCTCCGGGGCGTCAGCGCCTAAAATCGAGCGTGGCGTCATGTTGCGGTTGCGTCTGGGGGACAATTCTCATCAGCCGACCCCCGAGACACAACATCTCTTTCGGGGTACCTCTTCTTATAGATTGACAGGACTTGCGGGAATCCCAACGTGTCAGGTCGGAAATCCAGCGCCGTGTTGTTGTTATGGGGGGCCTGCGCCGCCGCGACTCCGCTGGCGACAGCACAGCAGACCGGGACGCCGCGGATGACCGTGATTGCCGGCAAGGATGTCAGCGGCACGATTTATAAAAAGCTCGGCTTGCCGGAGCGGCGGTACTGCTGGGATACCTGTCTGAAGGAAGACCGCTGCAGCGGTGTCCGCTGGGGCGTCGTGGCGGGAGACACCGCAGGCCTCTGTCTGCTCATGACGGGTCCACTGTCGATCAAGGACCTGGTCGAGCCGAAGACCGCCGACGGGAAGGCCATTCACGTCACCTGTGCCCGAAAAGAGGCGAATACGGGCGCGGGGACCTGACAAAACCCCGATCGACCGCGCTGCGGGGCCTTATCTTGCTGACTTCGGCGCCGTAACCCCCCGAAAAGAAAGGGTCCGCGGTGGCATCTTTTGCCACCCGTTCCGGCATGAGGTCCGCATGAGTATCGTGAGCTCGCTGCCCGCCAGCTCCTCCTCCCTTGCCTTTTTGTCAGGCGGTGGGGAAACCGGCGCCCGGCTGCGGTCACTGGACTGGCCCGCGAACCCGTTGGGGCCCCCTGAGCTGTGGCCGCAGTCGCTCAAGACCATTGTCCGAGTCATGCTCGACTCGCGTTACGCCATGTGGATGGCCTGGGGACCGCAACTCACGTTCTTTTGCAACGATGCCTACCTCCCGACGGTGGGCCTCAAGCGCGACTGGGTTCTGGGGGCCCGCTCCGACGAGGTCTGGAAGGAAATCTGGCCCGACATCGGCCCCCGTATCGAGCACGTGTTGAAGAGCGGCGAGGCGACCTGGGATGAGGGGCTCCTGCTGTTCCTCGAGCGCAGCGGCTTCGCTGAGGAGACCTATCACACCTTTTCCTATAGCCCCGTCTACGACGACCTCAGCCGCGTGTCCGGCATGCTCTGCGTTGTTACGGAGGTCACTGAGCGTGTGGTCGGGGAACGGCGGTTGCGGGTGTTGCGCGATCTCGCTGCGCAGGCAATGGATGTGGACGACGTTGCGAGTAGTTGTCGCCGGGCGGTCGAAGTTCTCGCGCGGTACCCGCTCGATCTGCCTTTTGCCGCTCTCTACATATTGGACGCTGATGGCCACCAGGCGTGTCGTGCGGCGCTCAGCAGCCCAATACCTGAAGAGTGGTTTCCGGAAGCTCTGCCTTTACCTCCGCAACCCTCCCGTGATCGGTGGAAGCTCGCGGCACTTGGTGCCACAAAGGTCCGCCAACACATCGAGGATCTGAGCCACCTGGATCCCGATATAACAGGTCTCTCCTGGCCGGGGCAGGCTCGATGCGCCGTGGTGTTACCGCTCACCAGCACCGGCCAGGACCGGCTGTTCGGCTTTTTGATTGCCGGAGTGAGTCCGAGGCGGCCCTTTGACGACGACTACGGCTCATTTCTCTCACTGGTGGCCGGACAGGTCGCCTCCGGAATCGCGAATGCGCAGTCGTTCGAGGCCGAACGTGAGCGGGCCGAAGCCCTTGCTGAGATCGATCGCGCCAAGACGGCGTTCTTTTCCAACGTCAGCCACGAGTTTCGTACACCGCTCACCCTGATGCTCGGGCCGATCGAGGACATGGCGAACGATGCCGCGCTCCCTGAGATGACCCGCGGTCGGGTTGATCTGTTGCATCGCAACTCGCTGCGTCTGCTGAAGCTCGTCAATTCGCTGCTCGAATTCTCCCGCATCGAAGCGGGACGGGTGCAGGCTACTTATCTGCCCACCGATCTGAGCGGGCTCACCGCCGACCTGGTGAGCACGTTCACTTCTGCCTTCGAGCTGGCCGGCCTGGCGCTGAAGGTCGATCTGCAGACCTTGCCTGATCCCGTCTTCGTCGATCGGGACATGTGGGAAAAGGTCGTTCTCAACCTGCTGTCGAATGCTTTCAAGTACACCCTGAAGGGCGAAATCGAAGTTCGGCTGCGGCAAGTCGACGGCCACGCCGTGATGAGCGTACGCGATACGGGCATCGGTATTCCGCCGGAAGCTCTCCCGAAGCTATTCGAGCGTTTCTATCGGGTCGAGGGGGCCGAGGGGCGTACGCATGAAGGCTCCGGAATCGGACTCGCGTTGGTTCACGAGCTCGTCAAACTCCACGGCGGTACCGTAACGGCTCAGAGCAAGCTGCAGGAAGGCACGACACTCATCGTCCGCATACCACTTGGCAGCGCACATCTGCCCACCGAACGCATTGGCGCGACAGAGTCGCTGCAGGCGCCGGTAGCCGCGGCTCGCCCATTTGTCGAAGAGGCCTTGCGCTGGTTGCCGGAGACGTCGGATACGCTGGACGAAGCGCCTACCCTGGCGGTGAAAATGACTCGTGTGCCGACGCCGCGCGACGCGCACCCTCGTGCCGCGGTCTATGGGTCGCGTGTCATCGTCGCCGACGACAACTCCGACATGCGCGCCTATGTACGCGAGCTGTTGAAAAGCCGTTACCGGATCGAAGCCGTTGCCGATGGGCAGGCAGCCCTCGAGGCGGCGCGCCGTGAGATTCCGGACCTCATCGTGTCGGATGTCATGATGCCCAGGATGGACGGATTCGCATTGTTACGGGCGTTGCGGGCCGACTCTCAACTTCGGGAGGTACCGACCATTCTCCTCTCGGCTCGCGCCGGCGAGGAGGCGGTGATCGAAGGACTCAACGCGATGGCCGATGACTACCTCGTCAAGCCGTTCTCGGCTCGCGAGCTCATCGCACGTGTCGGCGCACAGTTGCAACTCGCGCGTCTGCGCCGTGAGGCCGCGGCTCGCGAGCACACGCTTCTGCATACGGCCCCTCTGGGCATCTACCTCATCGACGCGGATTTCCGGATACGGGACGTCAATCCGACCGCGCGGCCGATGTTTGGCGATATTACCGATCTCATCGGTCGCGACTTTTCCGAAGTCATGCACACCGGCGGTTGGACTCAGGACCACGCCGACGAAACTGTCAGATTGTTCCGGCATACGCTGGAAACGGGGGAGTCGCATGCAACACGTGAGCGGCTGATGTCCGCGGGCGGCGTCGCGGAGCCGCGCCACTACGAGTGGCAGATAAACCGCATTCCGCTGCCCGACGGCCGCTTTGGAGTGGTCTGTTACTTCCGCGACATCTCGGCTCACGTCCAGGCTCGTCTGGCCCTCGAGTCGGCGGACCGGCAAAAAAACGAATTCCTGGCGATGCTCGCGCACGAGTTACGCAATCCGCTGGCCCCCATTCGCAATGCGGGCGAGATCCTCTCGCGGACCCTGCCGGCCGATTCGCCGGGTCATACGATGGTCGCCATGGTGAAACGCCAGGTGGCCCAACTCACGCGGCTGGTGGATGATCTGTTGGACGTATGCCGTATCACGCAGGGGCGGGTGGAGCTGCAGCTCCGGACTCTCGAGCTCGGCAGCGTCATCAGCCAGGCGATCGAGACCGTCGAGCCCTTGTTCCAGGCGCGGCGGCACGAGGTATCGATCGTCTCGAGTTACCGCACACTCTATGTCAATGGCGATATGGCCCGGCTGGTGCAATGTGTTGTCAACATTCTGACGAACGCCGCCAAGTACACCGACACCAGCGGAAAAATCCGGGTGGAGACCCGTGCGAACGGCACGGACGCGGTGATCACGATCGCCGATTCGGGAGCGGGTATATCAGCGCAGCTGCTGCCGCGGGTGTTCGATCTGTTCGTGCAGGGTGAGCGAACACTCGATCGCTCGTTGGGAGGACTGGGCATCGGCTTGTCCGTAGCCCGGCGACTGGTAGAGATGCATGGTGGAGCGGTCACGGCGGCCAGTCCGGGCTTGGGGCAGGGCGCGACCTTCGAGATCCATCTGCCGTGCCTCGAGCGGCCGCAGGAGTCGACCGGTCGTGGGGAAGGGATCAAGGCGGCTTCGAGGCGAATCCTGATTGTCGATGACAATGCCGATGCCGCGAACTCGCTGGCGCAGGTTCTGAGCCTGGACGGGCACGTCACTGAGCCGGTGTATTCCGCGCAGGAGGCATTGAGCCACGCTTCGTCCTTCGCCCCCGAGGTCGTTCTTCTGGACCTGGGGCTTCCCGAAATGGATGGCTATGAGGTTGCGCGGCGCCTGCGCGAGCGGCCCGAATTCGCTGCCGTCCGGATGGTCGCCCTGACGGGGTATGGGCAATCGCAGAACGTGCGGCGCTCCTGCGAAGTCGGATTTGACGACCATCTGACGAAGCCCGTCGATTTCGCGGCGCTCGACCGGGTCCTGGCGGGGCTACCGTCGTAGGATTCCGGATCCCCCCCGGCGGGCCGGTTGCGCCGGCCGTCAGATCGCACCAGCGCTTGTGAACTCCTGCAAGCGCTTGCTTCTAATATAATAGCCCCCAGTTAACCCCCGTCCGCGGTGGGCTGAGCCCTAGCGTGCCGAATGACCCAAGGAGAATTCGATGCCCCTTCCCGTACCCCGATCCGGTAACCCCAGCCTGAACGACCGGGTTTTCGGCAGCCAGCCGCGACCGGCGTTTGGCGAAGAGCGCATGACGCTGCAGGGGGCTATCAATAAGTCATTTCTGCTGCTCGTCGTGCTGCTGGCCGGGGCGTTCTGGCCTTGGTCGCAGTATCTGACGACGGGTGATGCGTCCGTCGTTGGGGCGCCGCTGCTCGTCGGTGCGCTCGGCGGCTTCATTCTCGCCATGATCATCAGCTTTAAGGCGAATCTTGCACCGGTCCTGTCGGTGCCCTACGCCGCGCTCGAAGGTCTCGCCCTCGGCAGTATCTCCGCGCTGTTGGAGCGACGGTATCCGGGTATCGCGATTCAGGCGGTGGGCCTGACGTTCGCGGTGTTCGCGGTGATGCTGGTTGCTTACAAGCTGAACATCATCCGTGCGACGGAGCGGTTCCGTTCGATCGTGATCGGTGCGACGGGCGCCATCGCGCTTGTTTACATCGTCTCGATGGTCCTCGGGTTTTTCCACGTCGCGGTTCCGTTGCTGAACTCTTCGAGCCCGCTGGGCATCGTCGTATCGCTGGTCATCGTTGGAGTGGCGGCGCTGAACCTGATTCTCGATTTCGACTTCATCGAGTCGGGTGCCGCCCAGGGCGCTCCCCGCTATATGGAGTGGTACGCGGCCTTCGGCCTGCTGGTCACGATGGTGTGGCTGTACCTCGAAATCCTGCGTCTGCTGAGCAAGATGCGTCGCGACTGAGAGCGGCACGCACCGCCCGCTGACCCGCGACGGGTTGGCGGGACCGGTGTTGAAGTTGATCGCAAGAACGCCGGTTAAAACACCGACTATAGCTCGGCGTTTTGCTATTCATTCCAGCCTTTCGTAGAGCCCTCGTCGCCCTGCATGCCCATCGGCGGGCCGTAGTGAGGCATCGAGGGTGGCTCCATCGGACCCGGGTGCTCCAACGCCGGTGGCGGCGGCGGGTCGGGCGGAGCGGAATCGGGGTCAAAAGTCTGCGCCTGCGGCATTCCCGCAGCAGCTGCGGATACGGGCGCCTGGTCCGGTTGCGGCGAAGGCGCCGAGAACACCTGAAGCGGTCCCGCCGAGGTACCGCCCACCAGCGTGGACTGCGGCGAGAACAGTTGGACCCCGGCCGCGTGCGCATGCCGTCCATGTTCGACCGGTGGAGTCGTCCTGAGCAGCTCGAAACTGAGGACACCCACGAGCAACACCGCGGCGATGCCCGACCCAACGACAAATACCCCGCGCTTGGGCAACACCTTCTGACGTCCGCGGGTGGCGCCGGGGAGAGGGCGCTTCGTGGTCGCCATACGAGCGAGATCTTTGAGAGATTGCGACGGGAGCGCCGGTGCGCCAAACCCCGATGCCACCCATGTGCCTGGGAGCCCCGCTTGTCCTCTGGACCTTTCCGCTTCCGTCTCCACCCCGCCTGTCCGGGCGGCATTCCGCCGAGCCAACGCCCGTTGAAACGCCTCGCGTTGCGCGGCAGTTGGCGTTGTGGGCTTGCGTTCCCGCGGGCCCTTTGCGACGTTTTGCTTTTTCGCCCCTGCCGCCGGCGTCGCAGCAGGCGCACCCGGCTTCCCTACGTCAGCGGCCCGGGGCGCACCCGGCTCACCTTTGAAGCCTTCGTCGTTTGCCGCGAGTTCCCCGCAATACGGTTGGCTCGGCGCGACCGGGACTTCAGGTGCTGGCGGGGGCTCGTCAACTGATTCGTCGTTTGCGGTGACAGGGAGTGAGTCGTCATGCTGCACGACGACGGGCGCGGCTTTGGGCGGTTTCGGGCGGGCGGGCAATTTGGTGCGCGCCACCTTCAAGGCGACGAGCAGCTTGCGCGGCTCGATCGGATAAGAAAGGGTGCCGAGCAACCCGAACAGGTCGAGCCGCTTGCCGAGTTGCTTGAGACTTTCGGGCTGGGCCGCAAAAATCCGTAGGGTGGCCGGGCAGAGCGCCTCAATCTCACTCAGTAATTCGAGCCCCGTGTAGTCGGCGAGCGTCTCGCAAGCAACGACCACATCGAATTGCCCCTGCTCCACGAGCTCCATGCACGCGACCCGGCAGGTTGCGGTGACAACCTCGCAGTGACGCCCGAACGTGGCGGCGATTGCCGCCAACAGCTGGGCATTTTGATCTGCGACCAGGATCCTCATAGAACGGCGGCTCCTTGGGAATGCTACGAATAACACACTTTTGTCGCGGAGTTGAATGACCGCAATTGGCGACAGTCTTGCTGCCGCCAACAACGTCCAACGGGCGTGAATGCATTATGCCCCCCGGTTACTTCTGATTCGCGTACACCTTCACCAATTGGTACAGAAAGTCCCGGCCTTGCAGCAGCGACTTCACGGCCACGTACTCATTGAGCCCATGGATGTTGCCGAGGTCCGGACCGATGAACACCGGCTCGATCCCATAGGTCGGGATGCCGACCGCATTGAGGAATTCCCCATCTGTTGCACCCGGCTGCAGGATCGGCAGGACCGGGACGCCGGGCCAGAATTGCGCCGCGAGCTTCTCGAAAGGACCCATCACCGCGGGAGTCAGCGGCGGGGGCGGTGAGCTGGGTCCACGAGTCTCGAGCGCCGTGACTTTCACCGCCGGATCGGCCACCAGTTCCTGGAGTTTCTGCCGCACAGTGTCCGGATCCACTCCCGGGA
>DATMQL010000460.1:0-2641 GCA_035566815.1 Steroidobacteraceae bacterium | reverse complement strand
GATTCTCTCAACGCGCCCCAGCGCAATCTGACCTTGTCCGACGACGCGATGTCGAGCGGCCGACAACCCAACCTCGAAGGTGCTGCGCCTGACTCCCCTGCAGATCGCCGACTGTGCCCGATTCGACAGGCAGGGTTCGGGCGAATCCTGACGAGCGTCAGGCTGCGCTGAGGGCGACGCCTGCTCGACGACAATCAACTTCCGGCCGTTGTTGGACGTTACAGGAAACTAGTGGAATCAGGTTATGGCGGAAGGCAGCAGGAGTCGAACCTACCAGGAAGCGTCTGACGCCCCCTCCTGGGTTTGAAGCCCAGCCGTACCACCGGATACGTGTGCCCTCCGAACAAGCGAAATAAAGCTAGACGTGCCAGCCGCTGTCCTGGCGTAACACGTGTGAATCCCTCACGCGCCGCGTATAGCCCACGCGATCGAAGAATTCCAGGATCTGCACCGTCCGCTTGCGACCCAGACCTAACTCGTCACGGTAGCGAGCAGCGTCTATCGTGCCGTGCTCTTGCGCGAGCCTGGTGATGATGGCCGCGAGCTCACCGACGCTGTCACGGTCGTAAAAGAGGTCGCGCACGACTTGAAACACCGTGCCTTGGGTGACCGACTTGCGTAGTACTTCGCGTACGCGTTCTTCGGGCTCGTGGGAAACGGCGGCGAGGTCGCGGACCCACGGCGGATCGAACTTTCCGGTCGAGATCAGGGGTTGCAGCTTACGCGCCAACACCTGGTCATCGTCGGACAGGGCAACCGTGTGCTCCGGCAGATGGAGCCAGGGTCCGCTGCGGATGACCAGTCGCTCATGGACCAGCGCGGCGACCAAGGCGCGCCAAAGCGCGTCGGACAAGTCGGGAAGGGCAATCCGACGCAATCGCCCGATATCCGGTCCGGGCTCGTCGGGCACTTGCGCATGAAATTGAAGTAAAGCCGCTATGGCTCGATCGCGCAACGCCACCCAGTGTGCGGGCTGCAGTACGAAATGCTCTTGGCCGGACTCGATGGTCACGGTGTCCGCGGGAAGGGGCACCTCCTCAGGCGGCAGGCCCATCAGTCGCGCCAGCTCACTCATTTTCACGCCGTGCGGCGCGTCTCGAAGGAGGTGCCCGACACCCTCTCCGGCGACTAACTTCTCGAGAGCACTGAGCCAGCGCAATCGTTCGGTGGAGCGTCGCTTCCTCGATGGCGCGGCGGGGTCGAGAACCACACCTCCGCCGACAGTGTGCGTCGCCTGCGCATCGCGAACGATGAAGCGATCGCCGGGCGTTGCGCAGACGGGCTTATCAAATACCAACTGTACGCGCGCGGATTCGCCGGGAGACAGCTCTGTCGAATCGAGCGGTACTACATGAGCAACCTGGTGCCCCGACCCCAGATGCACATGCAGAGGTGACCAGGAGGTGAGGCGCCGCGAGCCATCGGCAGCGAGCAGCTTCAGCCGAACGTCGATGCGCGGTGTGGGTACAAACGCCCGCGGATCGGCGAGCCAATCGCCACGAGCTATCGCGCTCGTCTCTATGCCCGCCAGGTTCAAAGCACAACGTTGACCTGCGCGACCGGTATTGGTGGCCCGGTTCTGCGCGTGGATGCTTCGGACTCGCACCTGTGTCCCGGACGGCATGACGGCCACCGTGTCTCCTGTCCCGATCTGGCCGGAGAACACCGTTCCGGTGACAACAGTGCCGTGTCCGCTGAGGCTGAACACACGATCCACGGCGAGACGAAATAGGCGCGGGTCGCGTCGGATCGGAAATTGTGCCGCCGTTTCATGCAGGTGGCGCCGGAGTAACTCCGTACCGGGATCGTTGGCCGCCGTGGCGTTGAGCCCAAAGATAGGCACTCCGCTCAATGCCGTGTGTGCCAACGCCGCCGCAATCTCCGCCTGCACTTCGTGCAGACGACGACTGTCGACACGGTCCGTCTTCGTCAAGGCGACGGCACCGAGTGAAACTCCCAGCAATTCGAGAATGGCAATGTGCTCGCGTGTCTGCGGCATTACACCGTCGTCGGCAGCAACAACCAGCAGTGCGAAATCGATGCCACACGCGCCGGACACCATCGTATGCACGAGACGCTCGTGGCCGGGAACGTCGATGATGCCGAGCACATCGCCACTTTCGAGCGGCGTGTAGGCATAGCCCAGCTCGATGGAAATTCCGCGCGCTTTCTCTTCCTTGAGCCGGTCCGTGTCCACCCCTGTCAGGGCCCGGACGAGCGTCGTTTTGCCGTGATCGATGTGACCGGCAGTGCCGATGATCATCGCCCGAGCGCGCTCCACTGCGTGATGAACTCAGGCTCCTCCGCTGGCTCGAGACAACGCAGGTCCAGCCAGAGAGTTTTGTCAGCGATGCGTCCTATCACAGGACGGGGCAGTCCTCGCAGCAGGGCTTCGAGGCGGTCCAGGCCGCCCCGTTTGCCGCCGGCAGGCCGTATCGCCAGGCCATGACTCGGAAGCTGGTCGACGGGCAGGGCGCCGCTGCCGATCTGACTGCTCATGGCGGCGGCCGTAACTGCGTACGCGTCGCCGATGGCCTTTTGAACAACAGGTTGGATTCGCAGGGCCTGTGCCTGCATGGCGCTTGCCGGCCGGGTGAGTTGCCGCAAGGTGCTCAACCGTTCGGTCAGAAATTCCGGCGCG
>DATMQL010000459.1:0-15324 GCA_035566815.1 Steroidobacteraceae bacterium | reverse complement strand
CTTCAGCCGCTCGTCCGCGCCGTCCACCAACACCGATCTGCGGTATTTAGGGCACCACACGATGTGGAACTTGCACGAGAACACGACGTTTCGATTGCCGCGGTAGTGACTGGTCATATACACAGTATATAGAAAGTGTGCATATACTGCCGGCCAAGGCCTCGATTCTAAAGCGTACGGACAGCGCTAACCCAATGGCTAGAAGCGAGGGGCTTGCGCGCTGAGGATTTCGGTCAGCAGGGAAACCAGCAGGCGGGTGAGCGCGGCGGGGTCGACCGGCTTGGTGAGGTGATGATCGAAACCGGCCTGGGCGGTTTGCTGTCGATGATCGGCACCGCCCCAGCCCGTCACCGCAATCAGCAGCACGTGCCGGCCCCAGGGCTGGCTGCGGAGCTGTCGGGCGACTTCGTAACCGTTGAGTTTGGGCATTCCAATGTCGAGCAGCGCCACGTCGGGACGAAACTGTGCCGCTGTCTCGAGCGCCTGGGCACCGTCGCCGGCGGTTCGGACGTCATAGCCGGCATCGTTCAACAGGATACTGAGGCTCGTCGCCGAATCGTAGTTGTCGTCCGCCACCAGAATTCGATGGCGCCCTACGGCAGGTGCGGGGCCGCGCCCCTCAAGCGCAGCGGGGCGGGCAATGCTCGAGTGTGCGGAGGCAGGCAGTCGCACTACAAACCGACTTCCGTGCTCCAGCCCCGTGCTGTGAGCCTCGATGGTGCCGCCGTGCATCTCCACCAGGCGCTTCGCCAAAGCCAGTCCTATTCCCAACCCTCCTCGGGTCCGCTCCAGGGAGCGATCGAGCTGCGTGAAAGGCTCGAATACTTGTGTCAACATTTCGGCGGGGATACCAATGCCCGTGTCCTGCACAGCCACGCTGACCATCCCGCCGTCCCGCTCCGCGGTCACCGCGATCCGACCGCCATGTCCCGTGTACTTCGCCGCATTGTTCAACAGGTTGGAAAACACCTGCGCGAGCCTGATGAGGTCCGCATTGAGATCTATCGGCTCGGAAGGAAGATCCACCGCGAGTTGATGCCCGGACGCATCGATGATCGGGCGGCTCGTCTCCACGGCGACCCGTATCACCTCGTCGAGCGCAACATACTCCCGGCGCAGCTCGAAGGTGCCCCGGGTGATCCGTGACACGTCCATGAGGTCGTCGATGAGACGAGTCATCTGCGTAACCTGCCGGTCGATGACATCGCGAGCCCAGTGCAGCTCCGGAGTGGCCGGCAGTTTGGCCCGCAGAATGTGAATGGCGTTCCGCACTGGGGCGAGCGGATTGCGCAATTCGTGGGCGAGCGTGGCGAGAAACTCGTCCTTGCGACGATCCGACTCGGTCAGGGCGTCGCGCATCTGTTGCTGCAATTCGACACTGTGGCGAAGGTTTGCCTGTTCGGCCTCGAGACGCCGGCGGGTGCGATGGAGGGATTCACACAACAGGCTCAGCAACACACCCGTGAACACCATAACGCCCAAGCTCACGGCAACGTTCGGCGTTGCGATCCGGAATGTGTGATGACCCGGTGTGAAAAGGTAGTCTGCCGTCAGCGCGCTGAGGGCGGTCGCCAGCAAACCCGGCCAGAGGCCGCCGTACCAGGCAGCGATCACGATCGCGACGGTAAACGTGACAATGGGAGCGAAATTGCCGACGGTATCTGAAATTGCCAGGCGAATGGCCGCTACCGCGGCGGTGGCAACGATGGCGATCAGGTATCCCGAGAGGGATTGTTGGAATGGCGTGCGGATCGTCCGCATGCCCCATCGTATCAGAGCGCCATGGCGCTCGGCTCGGACTTCACTGGGGCGGCCACTTCGCTCTTCGGCTCCACTGTCGCAATCCGCGGACGCCCCGACAAGAGCGCTCCCGGCTCGATGATCATCCGGGCGCGCAGTCCTGGAAAATTATCGTTGAGTTCGAGTGTTCCTCCGTGCAACTTCGCTACCGCCTGCACGAGACTCAGACCGAGGCCCACGCCAGGCGTGCCGCGACTCGCATCACCACGATAGAAGCGCTGTGCGACTTTGGGTTTCTCCGCATCGGGAATTCCCGGACCGTCGTCCGCGACGCAGATCTCCACGGACCCGTCGGCTCGATGCTGGACTTCGACCTTCACGGCCCCTTGCTCTCCGGCGTATTTGAGTGCGTTGTCGACGAGGTTGCCGACTGCTTGCGCCAGCAGCGTGGGATCGCCGGAAACCAGCACCGGCCCATTCGAGCTAAACACCAGGGAGACGTCTTTGACCTCCGCCGCCGGCGAATAAAATTCCACCACCTCGGCGGCCAACTCGTTGGCATTGACCTGCACGAACCCGGAGCGGCGCATGCCCGTATCGATCTCCGCCAGGCGTAACAGCGCGTTGAATATCCTTATCACGCGATCGACGTCGGCCACCGCGCCATCGATCTCGGCGAACGTCTCCTCGTCGGTGGGCCGTGTCAGAGAGAGCTCTTCGAGCCGCGAGCGCAGCTCCGCCAAAGGCGTGCGCAGGTCATGAGCGATCGAGTTCGAGACATCGCGAATTCCATTGATGAGTTGCTCGATCTGATCGAGCATGCCGTTGATGGTGTGCGAGAGGGTATCGAGCTCATCGCCGCTGATCCGGCTGGGCAGGCGGTGACTCAAGTCACCCTGCACGATCGCCAGGACGGTCCGCCGGATACTGAGAATGCGTGCCAGGATGGCGCGGCGTATCAACACACCACCCAACACGCCGGCGATCGACAACACCGCGATCGCTCCGGCGAGGCCCGTCCAGAAATGTCGCGCCAGGGGCGCAAAGCGCGCAACATCACGGCCCACGAGCAGGTTGTAACCTCCCGGAAGCGCGGCTCGCACGACGACCGACTGTGTCGGCTTGCCGCCCAGATCCAGGGTAACGGTGTACATGCCTGGCGGCGTCGGCACAGTCGAGGGCCACCGGGTCAAATTACCGGCCACCCGCTGCAGCGATGCGTCGGCCAACATCAGAATGCGCTCGCCCGGAAGCTGCATGCCAACACGGGCGTCGATAAAGGATTTCAGACCCGTCGCGCCCTCACGATGAAATACTTCCGTGAGTCTCTGTGCGTCGGCGTGGAGGATTTCGGAGCGCCCATCCTCCATCGTCACCTGCCAGGCGTACCAGAGCGGGGCGGCGAACAGAACCAGCGCGACGATCCCGAAGGCTATGTAGCCAAATGTCAGGGTAAAGGTCGTTGAGCGGATGACCTTACTCATCGGAGCTCAGCATGTACCCGGCGTTGCGTACGGTCCGCAACAGCGGGCGCTCGAAATCGGCATCGATTTTCTGCCGCAGCTTGCTGATATGGACATCCACCACGTTCGTCTGGGGATCGAAATGATAATCCCAGACGTTCTCCAGAAGCATGGTGCGCGTCACCACCTGGCCCGCGTGCCGCATGAGGTATTCGAGCAGCTTGAACTCGCGCGGCTGCAGGGCAATGCTGCGCTCGCCACGCTCCGCCTTGCGGGACAGGAGGTCGACCCGCAGGTCGGCGACCTCGAGGACCGTCTGCGTGCCCGTACCTTGCGAGCGGCGTGACAACGCATCGAGTCGCGCCAGCAACTCACCGAATGCGAACGGCTTCGTCAGGTAGTCGTCGCCGCCGCTCTTCAGGCCCTTGATGCGCTCGTCAACATCGGACAGTGCGCTCAGAATGAGAATGGGCGTCCGGTTGCCCGACTTGCGCAGCGACTCGATGATGCTCAACCCATCGATCTGCCCGGGCAGCATCCGGTCCATGATGATCACGTCGTACGGCTCGCTGGCGGCGAGAAACATGCCCTCACGGCCGTTGTCGGCGTTGTCGACGGTGTGTCCGGCTTCCTGCAGTCCCTTGACGACGAAGCGTGTCACCCGCTCATTGTCTTCGACCAGGAGGAGTTTCATGGGGTCGCGTGCGCTTCCGAGTCCGGTAAGGTCGATGCCGGAGACTCGGGATGGGCGTCCGTCTCTTTCTGTTCCGCGTGGCGTCGGCGACGCGCCCGCATGCGGTTACTGAAGCGATCGAGATAGAGGTAAACCACCGGGGTGGTGAATAGCGTCAGCATCTGGCTGAGGAGAAGGCCGCCGACCATGGTGTATCCCAGGGGCTGACGCAGCTCGGAACCGGTACCCCTACCCAACATGAGAGGAACCGCGGCCAGCAGCGCCGCCATGGTTGTCATCATGATCGGACGGAAGCGCAGCAGGCAGGCCTGCCGGATCGACTCCTCAGGCGTGAGATGCTGCTCGCGCTCGGCTTGGATCGCGAAGTCGACCATCATGATGCCGTTCTTCTTCACGATGCCGATGAGCAGAATGATGCCCACCAGCGCGATCACCGACAGGTCGAAGTGGAACGCCCATAGCATCAGCAACGCGCCGACGCCGGCGGACGGCAGTGTCGAGAGAATCGTCAGCGGATGGATATAACTCTCGTACAGCATACCGAGGATGATGTAGACCACCAGCAGCGCCGCCAGGATCAACAGCGGCTCGCTCTTGAGCGAGTCCTGGAAGGCCTGCGCCGTACCCTGGAACGTACCTTGGATGGAGCCCGGTAAGCGCAATCGCGCTGCGGCCCGGTCAATCCCATCGACTGCATCGCCCAACGCAGCGCCCGGAGCGAGGTTGAACGACAGGGTCACAGCGGGAAATTGGCCCTGGTGGGCCACCGAAAGATAGCCGACATGATGAGTGTCGTAGTGCACGAAGGTCGACAGCGGTACCTGCTGACCCGTGGCGGGTGATTTGATATAGATTTTGTTCAGAGTGTTGGGATCCGCCTGCAGCCCCGGCGTCACCTCCAGCACCACGTGATAGCTGTTGAGCTGCGTAAAGAACTGGGTCACCTCGCGCTGCCCGAAGGCGTCGTACAGCGTCGAGTCGATGAGTGACGGTTGGATGCCGAAGCGGGCCGCCTGATCGCGGTCAATAACCAACGACAGGGTGGTGCCGTTGTTCTGCTGGTCCGATGCAACGTCCCGCAACTGCGGAATCTTCTGCATCTCGGCGAGCATTTTCGGAGCCCAATCGTTGAGCTCGTCGAGGTCAGGGTCCTGAAGCGTGTACTGATACTGCGTGCGTGTCGTACGGCCACCCACGGTAATGTCCTGTGCGGCCTGTAGGAACAGCGTCCCGCCGGGAACCTGCGACAGTTTGGAGCGCAGGCGCGTGATGATCTGGTCCGCGTTCGAGGTTCGCTGGTCACGCGGTTTCAGGCCGATCACTACGAATCCGTTGTTGACGGGCCGTTGGCCTCCCAGTCCCGTTCCATATCCCGAGACATCCGGATCCTGTCCCACCACATCCAGCAGCTTGTGTTGCAGGGTCACCATCTTGTCGAAGGAGATGTCCTGCGGACCGTCGGACAAGCCGGAAATGACGCCGATGTCCTGCTGTGGGAAGAAGCCTTTCGGCACAAAAGCGTACAGCAGTCCCGCGCACGCCACCGTCGCGATGAATATCAGGATAGTCGGCACCTGGTGACGGAGCACGAAATCGAGACCGTGCGTATAGCCCGCGAGCAACTTGTCGAAGCCCCGCTCGACCGCCATGTACACCTTACCGTGCTTGGCGTGTTTCTCATCCCTCAGAAACAAGGCGCACATCATGGGCGAGAGCGTCAGGGAGACGAACGCCGAGACCGCGATCGTCATGGTGACCGTGATCGCGAATTCGCGGAACAAGCGGCCGATGATGCCGCCCATCAGCAACAGGGGGATGAACACCGCCACCAGCGAGAGGCTGATGGAGATGATGGTGAACCCGATCTCGCCAGAGCCTTTGAGCGCCGCCTCGCGCGGCGGCATACCCGCCTCGATGTGGCGATAGATGTTCTCGAGCATGACGATCGCGTCGTCGACCACGAAGCCGACGGCGATAGTGAGACCCATCAACGAGAGGTTGTCCAGGCTGTAGCCGAGGATATACATGAGCGCTGCCGTTCCAAACAACGCCAGCGGTACGGTGACACCGGGAATCAGCGTCGCCCACAGATTGCGCAAAAAGAGGAAAATCACCATCACGACCAGGGCAATCGTGAGCAGCAGGGTGAACTCTACATCGTGCACCGACGCCGAAATCGTCGTGGTGCGATCGACGATTTGCTTTATCTGGATCGACGCAGGGATCTGCGTCTGCATGTGCGGTAGGAGTGCCTTGATGCGATTGGCCGTCTCGATGACGTTCGCACCCGGCTGTTTGTTGATGAGCAACAGCACGCCGGGATGGCCATTCTGCCACGCAGCGATCAAGGCGTTCTCCGCCCCATCAACCGCCACGCCGATGTCCCGGATACGCACCGGGGCGCCGTTCTTGTAGGCGACGATGATGTCGTTCCAGGGCGCGGCCTTCAAAAGCTGGTCATTGTCGTAAATCGCGAAGCTGTGCTCGGGGCCGTTGACGGATCCCTTCGGAGCATCGACGGTGGCCGCGGTAATCACCGTCGCCACGTCCTCGAGTTGAATGCCAAGGGCGGCGAGTTTCGCGGGATCGACCTGCACACGCACCGCGGGCTTCTGCTGGCCGCCGACGGACACGATGCCGACCCCGGGTACGCGCGAGATCTGCTGCGCGATGATCGTTTCCGCCGCATCATCGACTACGGTCGTCGGCAGAACATCCGACTGCACGGACATTACCAGGATCGGCGAGTCCGCCGGATTGACCTTCTTATACGAGGGCGGCGTCGGCAGGTTCTTGGGCAACTGGCCGGCGGCGGCGTCGATCGCCGATTGAATGTCGCCAGCGGCGGCGTCGATGTTGCGATCGAGATCGAACTGCACGACGATGGTCGTGTTGTTCAACACGCTGGTCGAAGTCAACTGGGTAACGCCCGGAATCTGCCCGAACTGAAACTCGAGCGGTTGCGCCACGGAGGACGCCATCGTCTCCGGACTCGCACCTGGCAGGTTGGCGGTGACCTGGATCGTAGGAAAGTCAACCTGCGGCAACGGCGCCACTGGCAACAGCGGAAACACCACCACACCGACCAGGAAAATGCCCGCCATCAACAGCGAGGTCGCTATCGGGCGCTCGATGAAACGGGCGGAGACGTTCACGAGCTCACCTTCGTCCCGGGCGCCACCGCACGGGCGCTCGACGGCACGACAGCAGCGACGCTGCGCACCCGGGCCCCGGGCTGCAGGCGATATTGGTTGCTGAGAACCACCTGCTCTCCATCCTTGAGTCCATCCGTGATGACCGTCAACGTGCCGGACTCATCGCCGACCTTGAGCGGACGAGCTTCCACCGTGGAATCGGCTTTCACTACATACGTGAACATACCGTTCGGACCGCGCTGGATTGCGTTCGACGGCACCGTCAGCACGTTATGCTCGGTCCGCACGAGAACGCGCGCGTTGATGAACTCGCCGGGCCACAACGCATCGTGCGGGTTGGGGAAAGTTGCCTTCACCCGGATCGTGCCGGTGGTCTGATCGATCTGGTTGTCGACGAGGGCGATGGTGCCGCTATCCAACTCACTCTTGCCGTCGCGGGACATCGCGGTGACGCTGACGGTTCCCGCTTCCAGCGCGCGGTTGAGAGTCGGCAGCGCTTCTTCCGGCAGGGTGAAAATGCAGGCAATCGGCTGTACCTGTGTCACGACAACGATGCCGCCGGTATCCGTCGCGTGCACGTTGTTGCCCGGATCCACGCGCCGGATGCCGGTCTTTCCCTGGATCGGCGAGACGATGGTGGTGTAGCTGAGCTGCGTCCGGGCGTTGTCGATGTTAGCCTGGTCGCCCTTGATCTGGGCTTGCAGCTGCCCTACCAGCGCGTGTTGCGCATCCAGCGTTTGTTTGCTGGCGAGATTCTGGGGAGCGAGCAGCTCAAACCGATCCAGGTCCGCCTGGGCGCTCGCGAGCTGGGCCACATCCTTGTCGTGCGTCGCAATCGCCTGGTCGAGGGCCGCCCGGAACGGCCGCGGGTCAATCTGGCCGATGAGGTCGCCTTTCTTGAGGGTCTGGCCCTCGACAAACCCGACTTTCTGCAGCTCGCCGTCGACGCGGGCCGTCACGGTCACCGTATAGAAGGCCTGCACGGTGCCCAGACCCTCGAGATAGACCGGCACGTCGCTGCGGCCGGCCAGTGCGGTCTCCACCGCGATCTCCGGATGCCCGTCGCCCTGCTTATCCTTATCGGCGGCACGCGCGCCGCCCGAGTATCCATGCCACACGAAAAAAACCACCGTGAGGGCGACCGCCGCTCCCAGCATCACGACCCGGGGTCCACTCATCCGAATTCTGTTCATGTTCGCTGCCAGCCACCGCCGAGCGCACTGAAAAGTGCGACCAGCGCGTTGAGATGGGAATACTTCACCTGTACGAGGGTGTCCTGGGCCGTAAACAACGCGGTCTCGGTGCTCAGAACGACCAGGATGTTGATCGTCCCGGCGTGAAACTGCGCCTGCGTCAATTCGTAGGCATGCCGGGCTGTCGCGACAGCCTCCTGCTCACGACGCAGCTGCTCCGCGGTCTGCTGCACACTCACCAGCGCGTCCTCGACGTTGCCGAACGCCGAGATCACCGCCTTATGATAGTCCGACAACAGCTCCGCGTAGCGGCCCTTGTTGAGTTGGTACTGGCCCACCAGGGCGCCACCCTGGAAAATGGGCTGCGTCAGGCCGGCGGTGGCGTTGAACACCCGGCTGACGGGGTTGAACAGCGTATTCAGGGCCGGGCTCACATAACCGCCGGCCGCGGTCAGGCTGATGGTCGGAAAGAACGCCGCACGGGCCGCCGCGATATTGGCGTTTGCGGCGATTAGCTGCGCTTCGGCTTGCGCCACATCCGGCCGCCGCGCCAACAGTTCGGAGGGCATGCCGGGCGCGACCTCGGGCTCCGCCAGATCACCCAAGGTGCCCGTGGTGACATCGACGGCCTCGGGCTGTTTGCCCAGCAGGATGGCCAGCGAGTCCAGAGTCTCTCCAAGCTGTTGATTCAGCGGCGGTATGGCAGCGTCCAAGGTCGCAACGGTGGTCTCTTGCTGCGCAACATCGAGGGCCGTCACCGTCCCGACCTGTGCCTCGAGCTGCAGTCCCTTCAAGGTATCGCGAGCGCTCGCCACGTTATCGTTGGCTACCTTGAGACGGTCACGCAGTTCGAGCGCCAGGAAGTACGTGCTCGCCACACTTTGCATGACCGTCAATTCGACAGTCGCGCGGTCGTAACGGCTCGCCAGGGCGGCCATACGCGCTGCATCCCGCAGTGCCCGATTCTTACCCCAGAAATCGATCTCGTAGCTCGCGGTCAACTCGGCAGTAAAGGTGTTGAACGTTCTGGGCACCCCGGTTGACCCGCCCGCTGGGGTCAGCGTCGTCGGCTGCACCCTTTGGCGGGTCCCATCGCCATCGAGACCGACCGAAGGTAGCAGCGGCGCACCCGCGATCCGCGCCTGCGCATCGGCTTGCTGGATGCGGGCGATGGCGGCCCCGAGGTCGTCATTGGCGATCCGCGCCTGGTCCATGAGGTCGTTCAGAGTCGGCGAGTTGAATCCCCGCCACCAATCGGAAGACGGCCAGCCCGGCTGCTCGGGGCCGGGTGCGTCGCGCCACGCCTGGGGCGGCGGGATGTCGGGGCGTTTGTAATACGGACCCAGATTGCACCCGACTAGGCCGAAGCCGGTCAGCCCGAGGACGGCGGAACGCAGGATGCTACCCGCCAAGGGCCTGCGCGAGGACAGCCACAAATGTTTTGGATTCAGGGATTTCACAGAAAAAAAGGACGGCAGTGGGCCTGAGCTGGGGAGCACGTGAGGGTGACGATACGGGGGTATCGATTTACCGAAGGTGGGCGAATCATTAAAGTCCGTTAATTGGCCATCATCCACACCGCCCACCAGGCGGACCGGAACATCATGCCCCTGAACATCACGGCCCGCCGGGCCTCGCTTGCCGGCGCGCTGCTCAGCGCTGCGCTCCTCTCCTTTGCTGCAGTCGCGCAGCCGAAACCCGCCCCGGCCCAGCCAGTCGCGCCTCCGACCACTTCGCCCTCCGCCGTGCTGCGAGCCACCCTCGACAATGGCCTGCGAGTGGTCATTGTCCGCAATCCGCTGGCCCCGGTGGTCGCGACGTCGGTGAACTACCTGGTCGGCTCCGACGAGACGCCCCCCGGCTTTCCGGGAACGGCACACGCACAGGAACACATGATGTTCCGTGGCAGCCCCGGCCTCACCGCGGATCAGCTAGCCGACATCGGCAGCGTGATCGGCGGCAACTTCAACGCGAACACTCGCGAAGGTCTCACCCAGTACCTGTACACCGTACCGGCCGAAGACCTCGACGTGGCACTCCATATAGAAGCCATCCGGATGCGGGCCGTACTCGACTCCAAGGAGGAGTGGGATCACGAGCGGGGCGCCATCGAGCAGGAGGTCGCGCAGGACGTGTCCGAGCCCTCCTATATCCTGTATGAAAAAGTTCGCGCAGCAATGTTCGCGGGCACTCCCTATGAGCACGATGCACTCGGAACCCGGCCCTCCTTCGAGAAGACCACGGCGCAGGCCCTCAAGAGCTTTCACGATGCCTGGTACGCGCCCAACAACGCGATCCTGATCATTGCCGGCGAAGTCGATCCGCAGGCAACCCTGACCGAAGTCAAACAACTCTTCGGCGACATCAAGTCGAAACAACTTCCCGCGCGGCGGCCGGTGAAGCTGCAGCCCGTGAAGGCAACTTCATTCAATGTCGACACCGATCATCCGAGCGGCACGCTGATGATCGCGACGCGCACGCCCGGACCGACCAGCGCCGATTTTCCGGCGCTCGAAGTGCTCGCCGACGTGTTGAGCAGCAAGCGCTTCGAGCTCTTTGGCCTGGTGCCGCAAGGCAAGGCCATCGACGCGGGTTTCGCCCTCGATCCCTTGCCGGAGGCGGGCCTCGCGTATGCGACGGTTTCTTTTCCCGCGGGCGACGACCCCAAGGCCGTCGAGACCGCGGTGCGCGCGATTCTCTCGAAAGTGGCGCACGACGGTGTACCGCCCGAGCTCGTCGAGGCCGCCAAGGTCCAGGAGCGTAGCGCCGCCCAGTTCCAACGCAACTCCATCGCGGAGCTCGCTTCAGTCTGGTCGGAAGCGCTGACTCTGTATGGTTTGCAATCTCCGGATGAGGACCTCGAGCGCATCGAGAAGGTTACGGTCGCGGACGTAAACCGCGTCGCCCGCCAGTACCTCGATCTCGATCATTCAATTTCGGGTGTGATGCTGCCCCGGGGCTCGGGGGCGCCGGTAGCCTCCCGGGGCGGCGGATTCGGCGGACAGGAGTCCATTTCGCT
The DNA here is from genome assembly GCA_035566815.1 of Steroidobacteraceae bacterium. GTDB lineage: Bacteria > Pseudomonadota > Gammaproteobacteria > Steroidobacterales > Steroidobacteraceae > 13-2-20CM-66-19. The sequence goes on along the minus strand of DATMQL010000459.1, from coordinate 4,060 downwards.
CGGCGAAGCCAAGCCCACCAAGTTGCCGGAGTGGGCGGACGCGGCCCTGCACAGGTTGGTCGTACCCCCTTCGACGCTCCACCCCGTCGTGACCACCCTCCCGAACGGGCTGAAGCTGATCGTGCAGAGCGAGGATGTCAGCGACACCGTCACGGTGTTGGGTCACATCCGCAACCGGCCCGAGACCCAGGAGCCCCAGGGCAGGGAAGGCATCACGCAGGTGCTCGACCAGTTGCTCACCTATGGCAGCGAAAAACTCGATCGCGTGGCCTTTCAACAGCAGCTCGACGCGATCGGTGCCCGGGAAGCCGCCGGCACGGACTTCGCCGTTGCGTCCCTGGCCGAGCACTTCGACCGCGGCGTCGAGCTGCTGGCGGACAACGAGCTGCACCCGGCCCTGCCGGAACAAGCACTCGACATCATCAAGACACAGGTAGCCCATGGCGTGGCGGCCCGTAACAAGAGCCCCGGTTTCCTGACACAGCACTCGCTGCGCGGTGCGTTGTATCCGCAGAGCGATCCGAGCCTGCGCATGGCGACGCCCGAAAGTGTTACCGGCCTCACACCGGATACGGTGCGCGCCTACTATCGCAGCGTTTTCCGGCCCGATCTCACCACCATCGTCATCATAGGCAAGGTCACACCCGCGCAGGCGCGGGCGACGGTCGAGAAATATTTCAACGCCTGGAGCGGGACGGGGCCGAAGCCGGAAGTTGATTTGCCGCTGGCGCCGCCCAACCGGGCCGGCGTCATCGCCGTGCCGGATGCCAGCCGGGTGCAGGATGTCGTGATCCTGGCACAGAACCTCGCGCTCACCCGCTCGGATCCCGACTACTACCCGTTGCAGTTGGGTAATGCCGTGTTGGGCGGCAGCTTCTACTCCACACGGTTGAGCATCGACCTGCGGAAGAACTCCGGCCTGGTGTATTCGGTAGGCTCGACCCTGCAGGCCGGGCGCACCCGCGGGGCCTACCTCATCGAATATGCGAGCGACCCCCAGAACGTGGCCAAGGCCGCCAACATGGTCGTCGGCGAGATCAAGTCGATGCAGAGCGCGCCCCCGAGCCAGGAAGAGCTCGTGCGGGTCAAGGCGCTGCTGTTGCGACAGATCCCGTTGAACGAGTCGAGTGTCGACGACATCGCTCATGGACTGCTGGGGCGGGTCGATCTGAACCTGCCGCTCGATGAGCCGACCAATGCCGCCCGCCGTTACATCGGACTCGGCCCCGCGGACGTGCAGGCGGCATTTCGTAAGTGGCTGCGGCCGGACGACCTGGTGCGAGTCAGCGAGGGTCCGACGCCCCAGTAAGCCGCATGTTGGGGTGACACTGGCAGTTTGATATCTCCCCCCTGAGGGGGTAGAACTCCCGGCTCGTACCTTTTTGGAGGTCGAGCCATGGCCATCAATGAAGCAAAACTCAACGCGTTCCTGGGCAAGGCGGTCGGAGATCTCGGCGCGGCCCTGAGCGCGGTGCTGATCTCACTCGGAGACGAGCTTGGGCTGTACCGTGAGTTGGCGAAAGGCCCGCTCACCTCCCTGGAGTTGGCGACCCGGACCGGGACAAACGAGCGCTATATCCGGGAATGGCTCGCGAACCAGGCATCCGGCGGCTATGTCGAGTATGACACCGCGAGCGGTAAGTATTCTTTGAATGACGAGCAGGCGCTGTGCCTGGCGGACCCGAATAGTCCGGTCGACCTCCCGGGTGCCTACAGCATCGTACAGGACCTGTATCACATCAAAGAGCGGGCCCGCGAGAACTTTCGCAGCGGCAAGGGCATGGAATGGGGCGAGCATCACCCGTGTCTGTTTCACGGCACCGAGCGTTTCTTCCGTGCCGGATACAACGCCAACCTGCTGTCCTCCTGGTTGCCCGCCTTGGAGGGTGTGGCGGCGAAACTGACCCGCGGCGCGCGGGCTGCGGACGTCGGCTGCGGCCACGGTGCGAGCACGATCCTCATGGCAAAGGCCTTCCCGGATTCGCAGTTCGTCGGCATTGACTATCACGACGCCTCGATCGAAACGGCACGCCGACGTGCCGCCGAGGCAGGGGTGAGCAATGTCAGATTCGAGACGGCCGACGCAACGTCCTACGCCGAACGCGAGTTGGACTTCATCGCCTTCTTCGACTGCCTGCATGACATGGCCGATCCTGCAGGCGCGGCCCGTCACGCCCGCCAGGCGCTCAAGCCGGATGGGAATTGCATGATTGTCGAGCCATTCGCCGGAGATCGCCTGGAGGAGAATCTCAACCCTGTGGGTCGCGTGTACTACGCTGCGTCTTCGCTGGTCTGTGTCCCGGTATCGCTGGCGAAGCGTGGCCCCGCTCTTGGGGCGCAGGCCGGCGAGAAACGGTTGCGGCAGGTCGTCGTGGATGAAGGTGGCTTTACCCGGTTTCGGCGGGCCACTGAGACACCGTTCAACATCGTGCTGGAGGCACGCCCCTAGTCAATTGGAAAAACTGGCCTGCGGGCTGGGCGCCCCCGCCGTTTTTCGGACAGCAGCTTCGTTGCCGCCGGCAAAAGGCGTGACTTTTGCCCGGGGCGCGTAGCCCGGGGCGCGTAGCCGGCTGCCTTAATCTGCCCGAATTGCGCCAGCCCGGCGGCTCAATCGCTAGTCACTCTACATCCTCAGAGTGACTAGCGTGAGAGCCCCCCATGTTCCGCGACCTCGAAATCTGGCTCAATCATTTTGAGTACCATGCCGCGCATCCGCGCTGCGTCCCGCCCGGCCTGTCCGATGTGTTGAAGCCCGGGGAGCGCCGCCTGATCGCGCGCTCCATGGCCATCTTCCAGGTCTGCGAGCAGCCCGAAGGCAGCGCACTGCTGCGCTCGGCGCGGCGGTTCGCCGAAAAGCACAACGCCGCGCCCCTCATGCGCATTACCGAGCTTTTCGTGCGCGAGCAGCAACGGCACGCGGCCTTGCTGGGCGCCTTCATGGAAGACCATGGCATCGAGCGCAAGGAGACCGACCTGACGGACTTCGTGTTCTGTTGCTTGAGACGGCTCGGTGGGTTCGGGTTCCGCCTGAACGTCCTGGTGGCGGCAGAGCTCATCGCCAACGTCTACTACCGGGCGCTGGAAGCGGCGACGGGCTGTCAGCGGCTCAAAATACTGTGTCGGACCCTGGTGGCCGACGAGCTGGCGCACATCGGGCTGGAGTCACAACTGTTGCTGGCAATGCGGGCGCGCAAGCCCGTGGTGCTACGGGCGGTGTCTCGCCTGTTGCATCGGACATTTTTCAACTGCGCGGCCGCGATCGTATACCTGACACATCGGGCCGTTTTGCGTGGCGCCGGCTATGGGTTCAGCGGCTTCCTGCGGGTGTGTGCGACTCAGTACACGTTCTACATGGAGCCGCCGGTTACCGCCTGCCGGGAATCAGACCGGCGGCTTTATCCGCGACCGTAGCCCTGTACACTGTACGAGCAAACTTCGCGAAGGTAGCCAGTGCACGCTCATGAAAATCTACGGGGCCGACGGCAAAGAAATGATGACCGTGAGCAGCCTGGAGCGGGACGGCTCCACGCTGGTGATCAAGGGAAAAATCTTCGGCACCATGCCGCTGAGTGCGAAGCTGCGGCCCGAAGAGGCTCGCAAGGCCTTCGGGCTGCTGAATTTCCGCCTGATCCTATTCCTGCTGACCTTGCCGTTTAGGCGGGGCTCCTGACCGCCTAAACCAATCGGAGCATAGGCGGGGCTCCTGACCCGCCTAAACCAACAGGAGCATAGGCGGGGCTAGTGAGCCTCGTGGGGTGCTGACCCCGTCGTCAGCGTCGCCGTCCGCTTGTCGTGCGCGTGGTCGGCGCCGATCAGGATGTACACGGCCGGAACGATGAACAGCGTGAACATCGTTCCGATCGAAAGACCCGTGAACAGCACGATTCCCATCGCACGGCGGCCCGCGGCTCCCGCACCGGTCGCAATCACCAACGGGAGGACACCCAACACCATCGCCGCGGTCGTCATGAGAATGGGGCGTAACCGTACCGCTGCGGCCTCCTCGATCGCCTCCAGCTTGGTCCGCCCCGAGCGCTGCAGCTCGTTGGCGAACTGCACG
>DATMQL010000458.1:0-8769 GCA_035566815.1 Steroidobacteraceae bacterium | reverse complement strand
CCGCACCCACGGTGCCGACATTGATCGCTCCTGCGCTGGTTAGGCTGAATCCCAGCGCTCCCACGCCCGCAACGGCGCCCGAAATCGCGTTCGTCGGCTCGGTCAGGCTCACCGATCCCATCGGTGCGCTGGCCGCCAGTGCCGCGACGGAAATCGTCGCCGGGCTCGAGCTGCTGATGGCCTGTATGATATTGCCGTTGGCCGCGCTCAGTACCAGGGTTCCTGACGGAGCCGTGATCGGCGCATTGATATTGATGTCCTGGTCCGCCGCAAGGGTCAGGCTGTTCGAATTGGTCCACGCCACAGGCGTGGCTACCGTAATAGTTCCTCCCAGAGGCGCGCTCGCGCCAGAGGATGTCGTCACCGTGACATTCCCGAGCCCCAGCTCGGACTGCAGCTCCGAAGTCGACAAGACCGATGACGCGTTGCCTGCGGTGATGGTGAACGGAGCGGCCCCGGAGACACTGATGTCCACGGTAGAGTCGTTCGAGCTGATCACGATATCGCTGGGGTCGAGCAGTAAAGTACCCGCCGTTCCACGCGGGGCCCGCAGATCGACTTCGCCGGTGAAATCGAGTTTGTTGGCGCTCGAGGTCTCGACAAAGCCGCCGTCGCCACCGAACTGGCCGCCGCGGGCGGAGATAGCTCCATACATCTGGGTCTGCTGATCCGACCAGACGACCACCTTGCCGCCGGCCCCCGAATGAGCGGCATCAGCATCGACCTGTGCTTGCGGTCCCACGTATGTGAGGGCCGCGTTTTGAATCGTCGGGTTGTTGCCGTGAGTGTCCCCGCCGATGAGTACCGTCCCGCCGCCGGTCTGGCCGCTGGCATCGACTACCGCGTCGCCGGTGAGCCCGACCCGATTTCCGAGTACCTGGACTTCGCCCCCGGCGCCCGCGCCCGTCGCGGTGGTCACACTGCCCGGGCCTAGCAAGGTCGTGTCGGTCGATTTGAAGACAATCTTGCCGTTTTCGCCTGCGACGGCGCTGTTGGCACTGACCAGGCCGAGTTGGTTGACGAGCGCGCCATAAACGCCGACCCGGCCACTTTCCGCGACCACTTTGCCGACGTTGAGTGCCTGGTCGCCGGGCGCGCTGACGACCACGCGCACGTCCGGATCGTTGGAATCCGCCAGCTCGACGCTATGGCTTGCCGCGAGCAGGACATCGCCGCCCGGGGAGGTGATGATGCCGCTGTTGGTCACGTTTGGCGCGATCAGATAAACCTGGCCGCCACTCGGGGTGGTGATACCCCCGTAGTTACTGATATTTCCCGGCGCGCCGCCCGCGCTGCTGAACTTTAGGTGACCGCCGAGGAAATCGGCGTTGCTGATGTTGAGACTGGAGGCGATCAACCCATTGACATCGACGCGCGAGCCGGCCCCGAACACGATTCCATTGGGGTTGATGAGAAAGACTTTCCCGTTCGATTGCAGCGCGCCCAGGATTTGCGACGGGGTCTGCCCGGTGATGCGATTCAATACACTGCTGGACGAGCTCTGCTGCAGAAATTTCGTCAGCTCGCCCGGCATGATCGAAAAGCTCTGCCAGTTGAGGATCGTGCCCGGCGAGTTGGTGATCAGGAGTTGATTACCGGACGTGACGGTACTGACCTGCCCGGCAACGACCTGCATGCCGGTGGGATTGGCAGCCGCGTTGCCCGCGAGAAAGCAGGCCACCGCGGCGGCAGACGCGATTCGCAGGCGTGACAGACGCAAGCGCGCCAGACGGGGGCGCGCCTGGCGCAGTCGTGAGATAACACCCCTGGCGTTCCGGGGTCTGCTCGAGGACATGTCCGTTCTCGGTGTCATGGTTTCAATAAGCCAGGGCCAACATGGCGTGCAGGCGCTGGTCGCGTTTCTGCTGCGGATCCGAGGCGCTCACGACGCGACCGTAATCCATTTGCAAGCTCAGAAACCTGCCACGCGTGAGGCGAAACCCGACGCCTGCGCTGTTGACCGACTGATGGGTTGCCTCGCCGGGTAACGCATCGTTGCGCGAGAGGTGTCCGTCGTCGAAGAATGCAAGCGCGTTGCAAAGTGTGGCGCCGTCGTGGATCACTCCACAGAGATTTGGGGTGTGGAGTTCCGCGTTCGCCGTGATGCCTTTGTCGTTCTCGATCTCACGTTCCAGGAGTCCGCGAACCGAAGTGGCGCCGCCGACACCGAACTGCTCACCTGGCACGAGCGCGTCGTGTGTCAGCTGTCCATTGAGGGTGAGGCGTAGTTGCCAATCGTGGGGCAGCGGTCGGTTGAACCCCGCGCCGTAACGCAGTAGACCGTACGAGGTCGTCGCGCCGGAGCGCGCCGCGCTGAAAGAGGTGTCACTGGCCTGTGAGCCACCCGGGATGTTGTGTACCCCGGTGAGGTAGAAGTTGAAATTGCCGGCGGGCAGGGCCCATTGTCCGGCATAGGACAGGCTGATCGGGTCGACCGTCACGTCGCCCCCCAGCTGCTGGCCCTGAAAGTCGATGTCATTGCGGAACTCCTTGCGATCGAGTCCCAGCACCAGTTGCGAGTCGTAGTGGCCGACGCGCGGCAGATCGTGATTGAAATGCACGCCAAACACGGCACCCGCGCCGCTGACCTGCAGGTCGAGGAGACCTGCCGCCACGGTGCCCGAATTGATCGTGGAATATGTTCCATAGAAGTCCAGCGAGCTGGCGACGCTGTACAGGGGGATGTGGTACCCGGCCCCGTACACCCGCAGCTTGCTCGGCTCCTCGGTGCTGGTCGTGTACTGCGCGCTAAATGTGTGATCCAGTCCTCCTAAGTCGAAGTTCTGGTACTGCGCGGTGAGGTGGGTACGGCCCGAAGACTCGTATCCCGAGTTGTCCAGCACCCCGCCGACGGACCAGGTCCTCTGGTCGGTCACCTGCTCCAGGGCGTCGATGACGCCCGGTTGGCTACTGCTTTGCAGCTCCAGGTTGACCTTCTTCGAAGGGTTCTCGTTGGCTATTCTGAGGTCCGCGGAGATCGCATCCGTATTGGGGATGATGCCTTCGGCTACGGCGGGCAGGCTGCGGCGAATATTCGCCTCGCTGTGCGTGGTGTTGCCGGCGACGCGAACTTTGCCGATGCGTGTCTCAACCACTGTCAGCCGCACGACCCCGCCGTTCAACTCCTGCTCCGGCAGGATCACTTTGACCAGGCCGAAGCCGCGCTTGTGATAGACAGCTTCGAGGGCGGCTATCGCGCGCTCCACGTAGCCGAAGTCGCGACCCTTTCCGGCAAAGCCGCCGACCGCGGCCTGCACGACGGACGCGCCCAACAGGGAGTCTCCTGTGACTTCGAACCGTGTGATGTCGAATGAGCCGATGGGGTCGCCCGGTTGCACGGCGGCGTGCAGCGGAGCGGCGCCGAGAATCAACAGCCAGAGTACCAGCCGTGGGATTGATCTTGGATGCATCGAGTTAGTCGGTAGCAGCGTGAGACGCTGTTCGAATGTTGTGTGCGCGATCGTTCGCGGCTTGGGTTTTGTTATACGCCGGCGGCCGACGGCGAACCGTGAGCGGATCGACATCCCGCCCGGGGCGTCGAAGCGGGCTGCTCGCCTATTGCGGACGAGTGTTCGTTTTTGCGAAGTGGGTCTGGATTTCCACAGCGTGCGTGCGGACGGGCCTCACCACAGGGGGCTGCCGCGATTCGCGCTTACTTCCTCGCCGCGCACGGGCCTCCCGGCGTTGCCCCATGAAGAGCGCACATAGATCAGAACTTCCGCGATCTCCTCATCGCTCAACGTCAGTGAGTAGGGCGGCATCCCGAAAGGGCGCGGGTTTCCAGCGGTGCCGGGAGAATAGCCGCCGAAAAGAACCATCCGGATCGGATCCACGGCGGAGTTCATGGTGATCGCCCGATTCCCGGCCAGAGGCGGCGCCGCGGGGTCGCGCCCTTCGCCGTGTTTGCCATGGCAGTCCGCACAGTTCTTCTCGTAAAGCATCTTCCCAGCGGCGAGCACGGGCTTGGGGATCTCGTCCTGCAGGTTAGGTCCGCCGCCTGCGTCCGGCGGGTTGGTGACCGGAAGAGATCGCAGGTACGAGGCCATAGCTCGTAGCTCATCGTCGGGCGCGTACTGCAAACTTTCCGAAACAACTTCCGCCATGGGGCCGGACGTGGAGGACTTAACAGCGCCGGAAGCTACGTGGCCCGTCTTCAACAGGGTGACGATGTCCGATTCGGTCCAACCCTGAACCCCGGCTTCATGCGTGCTCGTCAGCGATGGCGCGTACCAGTTCAGCACGAGGCCTCCCGAGGGTCCAGCTTTCGACCGGGTGGCGCCCAGGGCGTTGCGCGCCTCATGACAGGCGCTGCAGTGCGCCAGCCCCTGCACCAGGTACGCCCCGCGATTCCATTGCGCACTCTGCCCCGGCTCGGGCTCGTATACCCCGGGACGGAAGAACAGCCAACGCCAGCCGACCAGCAGCAGCCGATAGTTGTAGGGAAATGAAAGCTCGTGCGGATGATTCGCCTGCGGGACCGGGGTGACGGTGCGAAGGTACGCGAACATCGCGTCCGAGTCGGCGCGGCTGATCTTGGTGTAGTTGGTGTAAGGGAAGGTCGGATAAAGAAGGGTCCCGTCCTTCGAATACCCATTGTGCAGGGCATGCCAGAAATCCGTGGAGCTCCAGCTGCCCAGTCCTGTCTTGGCGTCGGACGTGATGTTGGGTGAATAGAACGTGCCGAACGGTGTGGGTATCGCACGCCCACCAGCGAATGGGGCGCCACCCCGGGCCGTGTGACACGACTTGCAGTCAGCCAGCGAAACGAGCTCGCGTCCATGTTGCACCGGGTCGGCGTTAGCCGGGGAGGCGGACTGGGGCGCCTCCCCGCTCTCCCGGTCACGCGCCGTACTCCACCACAGTGCGATGAGTACCAAAACGAGAAGTACTGCGCCGCCCAGGAAAGCCTTTCTCATGGCGAATGACTTCCCCGCTCGATGCTGCCGCATTCCAGCGGAGGCGAATGCTCGAACGATATCTCGAGCTCCGCGCCTTCTGGAACGGGCTGCGATGCGAGCCAGGCCGTGGCAGCGTCCAGGTCTTCGGGATGCATCCGGTGCACGAGTTGGCGCATGCAGTCCGGAGCAGCCGCGGCGCGAACGCCGCTACGCCAGGCGCCCAGTTGGGCTGTCAGGTAGTCCTGCGATACTCCTAACAATCCCGGCACCGCCGGAGCCACTCCCAACAACCGACTCCCGTGGCAGGAGGTACAGGCGGGTATGCTCAGAGTCCGATCCCCCTCTTTCACGAGTTGCCGGCCTCGTTCGAGCACGGCCGCGGTCGACTTCGTGTGCTCCGGCGCGGGGTAAGGGACGTGTTGTGCGCCGAAGTAAGCCGCGATCTCGCGAAGATAATCGTCGCTCTGGAATTGTGCGATGTACGTCATCATCTGGTAATGACGCCGGCCGTCCCGGAAGTTCACCAGCTCATTGAAGAGATAGCCGGGCGGCTTTCCGGCGATGCGCGGAAAGTAACCCTCGCGCGTCGCACGCCCTTCATTTCCATGGCAACTCGTGCAGGGCTTCACGCGTTGCTCTATCGAGTCGAGCGCCGGACCCGGTGCATCGGCGGCATGCGCGCATCCAAACGCGAGCAGGGCGACCGATACGCCTGATAACAAGGAGCGGTGAAGTCGTCTGTTCATGGGTGCACACTTTACCCCGAAGACGCTGCGGTCGGCGCTGCCGGCTCGAGCAGGTCGGCATGGTGACGTCGCGCCACATCCGGATGAGACCGTAACCGTCCCTTCAGATAGTTCTGGCCGACACTACGGAACAGCGGATTTTTGGGATCGCTCTCCGGTCCCCGCGCCTGCGCGGCGAGTGCCGGAGGCAGGTGGAGCAGGGGGACGGTTGCGTCCAGGCGGGCGCCGAGAAAGAAGGCCACGGAAATTCTTTCAACTCCCGCCGGCGGCGCTACGACCCGGTGAAGTGTGGCTCGCAGGTAGCCATCCGATGCCAACTCCAGCAACTCGCCGATGTTTACAACGAACGTATCCGGCCGCGGTGTGACCTCGATCCAACCGTCAGCCGTTTCGACTTGCAGGCCACCCTGTGTGTCCTGGAGTAGTAGGGTGAGAAGGCCCGCGTCCTTGTGAGCGCCCACTCCCTGCTCGCTATCGGTGGTATCGCGTCCCGGGTAGCGGATGAGTTTGGCCAGGTGGTGCGGCTCGTCGCGATACAGGGGCTCGAGCGCATCCTCCGGCTGTCCAAGCGACAAGGCAAACGCACGCAACAGTCGTGACAGTACCTCGATTGCAGCGTTCTGCCAGCGCAGGACGGCTGGGCGTAACGCTGGCAGGACCGCCGGCCATTGATTCGGACCTTGTAACCGCGCCCAGGCGGGGCCGCCGGGCTCTCTCGGGAGTGCGGTCCGTTCCGCGCCAATATCAATCTGCTCACGCCAGTCGGGAGCCCCGCGCGTGCGCTCCCAGGCAACCCTGTTATAGCCGCGAAAATGCGGCGAGTTCACCATCTCGATGGCGAGCTTGTCGGCCTCGGGCAGGGCAAAAAATCGACGCGAAAGCTCGATGAGCTCACGCAGCAGGTCCGGCTCGACGCCGTGACCGCTGAGATAGAAGAAGCCGACGTCCCGGGCTGCTGCGCGCAGCTCGGCCAGAAACGCCTCCCGTTGGGCTGCGTCGGCATCGAACCGGCGCAGGTCCAGCAGCGGAATTGGATTATCGGACGACGCGGAGGTCATGGTGCCCGCGATGCTACGCCACCTGGCGCCGAAGCTTGTATTCCATTTTAATCATATGCTCAAGTCGCACGGGTGTTGCGGTCGCGCGGCACCGGAGAGGTCTTGGACGCCCGAGGGGGGAGCATGCGAAATTACGAACGCCTGGTTGCCGCTCGCGATCTGTTACTGCGCCTGAGAGAAGACCTGGCCGCCGCCGGCCGCGAGTTTCAATGGCCCCGTTTTGAGGAATTCAACTGGGCGCGCGATTACTTCGATGTCATCGCGCGAGACAACGAATCCCCCGCACTGCGGGTGGTGAGCGGAACGGGCGCCGAGGAGTCTCTGACGTTCGCGCAGTTGGCGCGCCGCTCCTCGCAGGTCGCCAACTTCCTGTCAGCGCACGGAGTGGGGGCGGGTGACAGGATTCTCCTCATGCTCGCGAATGTCGTTCCGCTGTGGGAAACGATGTTGGCGGCCATCAAGCTGGGTGCGGTGATCATCCCCGCGACGACGCTTCTCGAGCGAACGGAACTACGCGATCGACTCGAGCGGGGGAGTGTCAAGGTCGTCGTGACGACTTCGAATCTCGTCGACCGGTTCGAGGGACTCGGGACGGTTGTGGTGCGCGTCGCTGTTGGGGAAGCCAGAGCCGGATGGCTTGCGTATGAAGAATCTTACACGGCGCATGAGCATTTCGAAGCGATCGCACCTACGCGTGCCGACGACCTGTTGCTCCTGTATTTCACCTCCGGGACCACGGCCCAACCGAAGTTGGTGGCTCACACGCACGCGAGCTATCCGGTCGGACATCTGTCGACGATGTACTGGCTGGGCCTGCGGCCCGGGGATGTTCATTTGAATCTCAGCTCTCCCGGTTGGGCCAAACACGCCTGGTCGTCCTTTTTTGCGCCCTGGAATGCGCAGGCCTGCGTGCTGAGTCTGAATTACGAGAGGTTCGATGCCCGCGCGGTTCTCGATCAGATGTCTCGCTGTGGGGTGACCACGTTCTGCGCGCCACCCACGGTATGGCGTCTATTGATTCAACAGAACCTGGCGAGTTGGCGCATGACGCTCACAGAGGCCACCAGCGCCGGCGAGCCCTTGAACCCGGAAGTGATCGAGCGTGTGCGGGACGCCTGGGGCATCACTGTGCGCGATGGATTTGGCCAGACAGAGACCGCCGCCCAGATCGGCAACCCGCCCGGACTGCGGATCAAGCCCGGCTCGATGGGCAGGCCGTTGCCCGGCTGCCCGATCGTGCTCGTGGATCTCCAGGGGAAAGTCGCGGACGAGGGCGAGGTCTGTGTCGACCTGGGCCAGCAGCCCCTCGCCTTGATGCAGGGGTACTTCGACGATCCTGAGCGCAATTCGGATGCAATGGCTGATGGTTATTACCATACGGGTGATATCGCTTCCCGCGACGCCGAGGGCTACCTGACCTACGTCGGTCGTATGGACGACGTGTTCAAGTCGTCGGACTACCGGATAAGCCCCTTCGAGCTCGAAAGCGTGTTGATCGAGCACGCCGCGGTTTCCGAGGCAGCCATCGTGCCGTCCCCGGATCCCGTCCGACTCTGTGTCCCGAAGGCCTTCGTCGAGTTGATCGCAGGCGCCACACCGGACTCGCAGACGGCGCTGTCGATCTTTCGGCACGTCCGGACGCGCCTGTCGCCTTACAAACGCATTCGCCGCCTCGAGTTCGCGCCGCTGCCGAAGACGATATCGGGAAAAATCCGTCGCGTGGAATTGCGCCAGGCCGAACTCAGCCGCCCCCCGGACCCGTCGCGCAAAGAATTAGAATTCTGGGAAGAGGACTTTCCCGACCTTTGAAGAAGCGTGGTGCCGACGGCATGACCGCCGTCCGGTCACCGCTGAGCTCGTGACTGCCCTAATATCGCGTCCCTACCAATACAGGACTACGTCCATGATCAGAGCCGCTTTCCTCCTTTCAATGCTCGTCATGCTGCCGTTCACGGCCAGCGCGGAATTCAAGAAGAGCGCGCCGACGGTGCTCATTACTGGAGCCAACCGCGGCATCGGCCTCGAGCTGGCGAAGCAGTACGCCGAAAAAGGCTGGAACGTCATCGC
>DATMQL010000457.1:0-9894 GCA_035566815.1 Steroidobacteraceae bacterium | reverse complement strand
CCGACAACCTGCGCGCCCATCCCACCTTGTCCGTCACCGTCAATGGTGCCCACAGCGGTCCGGTGCCGGCCACCTTGAGCTATCTCACCCCGGGGCTGGGCTGGCGGGCGGACTATGTCGCGCTTTTCGACGAGGTCACCTCGAAGATCGACGTACAAGGTTGGATCACACTGACCAACTCGAGTGGTACCACCTACGACAACGCCAAGACACTGTTGGTCGCTGGCTCCCCCAACGTGAGCGGTGGTGCGACGGACGGCGGCGGTAGGCCCTACATGCGGCAACCGCGGCCGACCTTGCAGCAGGCGGGGACCGAGAGCGGCTCGCGAGAGCGTCTCGGCGACTACTACCTGTATCCCCTCGCGGAGCGCACCACTATTGCCAACCTGCAAACCAAACAGGTCAGCTTCCTCGACGTGCACGGTGTCCCCGCCGAGCATGGCTATGAGTTCCGCAACCAGTGGCTGGGGACTTCGAACACGCCGCTGAGTGCCCAGACAGTCTATCGCTTCACCACCAGTTCGCACGCCGGCTTGGGCGACCAACTGCCTGCGGGAATTCTGCGGTTCTACATGCGTGACAAGCGTGGCGATCCGCAGTTCATCGGCGAGAGCCGGATCGACCACACCCCGATGGGCTCGAAACTCTCCTTGTCGACGGGAGACGCGTTTGACGTGAAGGTGCAGTCCACAGTCGAAAAGCGCAGCCGCCTCGGCTATGACCACTGGCAGAGCGACATGCGCTATGTGGTGTCGAACGCTTTGCCGAAGCCCGTCACGGTTTCTGTGTTGCAGGCGGGTTTGTGGGGCGATACCGCCATCAAGAATGAGAGTCAGAAAAGTACGCGCCGTAGTGCGGAAGAGGCCGAGTGGGTGGTCACGGTGCCCGCCAATGGCAGCGTAACGCTCACCGCCAGCTTCGAGACGCGGTTTTAGAGCGCGCCCGGTGCCGGTCGTGCGGCGTCTTCTCTATTCGTGCCTGCTCTTGGTAACGGCGCTTGCTCCGCTGTCCGCCGAGGCCAGCGACGGCAGCGCCGCGGCGAAAACCGTGCGCGCCGGCGCCGTGACCGATCTTTCGGTCACGGTCTACCGCTCTCCCTATGGGGTTTCCGAATCCCTCGATCTCGATCGGCTGGGGGGCTTCGCCCTGGTCACCGAGACACGGACCGTGTCCATTCCGGCGGGCGAAAGCCGCATCCGCTTCGAGGGCGTCGCGGATGGCATCCAGCCCGCGAGCGCCATCATCACCGGCCTGCCGACCGGCGTTCTCGAAAAAAATCACGACGCCCAGGTACTCAGCCCTTCAGCGCTGGTGAAGGCTACTGTCGGCCGCTCCATTTGGCTGGTGCGCACCGATCGGAAGACCGGCAAGGAGACTGACATCCAGGGCACTCTCATCTCGGACTCCGAGGGTGTTGTGTTTCAAAGCGCCGCCGGTGAGATCGAGGCGCTGCGCTGTTCCGGCTTGCCGGAAACTTTCCAGTTCGATGCCGCGACGGATGCGCCCGCGACACCGACGTTGTCCGCGCTGATTCGCAGCCCCGAGCCCGCCACGGCGCAAGTCAGGTTGTCATACCTGGCGCGGGGTTTCGATTGGATGGCTAACTATGTCGCCGCTGTATCTGCCGACGGGAGCAGCATCGACCTCGGTGCCTGGGTGACGCTCGGCAACAGCAACTCGGTATCCTTTCCAGACGCCCACGCACAAGTCGTTGCCGGCCGCCTCAATCGGCAAGCGCAGCAAATCGAGCCCATAGACCCGGGCATCGAGATTCTGGCGAAGTGTTGGCCGCGCGGATCGACGAGTGATACGCCGGACGCGCCCCACATCTTCGCAGCGAGGCCCCTGGGCCAGCTCGAGAGCGTCATGGTCACGGCGGCCCGAAAAGCGATGGCCCCCATGCCAATGTACGACATGGCCATTCAGGAAGTCGCGGTCACGGGCACCCAGCAGGAACAACTGGGCGATCTCAAACTGTACCGGGTTCCCTGGCGCACCTCCGTCACGAGCCGCCAGATCAAACAGGTGCGCATGCTCGACCAACAGGCTGTTCCAGTGAAGCTCATCTATCACGCCGACGTCCCGGCCGACAGCGAGTTGGAGTCCCAGCCGCTGCGCAAAGTACTGCGTACCCGCAACGACCGCGCGCACCATCTCGGGCTGCCGCTGCCCTCGGGACGAGTGGCGGCCTTTTACGAGCGCGAGGGTGTGCCGCTGCTGGTGAACGAGGCGCCATTGCGCGATGTCGCGGTCGACGAGGAGTTTGAGATCGATGTCGGTGAAGCCCCGGATGTCCAGATAAACGCAGAGACCGCGGATAGAGCCGTGGATCCAAAGAAGCTCAAGCGGCTACGGCTGAGGCCTCGCGTGGTCGTTCGTTCGAGCGAGGTCGATGAGGTTCATGTCATCCAGGTCACTAACGCTCGCAGCGCCCCGGCATTCGTTGAGCTGAGCGTGCTGTTGCCGGATGGGGCGACCCTCGTGGAAGCGGATCACGTCCCGGGGACCCGCAATGGACACCCCACTTTCAGTCTTACCGTCCCCGCCGAAGGCAGTGCCCTCATCCAGTATCGGACCCAGGAGATCGATGACAGGCCGGGGGTTCCCTGATTTCAGGACTGCGCCCCAGCGGGCCGACCTCTCGTGCATAATCCGCGCCCGGCCCAGCGTGACCGCCCGCCGCTAATTGGATCGCGGGTGAAACAACGAGCCGTCACCAGACAGATTGCGGATTCATGCGGCTCATACGTAACTTCTCCATCATCGCCCACGTCGATCACGGTAAATCCACCCTGGCCGACCGGCTCATCCAGCTCTGCGGCGGCCTGCAGGACCGCGAAATGCAGTCGCAGGTGCTCGACTCCATGGCGCTCGAGCGTGAGCGCGGAATCACCATCAAGGCGGCGAGCGTCACTCTCTATTACGACGCCAAGGATGGGGAGCGCTACCAGCTGAACATGATTGACACCCCCGGCCACGTGGACTTCTCCTACGAAGTCTCGCGCTCGCTGGCGGCCTGCGACGGCGCGCTCCTCGTTGTCGATGCCTCCCAGGGTGTTGAAGCTCAAAGCGTCGCGAACTGCTACACGGCGATCGAGCAGGGCATCGAAGTACTCCCCGTCATCAACAAGATCGACCTCCCGTCCGCCGACCCCGACCGCGTCTCGAAAGAGATCGAAGAGATCATCGGCATCGACGCCACCGACGCCGTCCGCGTGAGCGCGAAGACAGGCGAGGGCGTCCCCGACCTTCTCGAAGCCCTCATCCGGCGGATTCCGGCCCCCAAGGGCGACCCCGATGGCCCGCTCCAGGCCCTCATCATCGACTCCTGGTTCGACAACTACGTCGGCGTCGTCTCGCTGGTCCGGGTCATGAACGGCTCGATCAAAACCGGCGACAAGATCCGAGTGTTTTCCACCGGCCGCAGCCACCAGGTCGACCGCCTCGGCCGCTTCACGCCCAAGGCCCTCGCGCAGCCCACCCTGGCCACGGGAGATGTGGGCTTCGTCGTCGCCGGTATAAAAGAGATCGATGGCGCCCCCGTTGGCGACACCATCACCCTGGAAAACCGGCCCACCGACACCGCGCTCCCCGGCTTCAAACAGATCAAACCCCGCGTCTTCGCCGGCATCTTCCCCATCAACTCCGAGGACTACGAGAACTTCCGTGACGCCCTCTCGAAACTGCGCCTGAACGACTCGGCCCTGCACTACGAGCCCGAAGTCTCCACCGCGTTAGGCTTCGGATTCCGCATCGGCTTTCTGGGCCTCCTCCACATGGACATCGTGCAGGAGCGTCTCGAGCGCGAGTACCAATTGGAGCTCGTGACGAGCGCCCCCACCGTTGTCTACGAAGTGTCACGCACCGACGGCACCCTCGTGTACGTCGACAATCCCGCGAAACTTCCGCCCTCGAACGAGATCGAAGAGCTTCGTGAGCCGATCATCATTGCCAACATCCTGGTGCCGCCCGATTACGTCGGCTCCGTGTTGAAGTTGTGCACCGAGAAGCGCGGCAAACAGAAAAAAATGCTGTACGTCGCCACCCAGGTGTCGCTCCAATACGAGTTGCCGCTCGCCGAAGTGGTGCTGGATTTCTTCGACCGCCTCAAGTCCGTGAGCCGCGGCTATGCGTCTTTCGACTATGAATTCAGCCATTTCCAGAACGCGCCGCTGCAGAAGTTGGACGTCCTCATCAATGGCGAGCCGGTCGACGCACTCTCCATCATCGTGCACCGGGACAACGCCTACCAACGGGGCCGCGAGCTCGTCGACAAGATGCAGGAACTCATTCCGCGGCAGATGTTCGAAGTAGCGGTGCAGGCCGCGATCGGCAGTGCCGTCATCGCGCGCGCCACCGTAAAGGCGCTGCGCAAGAACGTGCTCGCCAAGTGTTACGGCGGCGACATCAGCCGCAAGCGCAAGCTGTTGGAGAAGCAGAAGGAAGGCAAGAAACGCATGAAACAGGTGGGACAGGTCGAGATCCCCCAGGAAGCGTTTCTCGCCGTGTTGCAGATCGGCCGTAAAGAATAACGTCTCACGCACGTCAGGTTCCAACTCATGCAGATGCTGATGCCCATCGTCGTATTCCTCTCGTGGCTCGCGCTTCCCGTGGGCTTGCTGTGCATCGCCGACGACTGGTTTCTGCGGCCTCGCCGCCAGATCGCCGCGGCTCCCCAGGAGGCGCACGATCCGCCGGTTATCGCGGTGGCCTATCACACGCTGCCCATCCTGATCGGTGCCGCGGTCTTGCGGCTGCTGGTCGCGGAGCGGCTGGATTTCAGTGCCGTGCTGTTCGGGATCACCCTTCTGACCGGCCTGGTGTGGGGGGTGGACGCCTTGTTCCTCTCGCGGCGCCGCGCCGCCACGGCGCAAGCCGCGGGCAAGGACCTGAGCGTCATCCGCGAGCCCGGTACCGTCGACTATGCCCGCAGCTTCTTTCCGGTCGCGCTGGTTGTGCTGGTCCTGCGCTCCTTCATTTTCGAGCCGTTTCGCATCCCGTCCGACTCCATGATGCCGACCCTTCTCGACGGTGATTTCATCATCGTCAACAAGTACGCCTATGGCCTGCGCCTGCCGGTCGTCAACGAGAAGATCGTCTCAATTGGAGGCCCACAACGCGGAGATGTGGTCGTATTCCGCTATCCGCTCGATCCATCCGTGAACTACATCAAGCGTCTCGTGGGCCTGCCGGGCGATCATGTGGAGGTTCGAAACGATCGGATCACCGTCAATGGCACGCCGGTGCCCTTCAAGATCGTCGCCCCGTTCAACGACGGGTGCTACGTGAATTTCCAGCTCGCGCAGGAAACACTTGGAGAGCATACCCACCAGGCCATGCTGTGCCCCGTGCCGCTCGATCCGTCACCCAGCCCGCTGCCGGGATGTAACCGTAAGGAAATCCGCGGCTACAACTGTGGTGATGGTCAGGGCGCGCCCGCAGCGGCACTCTTGGGCGACGGCCCGGTGTGGAGCCGCGTGGTCCCGCCCGGACAGTACCTGATGATGGGCGACAATCGTGACAACAGCGAGGACGGCCGGGTCTGGGGCTTCGTGCCCGAGCAGAACCTGGTCGGCAAGGCGACCCGGATCTGGTTCAACTGGGACCCGCAGCGCACCGGCGGCCCCACGTGGAGCCGGATCGGCTCCGCCATAAAGTAAGGAAACCGAGGTGGTTTCCAACGCACGGGAGAGAGGATCGATGCGCAAGCACCAACGTGGCGTCACTGCAATCGGCTGGCTGTTCCTGTTGATCCCCGTAGCCATCTGTGTCTACGCCGGCATACGCATCGGGCCGCTGTATCTGAACTACTTCAGCGTCGTGCACAACCTCAACTTGATCGCTGGGGAAATAGACAATGGCTCGGCCAACGCGGCTACTATCCGCGCCTCCATCGAAAGGCACTTCACTACCGACTACATTGACTACCCGTCCGTAAAGGACCTCCAAATCACTCGCGACAACGGTAACTGGAAGATCGAGGCCAACTACGACGACCAGGCGCCCCTGTTCGCGAACGTTGCTATCCTGGTCACGTTCGACAAGACGGTGAAACTCAAGGGCGCCCTCGGCGATTGAGGCGCTCCGCCCCAAGAGTCCCGCAAAAGGGGAAATGACGAACAGTGACTGGCCAGTTCGATGGGTTCGCGGGCGACTCTCATACGAGCCGCGCGACCTCAGCCTGTTCGTCGCGGCGTTGACCCACCGCAGCGCCCCCGGGCGCAACAACGAGCGCCTCGAGTTCCTGGGCGACGCCGTCCTCAATCTGGCCGTCGCGCGCCACCTCTACATCGCCTTCCCCGAGGCTTCCGAGGGTGACCTGAGCCGTCTCAGAGCGCGCGTCGTAAGTGCCGAGCCGCTCGCCGACGTGGCTGCCGCCATCGGCCTGGGCGACGAGCTGCAGCTCGGCTCCGGCGAGCTCAAGACTGGTGGCTTCCGGAGGCAGTCGATCCTCGCGGACGCTCTCGAGGCGGTTTGTGGCGCGATATTCCTCGACGGCGGCCTGGAGGCGGCCGAAGACGTCATCCGCAGGCTCTTTGCCCCCCGGATCGCCGCGTTACCGGCCCCGGAGACGCTCAAGGATGCAAAAACCCGCCTTCAGGAGTACCTCCAGTCTCGCGGTTACTCCTTGCCGCGGTATACGGTCGATCGCATCGAAGGCGAGGCCCACGCGCAGACCTTCCACGTCACCTGCGACGTCCCCGACCTGGGCGCCCACAGCGTCGGCCAGGGCTTGAGCCGCCGCCGCGCCGAGCAGGAAGCCGCTGAACACATCATTCTCCCCATCGAAGCCGCCGCTGCGAAACGATAGCGACTCGACGGCGCCAGCGCACCGCGCCGGCGCCCCCTGTAAGCTATCGGTATGTCACAAACCCCGTCCCCCGAATTCCATAGCGGCTTCGCTGCACTCGTCGGCCGCCCCAACGTCGGCAAATCGACCCTGCTCAACGCCCTCGTCGGTCAGAAAGTGAGTATCGTCACCCCGCGCCCCCAGACCACCCGCCACCGCATTGTTGGCATCTCGCGCCTGCCCGACGCCGAGATCGCCTTCGTCGACACACCCGGCCTACATCACGGCGCCACGCGCGCGCTCAACAAGGCCATGAACCGCACGGCCGCGAGCGCTCTCGAAGGCGCGGACCTCGTCGTGCTGGTCGTTGAAGCAACCCGTTGGACCGCGGAGGACGATCTCGCTCTCGAGCGCATCAAGAGCTCCGGCCGACCCGCCATCCTCGCCGTTAACAAAGTCGATCGTGTCCACCCCCGCGATCGTCTGCTGCCCTACATCGCCTCCGTCTCGCAAAAACACGATTTCCTCGAAGTCGTCCCCATTTCCGCGTTGAAAGCCGACGGCACCGACGCCTTGCAACGCTCGATCGCCAAACATCTCCCGAAATCGCCCGCGATGTTTCCCGATGGCGAGTTGACCGACCGCGGCCGCGAATTCCGCATCGCCGAGATGATCCGTGAGAAGTTGACCCTGGAGCTCAACCAGGAAGTCCCCTACGGCATCGCCGTTGAAGTCGAGCGCCTCGCCGAGGAGGATGGACAACTCATGGTTGACGCCGCCATCTGGGTCGACAGGGAAGGGCAGAAGCCGATTGTGATTGGCGCGAAGGGCGAGCGCTTGAAGCGGGTCGGCCGCTCTGCGCGACTCGCTTTGAACGAGATTCTCGGCCGCCGGCTTCACCTGACGCTCTGGGTGAAAGTCCGCGAAAACTGGGCGGACAACACCCGTGCCCTGCAGGAACTCGGGCTCGAATGACGCACAATCGATGCCGCCACATTGAGCTCGCATCGGGGTTGTAATGATGCGCAATCTCCGCCGCATCCAGCTCGCGCCGGCCTACATCCTCCACCACCGGCCCTATCGCGACACCAGCCGCATCTTCGAGGTCGTGAGCCGTGACCACGGCCGACTCTCCCTGTTTGCCCGCGGCGTGCGCGGCCCGAAGGCGAAGCTCGCCTCCATCCTGCAGCCGTTTCAAATGCTGCTGCTGTCGTGGACCGGTCGTGGCGAGGCCGCGCAACTCACCGGCGCCGAAAGCGCGCAAGCCGCGCCGCCGGTACCCGCGCCGTGCCTGATGGCTGCGTTCTATCTGAATGAGCTCCTGATAAAGCTCACCACGCGACACGATCCGCTCCCCCTGTTGTTTGACACCTATCACGAGACGCTCGAAAGTCTTCGTCACGGCGCGCCGCTCGAGCGGGAGTTGCGCGTGTTCGAAAAGCGGCTGCTCGAGGCGCTCGGCTACGGCCTCGACCTCGATGCCGAAGCACAGACAGGCAAGCGCATCGAGCCCAACGAGTACTATCATTTCCGTCCCGAGCAGGGGCTCGTCCCGACCGTCGCCGACGCCGCAGGCGCGCTCGCCGGGCAGTCGCTCATCGGACTCGCGAACGAACGCCTGTCGGACGCGCGCGAGCTCGACGATTCCCGGCGGCTGTTGCAGGCGGCTTTGGCACAATGTCTGGAAGGCCGGCCGCTGGCCACACGTGGAGTTGCCAGAGCCGTCGCGCGCAGAGAGTCCCGGACGAGACCGCAGACATGACTGCACGCACCCGAATCCCACACGCGCATCGTTGAGCGCACCCATGACCTACAAATCAATCGCCCTCGGCATCAACATCGACCACGTAGCCACGCTGCGCCAAGCGCGCCGCGGCCGTTATCCCGACCCTGTGCACGCGGCCCTGGCCGCCGAAATGGCCGGTGCCGACAGCATCACCCTGCATTTGCGCGAGGACCGCCGCCACATCCAGGTGCAGGACGTCCGCTCCGTGCGCGACCTGATCAAAACCCACATGAACCTCGAGATGGCGGTTACCGACGAGATGCTCGACATCGCTCGCGTCGTCCGTCCGTCCGACTGCTGCTTCGTTCCCGAACGTCGCCAGGAAATCACGACCGAAGGTGGCCTCGACGTCATGAGCCAGGTGCAGCGTATTAAAGAAGCCACCGCCGTCCTCATGGGGCAGGGCATCCGCGTGTCCTTGTTCATCGATCCGGATGCGCCCCAGATCGAAGCCGCCGCACAGACCGGTGCCCCGGTCGTTGAGTTGCACACCGGCGCGTACGCGGATTCAGCCGGTTCCCGCCAGGCCACCGAGCTCGAGCGCCTCCACGCGGGTGCCAAACTCGCTGCCAGTTTCGGACTCGTGGTGCACGCCGGCCACGGCCTCCACTACCACAACGTGCAACCCGTCGCCGCCATCCGCGAAATAGTGGAGCTCAACATCGGCCACTCCATCATCTCCCGCGCCCTGTTCGACGGCCTCACGGTGGCCGTGCGGGAGATGAAGGCTCTCATGGTGGCGGCGCGCGAATGATTTTTGGCATTGGCGTCGACGTCCTCGAAGCAAAGCGCATCGATGAGACCCTGGAGCGCTTCGGCGCGCGCTTCGTCCAACATCTCCTCATGCCCGCCGAGCAGGTGCAGTTGGCCAAAACCCAGCGGCCCGCCCGTTTTCTGGCGATGCGTTTCGCTGCCAAGGAAGCCATCGTCAAAGCCATGGGCACCGGTTTCGCCCATGGCGTCTGGATCCGGGACGTGGGAGTAGTACAAAACTCCTGGGGCAAACCGGAAGTCGTGTTCTCCGAGCGCGGCGAACGAGTCCGGCAGGGACTCGGCATTGGCGAAGGCCATGTGACCCTGACCGATGAGGCGGGCCTCATCGTGGCCGTCGCCGTGTTGATGCGAGCCACCCCATGAACTGCCTCGTTTTCGACATTGAGACCATCCCTGATATCGCGTTGGGTCGCCGCCTGCACGACCTCGGCGACCTCCCCGACGAGCAGGTCGCGAAGGCCATGTTCGCCCTGCGCCGCCAGAGCACCGGCAGCGAATTCCTCCCCAACGAGCAACAGCGCATTGTCGCCATCTCCTGCGTCCT
>DATMQL010000456.1:0-4479 GCA_035566815.1 Steroidobacteraceae bacterium | reverse complement strand
GCCGGTGCTGTTCGCCAGCTACTGGCCGGCGCGCAGGGCGGCACGGGTTGAGCCGGTGCAGGCGCTGCGCTCTGAGTAGCGCGCCCGAGCCAAAATCGTCAGCGACGGAGCCGCCAACGGAACCCGGCGGCCATATGCCGCGTAGTAAGCGGACATGGGCGTTGGTTCCATGGCGATTCCTTCAACGGGCTTCAGCGCGGCGGGCAGGACACCGCGCGCAACGAGGAGTGCCATAATGCCGTCCAGTTCGGGAACACCCATCGGGCCCCGTGACTCGCGAAACCAAAAGAGTAAACTCCTTCCGAACCATCCGACTCAGGAGCAAAAGCCGACGAAAGTGGCCCACGCCAACCCACAAAGTGCTGCCGAACAGGAAGCGCAAGCGCTGCTGGTGCGCCGCTGCATCGCCGGGGATTCCGACGCCTGGGCGGCACTGGTGCGGCTTCAGCACCGGCGCGTCTATGGGCTCTGCTATCGCTTCACCGGTTCGCCGACAGACGCGGAAGACCTGACACAGGATGTCTTTCTCAAGCTTTATCGGAACCTATCGAGCTTCGACCTGGAGAAGGGCAGCTTTCAGACCTGGATGACCACGTTGACGCGCAACCTGCTGGTCGATCATTTTCGCCGCAGCCGTCAGGAACGTGTCACCAGCTCGCTCGATCACGGCTGGGAGACTTCGGGGAGCGATGACGCGATGCCTCCGCCGATCGAGCGCCTGGAAGACGGCGCGCCTTCGGCCCATCAAAAGGCGTTCAATCGCGAGCTCTACGGGTTGATTCAGCAGGCATTGAAGCAGCTTTCTCCGGAACTGCGTGAAGCGGTCATTCTGCGGGACTTAGAGGATTTGGACTATAAAGAAATTGCGCAGGTGTTGCGCATTCCTGAGGGCACGGTGAAATCGCGGATCAGCCGCGGGCGCATGGAACTAGCGCGGTTGCTTGAACGTAATAAAGGACAGGTGATGTAGTCATGGCTGGCCCAATCAATTTCCATCCCGAGCAGAACCTGAGGCCACTGGACTGTGGTCAGTGCGAGGCGCTTTTTGCCGAGGTGCTCGATCAGGCCGACGGCAGGGGCGCCATACTCGATCCCATTGAGTTTGCACGCTTTAACGCTCATGTTGCGGGATGTGCCCCTTGTTCCGATCTTCTGGACGAGGCGCGTCGCGGACATGATTGGTTGCGCCTGCTGCAACAGGAGCCGGTCGTTCCACCTGCGGATTTATTCGCGCGCATTCTGGCCGGCACCAGCGGGGCGCACAACAGTTCTTCCGTCCAGGCGGCGGCCCAGCCAATTGAAAAGAGTCTTGTTGCCGCAGCCGGCTATCCGGCGATCGGTGTCATCGCGCCGAGCGCGTCTGTCGCAGTGCGCAGAGCCAAACCCTGGGACCGTGTGAATCTGGTCGCCATGGCGCGCAGCGGCCGCCATAATCTGACTGAGCCGCGTTTCCTGCTGACGGCGGCGATGGCGTTCTTCTCGATCACGCTGACGTTCAATCTGCTCGGCATACACGTTACGCAGGTGCGCCCGGCGGACTTGAAGCCCAGCAACCTGCGCCGCTCCGTCTCCCGTTCGGTTACGGAGACCAGCGCGCGCGTCACGCGGTATTACGACAACCTGAGAATCGTTTACGAACTTGAAGCGCGGGTTCGCGAATTTCGCCGCAATGCCGACGAGAATCCCGAAGGCGGTACGCGTAAGCAGCCGGCAGCAAAACCAGCCGGCGGCGGTGGTCCTTCGAGCCAGCGCGATACCAACGACGGCAACCGCACTGATCGTGTTGCAGGAGATAAACAGACCGCGTCGCCCAAACGCGATGAAACGGAACCGGCAACCGCCGGCGATTCAGATTTAAGAGAAGTCGCGCTTCGTCATCCACGAGCGTGGCAGAACAATAGCAACGAAAATTTGAGACTTCGTGCCTCGTACCAGAGGAGACTTGTATGAATTACGCCCAAGGTTCCAATCCGGACCCAAATGCTGCCGGTCCTTTTTCCGGCTCCTCGCCCACAGGCACTGAAGCTCCCGGGCCCACCGGCCCTGGTCCTGGCTACATTCCCGTGCCGCCGCTCACGCCTGAGCCGAATCCCAACCTGGCTGCGTCCGTGCTGCTCGGCCTGATCCCTGGCGTCGGCGCAATGTACAACGGCCAGTACGCCAAGGCCCTCATCCACGTTGTCATCTTTGCAGTGCTGATCTCGCTATCGAGCAATGTGAACGGCATCTTCGGACTCTTCATCGCCGCGTGGGTCGCTTACATGGTGTTCGACTCCTACCACACGGCACGCGCGCGTCGCGACGGGACGCCATTGCCGAACGCTTTTGGGCTGAACGATGCCGGTGCGTGGTTCCAGGGTCAGAGGGCAACGCGCTATCCGACTTCGGCCTACTACGACCCACGCCAGCAGCCGCCGTTTACCAGTTCTTTCACCGGCACTCCTCCGCCACCGGAGCAGGGCTACGGCTATTACGTGCCACCGGTACCCCCGGTGCCGCCAGTACCTCCGGCCGGCGTGGTTCCCCCAGTTGATCCGGCGGCATGTCAACCGTGCGCGTCGAGAGGCCCGACAGGTGCGATCGTGCTGATCGGACTCGGCGTGATCTTCCTGCTGAGCACGTTTGGCGTGCTGAACGATCGCTGGATCGAGCATGGCTGGCCGCTGCTCGTCATCGGATTGGGGCTCTTTCTGCTGGTGCGCCGTCTGCAGCCGCCCCGTGGAAGCGGTCCGGGAGGTGTGCAATGAATGACTGGATGCGCGTCAATCGCATTCGCGGACCGGTTTACATTCTGACGGCCGGCGTTCTGGGCCTGCTCGCAGAGTTCACGCGGTACGGCTGGAGCCGCACCTGGCCTGTCTGGATTATCGTCACCGGCCTGCTGATGTTCGCGCAGTACAACGCGAGGCGGCACGCAATCGAGAGTGGCGAGATTCCGGGCGTTCCGCCCGTGTACCCGCCACAGTATCCACCGACGCCGCCGGGTACTGAACTTGCCCCGCCGGCGCCGCAACAGTATCCACCAATAGAGCCGCGTTGACTGCAAAAGCGCGCATGAAAAGTTTTCTGCCGAGGTGATTTATGGCAAGCCAACCACCGAACACGCCCCCGCAATATCCTCCGCAGTACGCGTACGTTGACCCGCGCGCACAGCGGCAAGCGGCCCGGGCACAGGCCCAATACGCGCGAGCTCAGTATCAGGCCGCGCGAGCAAGGGCCCGCGCCATGCGTCGCCGCTCGATTCTGGGGCCCATTCTGCTGCTCGCCATCGGCATTGGCTTCCTGCTCTCGACCATGCATATCGTCAACCCGCGCAGTTTCTACCTTTGGTACGGCCAATGGTGGCCACTGCTGTTGATCGCGGGCGGCGGAGTCCTGCTGCTGGAGTGGGCACTCGATACTCGCGCCGTCAACGCCGGCACGCCGCGTGGCACACGTGTTGGCGGGGGCGCGGTATGGCTCATCATCGTGCTCGTTTTTTTCGGCATGACGGCGACGGGCACGCGTGAATGGAACTGGAACGGCTTTCGCCACAACTTTGATGGCAACGACGACTTCGCCGCGATGTTCATGGGGCCGCAGCACCAGAGCGATCAGGAAGTGACACAGGCGATTCCGGCCGGAGCAAGCGTGATGCTCGAGAACCTGCGCGGCGATATCACGGTGGCGAGTGTCACCGATGCCGGTTCCTCGTCGGACGGAACGCTGAAGATCTCGATGCACAAGACGATCTACGGAGGCTCCGATAGCGACGCGCAGAGGCGGCTCGATAGTTTCAAGCCCACTATCACAACCAGTGGAAACACGGTCCTGGTTCGCATTGATGGCGGCAATGATGCCTCGGCCAATGTTGTAGTTTCTGTGCCGGCGAAGGCCGTACTCGACCTGCACTCGCATCATGGTGACGTTACTGTCACCGGCCATCAGGCCGATGTAAACATCGCGTCCGACCATGGCGACGTCAAAGTCGACACGATCACCGGCGCAGTGCGCGGCAAACTGGATCACGGCGATTTCTTCGCTCATGCCATCAACGGCGACGTCAGCATGAACGGTCGCCATTTCAGCGATGTAACCGTGTCAGACGTGACCGGATTAGTCACACTCGAGGGAGACTTCTACGGCGATACGCATGTCGAACACGTTGGCTCTCCATTTCATCTCCACTCCAGCCGTACCGATTTCGAGGTTGCAAAACTTGACGGCAGTTTCTCCCTTGATTCCGGCGATTTAAGGGCCGAGCAAGCTGTCGGTCCGTTGAAGCTATCGACCCGCTCCAAGGACATCAACCTCAATCGCATCGCCGGCGATGTGATGATCGACAACTCCAACGGCAGCGTCGATGTGGAAGCTGCTCTGCCGCTGGGCGATTACAACATCAAGAACCGCAACGGCCATGTGAAGGTGACGCTGCCTGAGAACGCCGGCTTCGTCGTCGCTGCGCGGGCGTACCAGGGAGACCTGGAGAATGACTTCTCG